>JAQCLG010000152.1 GCA_027592745.1 Pseudomonadota bacterium | reverse complement strand
TGGCCGCTCGACGAGGCGGCATGAACGGCAACGGCAGGCGGGTCGGCATCGTCGGTGCCGGCGCCTGGGGCACCGCCCTGGCCTGCGCCGCGCGCCGGGCCGGCAGTTCGGTGCTGCTCTGGGCGCACGAATCCGAAACCGTCGCCGCGATCAACGAGAACCACGAGAACCCGACCTTTCTGGCCGATACCACGCTCGATCCGGCGATCGCCGCGACCACCAGCCTGGAAGCGATGGGCGCCTGCGATCTGGTGCTCCTGGTCGCCCCATCGGCCCACCTGGGTGCCGTCGCGGCACGTCTGGCGCGCCATCTGGCGGCGACCACTCCGGTCTGTGTCTGCACCAAGGGGATCGAAGTGGGGACCGGGCGGCTGATGACGCAGGTCGCCGCAGAGGCCCTGAAGCGCCAGGATCTCGCCGCCCTGTCGGGCCCTTCCTTTGCCGCAGAGGTCGCCGCCGACCTGCCCACGGCCGTTACGGTTGCCGGGCCGCCAGAGGTGGTCGAAGCGGTTTCGGCCGGACTGGGCGGTCCGGCCTTCCGCATCTACCGCAGCGACGATGTCATCGGCGTCGAGATCGGCGGCGCGGTCAAGAACGTCATCGCGATCGCCTGCGGCATCGCCGACGGCCGCGGCCTGGGCCTGAACGCGCGGGCTGCGCTGATCAGCCGGGGCCTGGCCGAGATGGTCCGCCTGGGCCAGGCCTTGGGCGGGCGGCGCGAGACCCAGATGGGCCTTTCAGGCCTGGGCGATCTCGTGCTGACCTGCACCGGGACCCTGTCGCGCAACTATACCTTCGGCCAGGGACTGGGTCGGGGCGAGAGCGTGGCGCGGCTGATGGAAGGCCGCAGCAGCGTCGTCGAAGGTGCGGTCACCGCGCCGGCCGTGGCGGAACTGGCACAACGCCTGGCGGTCGAGATGCCGATCTGCGCCGCCGTGAACGATGTTCTTGCCGGCACCAGCGATGTCGCAAGCGCCATTGCAGGGCTGCTCGCCCGCCGGCCCGGCGAGGAATTCTAGATCCGGCAGGACCGGAGCCAACCAGGGAGAACACCACCGTGCTGTTCGTCATTCACTGCATCGACAAGGCCGGGGACGGCCAGCTTCGTCTTGCCAACCGGCAGGATCACCTGGCTTTCCTCAAGGAAAGTGCCGCCATGGTGCGCCTGGGGGGGCCGTTCCTGTCCCAAGACGGCACGGCCATGGTCGGTTCCATGCTGGTGATCGAGGCCGACGACCTTGCCGCGGCCAAGGCTTGGGCGGCGCGTGATCCCTACGCCCTGGCGGGAGTTTTCGAACGCGTCGACATCCGCCCGTGGCGGGCTGTGGTCGGAACGACACAGGTCACGTGACTTCAGCACCACATCGACATCAGCATTTCCCAAGCGGAATATAACTGGTGTGTTGGTGTTGAATGATGTTGTCCGTTCCCGTCGATCTTGCGTCATGGCCGTTTGGGCGATGGCTCGTGATCTCCGGGAACCGATTGGAACAATTGGAGTCACACCAATGAAGTAGATGATTGCAGGCGCGGTTGCCGTGTTCTTGCTGGCGATGTCTCCGGCCATGGCCCAGACGATCACGAAGGAGAATCTGGACACCCTGGCAGCGAACAATAACACGACCTGGGAAGAGACCGACCCCGCGATCGATGCGGCGCTTCAGGCTTCCCTGCAGGCCGACATCCTGGCCGAGGCCAATGCGGCACGTGCTGCGGCAGGACAGGGGGCGGCAGCCACGATTGACGATCTGAGCGACGAAGAACTGGCCCAGGTGGTCGGCGCCGTTCTGACGAACAATCCGACGCTGACGACCAATCAGGTGACCGCAGTCGTGCGTGCAGCCGCCCGCGGGCGCACCGGTGCCGGTATTGCGGTGATCGCAGGCGCCGCGGCCTATGCCCGCCCCGATACCGCAAAGCAGGTCCAGTTGGCAGCAATCAGCGTTGCGCCGGACGGATCGGAGCAGATCATCACGCGCGCCACGGTGATAAGTGCGGTCAATGCCGTGAACGATAGTGGCGACGAAGTGGAAACCAACGTCAGCGACAGCTGATCGCGTCTGGCGCAGACAGGCGATTATCAGCCCCCGGCGGGAAACATACCGCCGGGGGTTTCTTGTCGTCCCAACCTGGCGCCGGTTCCGTTCCTGCGGCCTGCTGGATTATGCTCTCAGCCCCGCAAGGAGGCATGGTCGATGGCCTACTGGCTGATGAAGCAGGAACCCAGCGAATGGGGCTGGAACGATCTCGTCGCCGAAGGCAAGAGCCACTGGGACGGCGTGCGCAACCATCAGGCCGCCGCAAACCTGCGCAAGATGGTCCGGGGTGACCGTTGCTTCATGTACCATTCGGTCGATGAGAAGCAGATCGTGGGCATCATGGAGGTGACCCGCGGCGCCTACCCCGATCCCACGGCGGAAGCCGGCAGCCCCTGGGTCGTGGTCGATGTCAGGCCGCTCAGACCCGTGAAGACGCCGGTCACGCTCAAGCAGATCAAGGACGACCCGCGCTTTGCCGACCTGGCGCTGGTCAGGCAGTCGCGCCTTTCGGTGGTGCCGGTTTCCGATGAACACTGGAAGGCGCTCTGTGCCATGGCCGGGATCAAACCCTGAATCAGGTGTCCGCGGGCGCCAGTCAGCACTTGCCCCGACGACCCTCCAGGCGGTCGACTGCGCGGCAAGCACAGCCGCCTGGCCGCTTGATCGCCTTGCTTCTGTGCTGATCGGAGGCGACGGGTGCGCAGGCAGTTGCGACTGGCGTTGGGCTTGGCGCTTGCGGCCGGCTGGGCGCTCACCGGCATGGGCGGCGAGGAAATGGACGCCGTCATGGCCCGCCACCCCCTCTACCCCGTCGTCGCCGCGATCCTCACGCTGCATACCAGCAAGGACATCGACAGCCTGTCGAACAAGGACATGGCCAACGCGGTCGGCAGCATCATCAGCGACTTTCCCGATCTCGAACTGCCCGTCGTTGCAGCCTTCACCCATGGCGCCATGGCGCTGCGCGCCGATGCCGGACAGGGCATTCTCGAGGCCGCCCTCGCCGCCCGGATGTCGCTCGCCAGCCAGGACGAGACGATGCCCATATCGCCCTCTCCCGACAGTTCCGAAGAGGAGACGCTGGGCCCTAAGGGCATCGGAACGATGCGGCCGGCAACCGGTGAAGAGGAAAGCGTGAAGGGATACCATCCCAGCCGGCGCTCGGAAGTCTACGAGCAGGCATTTCAGAAGATCATGTCACGGTACACAGCGTGGTCCACCCTGGACGATGCTGCCCGGGCCGCCTTGCTGGAGTCCGGGCGCCAGATCGAAAGCGGCGCACGCCAGGCAACCGCCGCGGCGCAAGAGGCCTACGCGCAGCTCGCGGCGGCCACGCAGCAGTCCACCCAGGACGCCATGCAGCAGATCAACGGCTTCTTCGCCGAGGTCAGGAAAATGGTGGGCAGCATCATGACGAACGAAATGCTGTTGGCCAGCAAGACCAAGCAGCCCTTCTCCGGCACGGGCATCCTCCAGGTCTTCCCGTTTTTCCACGAACAGGTTGCCAGCCCGCAGTAGACCGACCCGGCGCTGACCCTACCCTGTCGGCCGGTTGCCAGAGCGTCCGCTTGCGCCGCTGTCGCAACCTTTGCCTAGCCCCCCGCGTTCCATCCACGAGCAGCCGATCCGGGCTGTCTTCAAGAGGTTATGCACGCTTGTCCCGACCCTCTACCGGCCGAGGGCGCGTCGTGGAAAACCCCCGAGGAGGACCGATCCCATGCCGCGCTATCTTCTCGCCCTCTTCCTGCTCCTTGGCACTGCAGCAGGCGCCCAGGCACAAACCGCCGCAATCCCGGCCGATGACGGGGTCGTCCTCGCCCAGATCGAGGCACAACTCACCGCACAAGGCTTGGAAGCCGATCTGCCTGCGGCAACCGATAGCCAGTTCGCCTTGGCGACGTCCCAGCTCGTCAATGACAGTCGCGGGCCCGACGAACTTGCCAACCTGATGCGTGTCGCCGTGAGCGCCCGCCCGCAGGCCGCCGAGGCGATCCTCGTCGCATCCACCAGCGCCGCTGTGGACCACGACTTCTCCAACCCGACCATCGGCGGCATGATAGCTGCAGCCGTGATCGCCCTGAGGGCGCAAGGGGTGGCGGTCGACGGGCAGAGCCTTATCGATGCGGTCGCAGCCGCGACGGGCATTTCGGCGGGCGCACTGGAGGAGGCGGTCAGTGCTGCATTGACCGACAGCGGCTTGAACCCTTTCGATCTCTTCGAAGACCGGGACAGCGACGCCAGCCCGAGCTGATATCGCGAGCCGTCGCCAAGTTTCGGAACGCGGTGCGGTCGGCCCCGTCGGGGCCGGTGGTGACCTTTTCGCCGCTCGTTCCTGGCCCGCGAGTTTCCTTAAACAGGCACCAGTCGCTAGATCATCGCCTCGATCAGATGGGGACCCTTGCCGGCAAAGGCCGCGGCGAGCGCACGGTTGAACTGTTCGGCAGTCTCGGCGCGCACGGCATCGACGCCCATGCCCTGGGCCATCTTCACGAAGTCGAGGTTGGGCCGATCGAGGTCGAACATGTCGTGGGCCTTGGGACCCGGATTGGCGCCGACATTGCGCAACTCGCCATGGAGGATGGCATAGGTCCGGTTGGCGTAGATCACCGTGACGACATCGCAGTTCTCGCGCGCCTGGGTCCACAGGCCCTGGATGGTGTACATGGCCGACCCGTCGCCCACGAGCGAGAGCACCTTGCGGTCCGGGCAGGCGATCGCCGCGCCGGTTGCCTCGGGGATGCCGCGCCCGATCGAGCCACCCGTGCCGAAGAGCCAGTCGTGGGGAGCGCAACCGCGCGTGAACGGCGACAACGCCCGTCCGCCCGTGATCGATTCATCCGAGACGATAGCATTTTCAGGCAGAAGGTTGCCGATCGCCGCCCCGATGGACTCGATCGTCAGGTCGCCCGTTCTCAGGTCCGGACGGCCAGCCTCCTGCAGCACGGCCCGGGCCCCGGCGGCGCCGACCTCGTCGGCGAGCCATTCCAGGGCGCCGGCGATGTCGTCCTCCTCGGTCGCCAGGACATGGGGCCGGCAGCTCTCGGGGATCAGCACGCTGGGCTTGCCGGGATAGGCAAAGAAGGCGACCGGGATCTTGGCGCCCGCAAGGATGATGTGCTTGAACTTGCCGGTGACGGCCAGCGCCTGATCGACGACATAAGGCATGCGTTCGGCGGTGAAACGGCCGGCACCGCGTTCGGCGCGGCTTGCGGGAAACTCGCTCATCACCGTGGCGCCGGTCGCCGCGGCGATCCGGCCGGCGGTCTCCAGCGGACCTGCGCGCAGGCCGTGATGGCCAAGCAGGATCAGGCAGGGTTCGCCCGAGCGCAGGGCATCGGCGCAATCGCGGACCTGACCCTCCCCGACCGAATCGGGCGGGGCGACCTCGGGCACCTTCGCGGTGCCCTCGGCCTCGTTCCAGGCGGTGTCGGCGGGCAGGATCAGCGTGGCGATGCGGCCCGGAGCCGACCTCGCCTCGGCGATCGCCTGGGCGCCGTCGCACGCCACCGAGGGTGCATCCGGCGAGGTCTTCACCCAGTGGGAGACCGGCCAGGCGATGGCCTCGATGTCGGCGGTGAGCGGCGCATCGTGGTTGATGTGATAGGTCGCGTGTTCGCCCACGATGTTGACGATGGGCGTCTTGGCCTTCTTGGCGTTGTGCAGGTTGGCGACGCCGTTGGCCAGCCCCGGACCGGTGTGGAGCAGGGTGGCAGCCGGCTTGTCCATCATGCGGCCGTAGCCGTCCGCGGCACCCGTCACGACACCCTCGAACAGGCCGAGCACACAACGCATGCCGTCGACCCGGTCGAGCGCGGCGCAGAAGTGCATCTCGGACGTGCCGGGATTGGTGAAACAGACATCGACGTCACCCTCGACCAGGGTGCGGACAAGACTTTCGGCGCCGTTCATGGATCCTCCCTTTACAAGTGCGCGACCATAGAGCGCCCCGGCACGTCGCCGCAACGCGCACGGGCGCGAATAACGCAATCGATGCGGTCCGCCAGGAGCACTGCGCCTGAGAAAGCGCTATCCTTGGAGAAAGGTCACCTTGCCGGTGGCGATGTCGTGCATGGCGCCCACGATCATCAGCTTGCCCTCGGCCACGAGTCCGGCCATCAGGGGACTCTGGTTGTGCAGCCCGGCGACCGCCATGCCGACGTTGACCTCCGCAACCTCCTGGACGAGCACGGCGTCGCTGGAACTGCCCCCCTCGGGCGCAACGGCGTCCACGGCTGGCTGGATGTGGGACAACGTCTGCGTCAGGTTGCCCAGCTCAACGTGGTCGATCGCACCGCGCACCGCACCGCAGCCGCTGTGACCCAGCACGACGATGGCGGTCGCACCCGAGACCACCGTGGCGAACTCCATGCTGCCGATGATCGCGGTGTCGGCGAAGTTGCCGGCAATGCGGATGTCGAAGATGTCGCCGATCTTCTGGTCGAAGACCAGCTCGGGCGGCACCCGCGAATCCATGCAGCCCAGAACGGCAGCAAAGGGCGCCTGGCCGCCCGCGGTCGCCTCGACCTGGGCAATCAGGTCGCAGTTCTGCGTTGTTCCGGCGAGAAATCGGTCGTTGCCCCGACGCAGGGCGTCGATCGCCTGGGCCGGGCTCAGGCCGTGGGGGTTGGCGCGGGTGCGGGTCTGGCAGCTCTCGGCGGAAGCAAGGCGCGGCAGGGCTGCAACGGCTCCGGCCACGGCGATGCCGCTGCAGATGTGGCGTCGGCTGATCATGGATATCTCTAGGTGGCGACCTCGGCCGGCGCCGTCATGCCGCCGACAGGAAATCGCGGTAGATCTGCCCGAGATCGGCAACCGCGGCATCGTGGAAGCGCTTGCCGTGTTCCGGGCTCGAGAGCGAAGGCAGGCTGCCGATGCGGCCGTCGGGATAACGCCTGCGATAGTCGTCGGCATCGTGAATGCCGCTGTAGGCGGGCGCCCTGCCATCGAAGTTCACACGTTTGATTGCCTCGGTAAAGGCGTATTGCGTGACCGAGACCTCGCTGCAGGTGGCGTGTTGGCCCTCGTCCTCGCCGTATAGCTCGGACTGCAGTTTCCTCACGCCCTGGCCGTCCCACCAGTTGGCGAGCTTGCAGCGGAGCGGCCGAGGCGTCTGGCGCGTCAACATCGAGATCTCCGAATGAATCTCGGCAAAAGCCGCGCCCACGGTGGCGATGTTGCCGCCATGGCCATTGAGGAAAAAGAACCTGTCGAACCCATGGCGCGAGAGCGAAACGACGCAGTCGCGGATCAGCGCGATCAGCGTCGAGGGGCGCAGGCACATGGACCCGGCAAAACCCAGGTGGTGTTGCGCGATGCCCACGGAGATCGTCGGGCCGATCATGGCCGGCACCGCCTCGCCCAGGCTTCGCGCGATCACCTCGGGACAGAGCGCATCGGTGCCGATCAGGCCGTTGGGTCCGTGCTGTTCGGTCGAGCCGATGGGAATGACGATGCCGGTCGAGGTTTCGAGGTAACGTTCGACCTCCTGCCAGGTCGAGAGTTGGAGCTGCATCGTTGCGATCCTTCCTGCTGTGCCGGCAGGCAGGCTAGTGGATTTTGCCGCGCGGCGAACCCCGGCCCTGTGTTATCTGAGCCGCCATGGTTGGCCCCGCACGCCCCAAGGAAGGAAATGCGCCGATGCAGGATGCGGCACGCGACGACATGCCCGAGGGCTTCTACATCCTCGATCCCGACGACTCCTTCGAGATGCATGCCGGGCCCTACTACGCCTGCGACGACGGCGACGGCCGCAGCTACGCCTTCCGCATGGCGCGCCATCATGCCAACGCGGGCGGCGCCATCCACGGCGGCGCCCTGATGACCTTTGCCGACTTCGCCATCTGCGCCGAGGCCGTGCGGGGTTTTCCCGACGAGGCGCCGATCACGGTTTCCTTCTCCAGCGAGTTCCTGGCGGCTGTGACCAACGGTTCCCTTGTGACCGCGCGGCCCGAGGTCCTGCGCAGGACCGGCAGCTTCGTCTTCATGCGTGCAATCCTGGAGGCCGACGGCGCACCGGCGCTGTCCTGCACGGGCGTGATCAAACGTTTCAAGCGCAAGCGCTAGGCTTCTCGTTCGCACGGCCAGGGCCAACCTGACGCGGCGGCGTTCGCCCATGCGCATCCGGCGGCTTTCTTGCAGCAGCCCGGCTTTGTTGTGACAATGCGCCCCAAGCGCGCGGAGGTTGCGCACGAGAAGGAGAGCTGCCATGGCCGAGGACACCATCATCGACGTTCCCGCCGACTGGGCTGCCAGGGCCTGGGTCGACAACGAGAAGTACCTCGCGATGTACCAGCGCTCGGTCGATGATCCCGAGGGCTTCTGGCGCGAGCATGGCCAGCGCATCCACTGGATCAAGCCCTTCACCAAGGTGAAGAACACCAGCTTCCGCGGCGACGTCGCGATCAAGTGGTACGAGGACGGCGAACTCAACGTCGCGGCCAACTGCCTGGACCGCCACCTGCCGCGCCGTGCCAACCAGACCGCGATCATCTGGGAAGCCGACGACCCCAGGGAGGATGCGCGCTACATCACCTACCGGGAGGCCTACGAGGAGGTCTGCCGCATGGCCAATGCGCTGAAGCTGATGGGTGCCAAAAAGGGCGACCGCATCACGATCTACATGCCGATGATCCCCGAGGCCGCCTACGCCATGCTCGCCTGCGCCCGTATCGGCGCGGTCCATTCGGTGGTCTTCG
>JAQCLG010000151.1 GCA_027592745.1 Pseudomonadota bacterium | reverse complement strand
ACGTTGACCTGCAGGAAGCCGGCCTCGATGCGCGCCATGTTGAGGGCATGGCTGCCGATCGGCAGCACGCGGTTGGCCATGGGCGTGGCGTAGAGCGCGTCCCACAGCGCCAGTGCATCGCCCGGCGCGCAGAACAGCTCGTAGCCCAGGTCGCCGGTGAAGCCGGTACGCGAGACCAGCACGGCGATCTCGCCCAGGCGCGTCTGCGCGACGTCCAAGGGCCGCAAGGCGGCGACACCCTCGACCCCGGCCTGGACCAGCAGGTCGCGCGTCAGGGGCCCCTGCACGGAAAGCCCCGCCCAGCGGTCCGAGACATCGGCGATGACGACGTCCATGCCGAAGGCGGTGTCCTCGAACCACACCAGGTTGTGCTCCTGCACGTTGACCAGGAAACGGTTCTGCTCCAGGCGGAAGACCGTGCCGTCCTCGACCACCTTGCCGTTGTCGTCGCACCACAGGGCATAGGCCGCCCGCCCGACGCGCACCTTGTTCATGTCGCGGGTCACCAGCCGGTCCATGAAGGCGGCCGCCTGGGGTCCGGTGATCTCGTACTGGGTGATCGGCGAGATGTCGTAGAGCGTGGCGGCATTGCGGATCGCGAAGTATTCGCGCTCGGCATTGTCGAAGGCGCCGACCGAAAGCCAGCCCTCCCAGCGCTCCCAGTTGTGGTTGGCGTTGAAGGCGGCCAGGCGGGGATGGAAGGGCGTCGCGCGCAGGTTGGTCTCGATCATGGCGTTCAATGTCCGCCCCCCTGGTTGGCGAGATCCTCGAGCGCGGCCAGTGCGGCGTTGCGGCCGGGCAGGCCGGTGATGTTGCCGCCGGGATGGGCGCCCGCGCCGGCCAGGTAAAGGCCGGGGATGGGTGTGCGGTAGGGCTTCACGCCCGGTCCCTGGCGCAGCACCCAGACCTGGTCGAGGCTGATCTCGCCGTGGTGCCAGTGGCCGCCGGAAACGCCGTAGCGCGCCGCGATGTCGTCGGGCAGCAGCAGCTCGCGGCCCAGGATCAGGTCGGGCAGGCCCAGCGCGTGTTCGGCCAGGCGCGCGACGATGCGGTCGGCGAAGGCCTCGCGCGCGGCGTGGTCGAGGCCCGGCGGGCCGAAGGCGACGGTCGCCGAGAGCACGTGTTTGCCGTCGGGCGCCAGCGAGGGATCGGCAAGGCTCGGCACGATCGCCTCCATCACCGGCCGCTGCGCGGGCGCGCCGTATTTCACGTCGTCGAAGGCCCGCTCCACGGCATCGCGGCTTTCGGCCAGCAGCATGCGGGCGTTCTCGACATCGGCGCCGAACTGCGGCTTGGCGTCCAGCGCCAGGTGCAGGCGGGCCATCACGCCGCGGTCGCGCCAGTGGTGCACGCGGCGCGAGAACAGCGTGTCGAGACCGGTCGGGCCGACCAGGTGCAGGAAGGTGGTGCGCGGGTCGGCGTTGGACAGCACCAGCGGCGCACGCAGCTCGTCGCCGCCGTCCAGCACGACGCCGACCGCGTGGTCGTTCTCGACCAGGATGCCGGTCACCGCCATGCCGGTGCGGATCTCGACGCCGCGCGCCCGGGCCGCCGTGGCAAAGGCATCGGCCACCGCGCCCATGCCGCCGGCCGGCAGGCCGACCGCGCCGGCACGGCCGTTGATCGCCCCGGCCATGCGGTAGAGCAGGGTATAGACCGTGCCCGGCGAGCGTGGCCCCATGCGGGTGCCTGCGATGGCGTCGAAGGCGAGCGCGCCCTTGGCCCGGTCGCCGGCAAAACACTCGTCGCCCAGGTCCGAGGCGTTCATCGCGACGATGCGCATCATGTCGCGCATGTCCCTGCGCCCCAGCTTGCGCAGGCCCCAGCCGAACTTCAGGAATTCCAGCTTGTTGGCAAAGCTGTCGGTGGCGAGCGAGGGCGGCGGCTTGGGCAGGGCGGGGGCCAGCGCCCCGGCATAACGGGCAAGGCGGGCCATCAGCGCCCGCCAGGCATCGCTGTCGCCGTCATGGCCCTTGCCCAGTTCGACCGGACCGCCCGGCCCCAGGCTCAGCGGCGCCAGGCTGCGGCTCGCCCAGGTCAGGCCTAGGTGCTCCAGGTCGAGATCGGCGAGCACGCGGGGATGCAGCAGGTTGAGCGTCTGGGCGACCGTCGAGGCGCGGAAGCCTGGATGGAATTCCTCGGTGGTGGCCATGCCGCCGACCTTCTGGCGGGCTTCCAGCACCAGCACCTTCTTGCCTGCGCGGGCCAGATAGGCCGCCGCCGTCATGCCGTTGTGGCCGGCACCCACGACGATCGCGTCGAAATCCTGTCTGGCCATCTCAGACCTTCCCGCCGGCAAGGTCGGCCATCAGCTCGCGCGCCGCGTTGTGGCCCGGCGCGCCCATGACGCCGCCGCCTGGATGGTTGCTCGAGCCGCACATGTAGAAGCCGGGGATCGGGCCGCGGTACTGCGCCATGCCCGGCACCGGGCGGTTGAACATCAGCTGGTCCATGGTCAGTTCGCCCTGGAAGATGTTGCCTTCCGAAAGGCCGACCTCGTTCTCGATGTCCCAGGGGCTCCTGACCTGCTTGTGCAGGATCATGTTGCGGATGCCCGGCGCCATCTGCTCCAGCAGGTCGATCACCGTCTCGCCGAAGGCGTCGCGCTTCTCCGGTGTCCACGGCCCGTCGTGCAGGGTCGGCGGCACGTATTGCACGAAGACCGACATGAAGTGCTTGCCGTCGGGCGCCATGGTCGGGTCGATCAGCGTGGGCACCACGACGTCGACATAGGGACGGCGCGACCACATGCCGTACTTCCAGTCGTCATAGGCCTTCTCGATGTATTCCAGGCTCGGGCTGTAGTGGATGTCGCCGTTGAGCGAGGGCGTGCCGTGGGCCTCGACGCCGGTGAACCTGGGCAGGCCGTCGAGCGCGATGTTGAGCTTGCCCGAGGAGCCACGGATCTTGTAGTCGCGGCCCTGCTTGACGACGTCCTCGGGCAGCGGCTCGGACCACTTCATCCTGGTCGTGATGCGCCGGAAGTCCTGGTTGGAGAGGATGGTACGGCCGTGCACCTCCTCGCCGTTCGCCAGCGCGACGCCGATCGCCCGGCCGTGGCGCACGATCACGGTTTCGACCTCGGCATCGGTGCGGATCTCGGCGCCGAAGCTGCGCGCCGCCGAACCCAGCGCCTTGCTGATCGCGCCCATGCCGCCGCGGGCATAACCCCAGGCGCCGATCGTGCCGTCGACCTCGCCCATGTAGTGGTGCAGCAGGACATAGGCCGAACCGGGCGAGTAGGGGCCCAGCGCCGTGCCGATGATCGAACTGCCGGCCAGGTGGCCCTTGACGACATCGCTCTCGAAATACTCGTCCAGGAAGTCGCCGCAGCTCGTCAGCCAGAAGCGCAGGGTGTCGTGCAGCCGCTGCTCGCCCAGGTCGGCGAACATGCCGCCCAGCTTCATCAGGTCCTTCAGGTCGCCGATCGAGAGCGAGGTCGGGTCCGGCGGCGTCATCAGCAGCATCGGCCGGATGAAGCGGCACTGGCGCATGATCTCCAGGCCGTAGCGGTCGTAGGCCTCGGCATCGCGATGCGAGAACTTGGCGATCTCGCGCCGGTTGCGGTCGTGGTCGGGGTAGGAGGCGAGCGAGCGGCCGTCGCCCAGCACGTTGAGCGAACCCTCGTAGGGGATGATCTGCAACCCGTGGCTGGGCAGGTCCAGCGTGCGCATGATCTCCGGGCGCAGCAGGCTGGCGACATAGGAACAGGTCGAATAGGTGAAGCCGGGATAGAGCTCCTCGCTCATCGCCGCGCCGCCGATCTGCTCGCGCCGCTCCAGCACGCAGACCGAATGGCCGGCCCTGGCGAGATAGGCCGCCGCGGTCAGTCCGTTGTGGCCGCCGCCGATCACCACGACGTCGTAGCGCTGCGCTTTCTGGGTCGACATGGCCCGCTGCCCCTTTTTCTCGGGTCCCTTTTCGCCCAAGGCGCAGGACACCGCAAGTGCGTTGGTTGTCTCTCTAGCCAATTTTTGCTTGACGTACAAACAATATATTGGCTAGGCTCCGCGCCACGGGAAAGCTGCCGGGAGTGCCGCCCGCAGCGGCCTTTCCGTCTTCATTGCAACGGGTTACGGGCTGGAGGATCAGGCCATGGGCGCGAAGGCGGCCGACAAGAAGGATGTGCGACGCAGGGATCTGATCGAGGCGACCATCAGCGCGATCGCCCACAACGGCTTTGCCCGCACCACGCTGGCCGATGTCGCCTCGGCTGCGGGTCTCTCCCGCGGCATCGTCACCTTCTACTTCGAGAGCAAGGACGATCTCTTCCTCGAGACCCTGCGCTACCTCGCCGAGGAATATGCCGGCCTGGTGCGCGGCTCGGTCGAGGCCGCGGGCAGCGATCCGGCGGCCCGCGTCGTCGCCCTGATCGACGCCGACCTCAACCCCCGGGTCTGGAACCTCGACCGCATCGCGGCCTGGGTCGCCTTCCTGGCCGAATCCAAGAGCCATCCCGACTACCGTGCGATCTGCCGGCGCTACGACGTCGATGCCGACGAGGAACTGTCCGGCCAGATCGCGCTGCTGATGCAGCGTTCGGGCCGGCCGGTCGCGGATGCGCGGGTGGTGACGCGCTGCCTCTCGGCGATGCAGCAGGGTTTCTGGTACGACCTGCTGTTCTACGGCGAGTCCTTCGACCACACCTTCGTGCGCAACGCGCTGGTCGACTACCTGGCGCGGGTCATGCCCGAGAGTTTCGCCGCCTACCGGCGCGAGGTCACGCCGCGCCCGTCGCTCTCGGTCTATACCGCCGGGCGCGACGACGATCCCGCCATGGAACTCCACCTCACGGCGCTGCCGGGCGACCCGCGGCCCGAACCGCTCGCCTCGGATTCCCCGTTTGCCGGGGCGGTCAAGACGCTGCCGGCCTGGACCTACAAGAACGACGAGTTCTACCAGCTCGAGACCGAGCACATCTTCGACACCCACTGGCAGGTCGTCTGCCACCTCAACGACGTCAAGAAGGCCGGCGACTACGCCACGCTCGACCTCGCCACGCGGCGCATCGCGGTGATCCGCGACAAGGCCGGCGACGTGCGCGCCTTCCACAACGTCTGCCGTCACCGCGCCGCGCGCCTCTGCCCCGGCAAGCACGGCAACCACCGCTTCAACATCGTCTGCCCCTACCACGGCTGGTCCTACAACTACGACGGCACCCTGCGCGCCATGTCGGAGGGCCACACCTTCCCGGAGATCGATACCGAGAAGTTCGGCCTGTGGGAGATCGACACCGAGATCTGGAACGGCTTCGTCTTCGTGCGCCTGAAGAACGACGACGGCCCCAGCGTCGCGCAGATCATGGCGCCCTATGCCGAGGAACTCGCCCCCTACCGTTTCGCCGAGATGGAGCCGATGGGCTCGATCTGGTCCGGCCCGGTCGTCAACACCGACTGGAAGAACACGATGGACAACTACCTGGAGGGTTATCACATCAACCTCGGCCATCCCGGCCTCTACCGCATGTTCGGCAACAGCTACGTCACCGAGGCCAACGAACACGGCACCGGGCGCGCCTTCTCCGTGCTCAGGGAAGAACCCTCCAGGGTCTGGTCCGAGGGCCTCTACATGAAGCTGCTGCCGCGCTTCGACCACCTGCCCGAGGAACGCCAGCGCGCCTGGGTCTACTACAGCCTGTTCCCCAACATGGCCTTCGACGTCTATCCCGATCAGCTCACCGTCTTCCACGTCATGCCGATCGCGCCGGGCCGCAGCCAGGTCGTCGGCGGCGCCTATGCGCTGCCCGATGCACGGCCGGAGGTGAAGGCCTGCCGCTGGCTCTCCAACCGGATCAACCACCAGGTCTGGCTGGAGGACAACGAACTCACCGACCTCGTGCAGGAAGGCCTGCAGTCGGGCCCCTACACCACGGGTTACTTCTCCGAGAAGGAGGTCTGTCTGGCCCGCTTCCACCAGAACGTCCGCGCCCGCCTGCCGGTCGCCACCCTCGACCGCGTGCCCCACGAAGGCAACGTCGCCGACGTCAACGCCCAGATGATGCGCCGCCTGGCCGAAGCGGCGGAGTAGGGGGCACCACCTCTTTTGCCTCCTTACCCCTGCGCCCGGCCTCTCTTTTTTTCTCCTCACCCCTGCGCCCCGGCTTACTTTTTCTCTCCTCACCCCTGCGAAAGCAGGGGTCCAGGGTTCCCGGCACCACCGGCTGTTCTGCCCGCCGCCCTGGATTCCCGCGTTCGCGGGAATGAGGAGGAGAGAGAGGCAGGGCCAGGCCCCGACGCCCCTCTCCCTTGCGCGTCCATCCCGTCCGAACCACAGTAGCCCGCGACCCCAAGCCTTCCCGGAGCCTCCCCATGCCTTATCCCTTGCCCGCCAGCGCCCGCGAGTGGCAGCAGAAGATGCGCGTCTTCGTCGACGAGCGGCTGATCCCCTGGGAGGTCCACGCCGAGATGAACGACGGTTTCGTGCCCCAGGAGGAGCATGAGGCGATCTTTGCCGCGACCCGCGCCATGGGGCTCTACTTCCCCTCGCTGCCGCGGGAGGGCGGCGGCGCGGAACTGACCAAGCTGGAGATCGCCGTCATCCAGGAACAGGTCGGGCGCGCCACCAACGGCCTGGGGTTCTGCTACGCCGACCTCTCGCCCTTCCTCTACCACACGGCCAACCCGCACCAGATGGCCCGCTACGTCAAGCCGATGCTCGCCACGGGCAAGCGCGTCGCCTACGCCATCACCGAGGAAGGTGCCGGTTCGGACGTCGACGCCATCGAGGCGACGGCGGTGAGGGACGGCAACGGCTACATCCTCAACGGCGTGAAGCTCCACGTCACCGGCGCCAACCTGTCGGACTGGCTGGTCTTCCAGGCCAAGCTGGAGGACGGCACGCACGGCCTCTTCTACGTCGATGCCGGGGCGCAGGGCGTCAGCACCATCCGCACGCCGAAATACACCCACAACTTCCGCTCCCATCACCTGCTGATGAAGTTCGAGAACGTCCATGTCACCGCCGACGACATGATCGATCCCGAGGGCGATGCCATCGGCTGGACCTACGACTGGTTCCGCCAGGAGCGCATGAAGATCGCCGCGCGCTGCTGCGGCGCCGCCGGCCGCCTGATCGACGAGGCCGTGGCCTTTGCCCGGGAGCGCGTCCAGTTCGGCACGCCGATCTGGGAGAACCAGGCGATCCAGTTTCCCATCGCCGACAGCCTGACCGAACTCTGGGCCGGCCGCCTGATGACCTACGACCTGGCCGCGGCCATGGATGCGAAGGAAGACGTCAAGGTGCTGCACGCCAAGTGCGCCATGGCCAAGCTCTTCTGCTCGGAATTCGCCTGGCGCACCGCCGACCGCGTCGTCCAGGTCTTCGGCGGCCGCGGCTACATGCGCGAGAACCCGGCCGAACGGTTCTATCGCGAGCTGCGCGTCGACCGCATCTGGGAGGGCACCAGCGAGATCCAGCGCGTCATCATCGCCCACAGCCTGCGCAAGCGCGGCCAGGCGGCCCTGATCGGCGTGCCCGAGACCGAGAAGGCCAGGGCCTGGCACAAGAAGCTGCGCCCCTTCGTCGAGAAGGAGCTGATCCCCTGGGAGCAGCACGCCGAGGAACACGACGGCTTTATCCCCGAGGACGTCCGCCAGGGCCATATCCGGAAGGCCAGGGAGATGGGTCTCTGGCTGCCGCTGATCGACAAGGAACACGGCGGCGGCGGACTCGACACCTCCGAGATCGTCGCGGTGCAGGAGGAGATCGGCCGCGTCACCAATGGCGTCGGCTGGTGTTACCACGACACCTCGCCCTTCCTCGTCAAGACCGCCACGCCCTGGCAGATGGAGCGTTACGTCCAGCCGATCCTCGATGGCAAGCGCCACGAGTGTTACGCCATCACCGAGGAGGGCGCGGGTTCGGATGTCGATGCCATCCAGGCGACCGCGAAAAAGGACGGCAACGGTTATGTCCTCAACGGCCTGAAGTGGCACGTCACCAGCGCCAACCTCGCCGAGATCATCATCTTCCAGGCCAAGCTGGAGGACGGCAGCCACGGCCTGTTCTACGTCGACAGCGATGCCGCCGGCATCGAGACCGTGCGCACCCCGGCCTACAGCCACACCTATCCCGCGCACCATCCGATCATGAAGTTCACCGACGTGAAGGTGCCCGCCGATGCCCTGATCGACCCCGAGGGCAGCGGCATCGCGCTGACCCATGAGTGGTTCCGCCAGGAACGCCTGGGCATCGCCGGGCGCTGCTGCGGTGCCGCGAGCCGCCTGATCGACGAGGCGCTCACCTTTGCCGAGGAACGCGTGCAGTTCGGCCGGCCGATCATCGAGAACCAGGCGATCGCCTTCATGCTCGCCGACAGCCTGACCGAGCTCTGGGCCGGCCGCCTGATGATCCACCGTCTGGCCCAGGCGATCGATGCCGGTGAGGACGTCAAGGTCCAGCACGCCCAGTGCGCCATGGCTAAGCTCTACTGTTCGGAGATGGCCAACCGCGTCGCCGACCGCGCCGTGCAGATTTTCGGCGGCCGCGGCTACATGCGCGAATACGCCGCCGAGCGGTTCTATCGCGAGCTGCGCGTCGACCGCATCTGGGAAGGCACCAGCGAGATCCAGCGCCTGATCATCGCCCACAGCCTGGCCCGGCGCGGCCAGGATGCGCTGATCGGCTAGGGCAGGGATCGTGGCCGACAACACGCCCACGCTCGTCGGCCATCGCGGCTGCGCGGCCCATGCGCCCGAGAACACCCTGGGCGGCTTTGCCCGTGCCGCCGAGATGGGCTGCGACTGGGTCGAGTTCGACATCCAGCTTTCCCGCGACAACGTG
>JAQCLG010000011.1 GCA_027592745.1 Pseudomonadota bacterium | reverse complement strand
CAACCCGAACCCCTTCGACCTCACCGGGCGTGTCGCGCTGGTCACCGGATCGACCCGCGGGCTGGGCCTGGCCACCGCGCGCTGCCTTGCCCACCAGGGTGCCACGGTCGCCGTCAACGGCCGCGACCCCGATACCGTCGCCGCACGTTGCAGCGAACTCGCCGCAGCCGGCGCACGGGCCATCCCGGTGTGTTTCGACGTCGCCGACGAAGCGGCCATGGCCGAAGCGATCGCAGGCATCGTCGCGCAGGAAGGCAGCATCGACATCCTCGTCGCCAATGCCGCCCACTGGCTGGTCCGCCCGCTCGAAGACACCACCCGCGACGATCTTCTGGAGATCATCACGACCAAGCTCGGCTCGGCCTTCTCGGGCGCCCGCCTCGTCGCGCCGCACATGAAGGCCCGCCGCTGGGGACGCCTGATCATGGTCGCGGGCATCTCGGTCGCCGCGACCTCGGGCGCCTCCCCGGCCGATACCGCAAGCGAGGGCGCACTGGTCGCCCTGACCAAGGCGCTTTCGGCGAAACTCGCGGGACACGGCATCACCTGCAACGCCGTCGCGCCGGGTTATTTCCGCACCGACATGAGCCGTGCCCTGCAGGACAGCGAGAATTTCAACACCTGGCTCGCGGAACGCGCGCCGGCCCGCCGCTGGGGCAAGCCCGAGGAAATCGGCTGGACCGTCGCCTTCCTTGCCTCGGAAGGCGCCGCCTACATCACCGGCCAGACCATCCTGGTCGACGGTGGACTCTCGACCTCGCTGTAGGGAAGTGCGCAGCAGGTCGTATCAGATGCCTACCACCGGATCGCCGCCGTTGGGGCACAGCAGCTGGCCGGTATAGTAGCTGCCGGCCGGCCCCACCAGGAAGGCCACCGTGGCGGCGATCTCCTCGGGCTCGGCCCAGCGCTTGACCAGGTTGAGTTCGGCCTCCTCACTCACCGCCTCGATGCCACGCCGTTCGGTCATCGGCGTCCTCACCACGCCGGGGGCGACCGCGTTGACCAGGATGCCGTAGGGGGCCAGTTCCCTGGCCCAGCTCTTGGCCGCGGCGATCAGCGCGCCCTTGGCCGCCGAGTAGTGGCTGCCGTCGGTGTGGCCGACCTGGCCGCGGTTCGAGGCGATGTTGACGATGCGTCCCCAGCGCCGCGCCTTCATGCCCGGCACCACCGCGCGGGTCGCCGCAAACGCACCGATCACATGGACCCCGAACATGCGGTCGAGATCGCCGTCCTCGATGGCGTCGATCTCGCCCGGCCCGGCCAGCCCCACCCCGGCATTGTTGACCAGGATGTCGATGCCGCCGAACTGCGCCTCGGCCTCGGCGATCGCGGCGGCAAGCCCGTCCCGGTCGCGGATGTCGCGCGGGATGGTGTGGACGCGCCGGCCCTTGCCGATCGCCGCGCAGGCGGTCTCGGCCAGTTCCTCTTCCTTGAGATCCAGCGCCACCAGGTCGGCACCCATGTCGGCCAGCATCAGGGCGGTCGCCCGCCCGATGCCTCCCGCTGCGCCCGTCACAAGTGCGACCCGGCCGGCAAGCGCGGCGGTCATGGCGCGTTGCCCTTCAGCATGCCGCGCATCAACGCCAGCGTCTCGGCGCGCCCGTAGAGCGCGACGAAGCTGCCGAAGCGCGGCCCGGTCTCCTGGCCCAGCAGCACCTCGTAGAGTGCCTGGAACCAGGACCGCAGCGGCTCGAAGCCATGCTCCTTGCCGACGGCATAGACCTCGTCCTGGATCGCCTCGGCGTCGGCGTCGGCCGGCAGAGCGTCGATCCGCGAAGCAAGGTCCTCGATCGCCGCGCGCTCCTGCTCGCTCGGCGCCCGGTAGTGCTTGGCCGGCTTCACGAAGTCCTGGTAGTAGGTCACCGCGTAACCCGCCAGCCGGTCGAGCAGCGGCGCGTTCTCCGGGCTCGCGCCCGGAAGGTAGCGGCTGATGAAACCCCACAAGACGCTCTTGTCCTCGGCGTTGCACACACTCGCCAGGTTCAGCAGCATGCCGTAGGTCAGCGGCTGGGTCTCGACCGGCGGATGGCCGGCATGGATGTGCCAGAGCGGGTTGTCGACGCGGCTGTCGTCCTGGCCGTTGCACTTCTCCAGGTAGGTCCCGTAGTCGTCGACATGGCGCGGGATGACGTCGAAGTAGAGCCGCTTGGCCCGCCGCGGGTTCTGGTACATGAACAGCGACAGGCTCTCCGGCGTGCCGTAGCGCAGCCATTCGTCGATCGTCAGGCCGTTGCCGCGCGACTTGGAGATCTTCTCGCCCTTGTCGTCGAGGAACAGCTCGTAGTTGAAGCCGTCCGGCGGCAGCGCGCCCAGCGCCTGGCAGATCCTGCTCGAGACCTTGATGGAATCGATGAGATCCTTGCCCGCCATCTCGTAGTCGACACCCAGGGCATACCAGCGCATCGCCCAGTCGGGCTTCCAGTTGAGCTTGCACGCCCCGCCGGTCACCGCCACCTCGATGCGCGAGCCGTCCTCGTCCTCGACGACGATGGTGCCCTTCTCCACGTTGCGCTCCAGCGTCGGCACCTGCAGCACCCGCCCCGTGGTCGGCGAGATCGGCAGGAACGGCGAATAGCTCCGGCGCCGCTCGTCGCGCAGCGTCGGCATCATGATGTCCATCACCGCATCGAAGCGCTCCAGCACATGCAGCAGCGCGGCATCGAAGCGGCCCGAGGTGTACCAGTCCGTCGAGCTCTGGAACTCGTACTCGAAGCCGAACTGGTCAAGGAAGGCGCACAGCATGGCGTTGTTGTGCTCGCCGAAGCTCTTGTGCTCCGTCGGGAAGGGGTTGGGCACCCGGGTCAGCGGCTCCTGCAGGTGCGCCGTCATCATCTCCTTGTTGGGCACGTTGTCGGGCACCTTGCGCAGCCCGTCCATGTCGTCGGAGAAGGCGAACAGGCGCGTCGGCACGTCGGTGAGCGTCTCGAAGGCATGGCGCACCATGGTCGTGCGCGCGACCTCGCCGAAGGTGCCGATATGCGGCAGGCCCGAGGGGCCGTATCCCGTCTCGAACAGCACGTAGCCCTTCGCCGGATCGCGGCCGCCCAGCCGTTTGACCAGCTTGCGCGCTTCCTCGAAAGGCCACGCGTTGCTGTTCTCGGCAAGCTCCCTGAGCGACATGATCCGTTGGACTCCACAGACGGGGTTGATTGAGGGCGCGGAACCTAGTCGCGCACCCCACCATAAGCAAGCCGGCGGGCGCAGGCCACCTGCCCACAACAACGCGCATCTCGCCCCCTTGCCCGAAGGCGGCAGCCGCTATAGTGCCGACCCATGACGCTTTCCCTCGACGCTGCAACCGGCTGGTTCGAGGCGCCCGTGCTTGTCGCCGGCGCCGCCGGTGCCGTGTGGCTCGATGCCACCGGCGAGATCGAGGAACTCGAACGCGACGGCGGCCGCGCCCGCTGGGAACGCGGCCCTGCCCCGCTCATCTGCCACGCACCGTCGCTGCGCCGGCGCACCGGCGCGCGGGGTGCCCCGGCCTTCGACATCCTGGAGCTCTGGGCCTTCGTGCGCCCTGCCGAATTCTGCGTGCCGACTCCGCGTGGTCTCGCCCAGGCGCTCGATCTGGAGGACCCCCACGACCTTGCCGACCAGGCGATCGCCCTGCGCCGCATCGCCGAGACCCTGCTGATCGACCTTGCCGCCTTTGCCGGCCCTGCCAGTGTCGCCGCCTCGCGTATCGCCGCAGCGATGATCGCAGGCGGCTGGATGTGGGGTCCCGACGTCGCCATGGCGCTGGGCATCGAGTCGGGCCGGGGCGCTTCCCTCGACATCTGGACGCCGCTCGAGGAATGGCAGGAGACCGCCCAGCGCCCGGCGCCCGGCCATCTGCCTGTCACGGGTGACGAGGCGCGCAACCGCCTCGCCGAACTGCTCGACGAAAACGCCGAGCCACGCCCGCAGCAGGCCGAGTTCTCCGCCGCGCTGACCTTTGCCTTTGCCCCGCGCCAGGCGGTGGGCGAACCCGAGGCGGTCATCGCCGAGGCCGGCACCGGCGTCGGCAAGACCCTGGGCTACATCGCCCCGGCCAGCGTCTGGGCGGAAAAGAACGAGGGCGCGGTCTGGATCTCGACCTACACGCGCAACCTGCAGCGCCAGGTCGACCAGGAACTCGACCACCTCTTCCCCGATGCCGCCGACAAGGCCAGGCGTGTCGTCGTGCGCAAGGGGCGCGAGAACTATCTCTGCCTGCTCAATCTGGCCGAGGCGACCCAGGTCGTGGCCGCCCGGTCCAACGAGGCGATCCCGCTCGGCCTGGTCGCGCGCTGGGCCTCGGCGACCCGCGACGGCGACATGGCCGGCGGCGACTTTCCTGGCTGGCTGGTCGAGCTGCTGGGCCAGCGCCGCACCCTGGGCCTGGCCGACCAGCGCGGCGAGTGCATCTATGCTGCCTGCCCGCACTACCGGAAGTGTTTCATCGAACGCTCGATCCGTCGCGCCCGCAGCGCCGATCTGGTCGTCGCCAACCATGCCCTCGTCCTGATCCAGGCCGCCATGGCCGGCGACCTGGAGGAATCCCAGCTTCCCCTGCGTTACGTCTTCGACGAGGGCCATCACCTGTTCGATGCCGCAGACAGCGTCTTTTCGGCCGAGATCACCGGGCGCGAGGGAGCCGACCTGCGCCGCTGGCTGCTCGGTGCCGAAGGCCGCCGCAGCCGCGCCCGCGGCCTGTCGCGCCGCGTCGGCGATCTGATCGGCGACGGCGGCGAGGAACATCTCGATGCCAGCCTCAAGGGCGCCCGCTGCCTGCCCTCCGAAGGCTGGGCCAAGCGCCTGGCCGACGGCACGCCCCGCGGCCCTGCCGAGCGTTTCCTTTCCCTCGTGCGCGCCCAGCTCCTGGCGCGTGCCGACAACCCTGAATCCGGCTACGGCCTGGAATGCCCGACCGCCCCGCTGATCGACGGCCTGATCGAGGCCGCTTCCCAGCTCGAGGATGCGCTGGGCGAGCTCCTGCGTCCCCTTGCCGCCCTCACCCGCCATCTCGCCCAGCAGCGCGACGACCACGCCGATACCTGGGACAGCGGCACCCGCATGCGTGTCGAGGCCATGGTGAGAAGCCTGGAGAAACGCGGCGTCTCGGTTGTGAAGGCCTGGCGCGCCATGCTGGGCGAACTGGCCCACGAGACACCCGAGGAGTTCGTCGACTGGTTCGCCCTGGAGCGGTTCGAGGGGCGCGAGATCGACATCGGCATGCACCGCCACTGGAAGGACCCGGGCATTCCCTTCGCCCGCGAGGTCGCCGCCCGTGCCCATGGCCTTGCCATCACCTCGGCGACCCTGCGCGACGCTTCGGCCGCCGACGACGGCTGGGCCATGGCCCGCCTGCGCACCGGACTGCGCCACCTGCCCAATGCCCCGGCCGAGATCGCCGTCGCCTCGCCGTTCGACTATCCCGCACTCACCCGCGTGCTCGTCGTCACCGACGTCAGGAAGAACGACGGCGCCCAGGTCGCCTCGGCCTTCCGCGAACTGTTCCTGGCCTCGGGCGGCGGCGCACTCGGTCTCTTCACCGCCATCTCGCGCCTGCGCGACGTCCACCGCCGCACCGCCGAGGCGCTGGAACACGCCGGCCTTGCCCTCTATGCCCAGCACGTCGATGCGATGGACACCGGCACCCTGGTCGACATCTTCCGTGCCGAACAGGACGCCTGCCTGCTCGGCACCGATGCGGTCCGCGACGGCGTCGACGTCCCGGGCCGCTCCCTGCGCCTCATCGTCTTCGACCGCGTGCCCTGGCCGCGCCCCGACATCCTGCACAAGGCACGCCGCCAGGTCTTCGACGGCAACCGCTGGGACGACATGCTCGCCCGCCTGCGTCTGCGCCAGGCCTTCGGGCGCCTGGTCCGCCGGGGCGACGACCGGGGTGTCTTCGTCATGCTCGACTCGGCCCTGCCGACCCGCCTGACCACCGCCTTCCCGCCGGGCGTGGAAATCGAGCGAATCGGCCTGGCCGACGCGGTATCGGCGGTCCAGGAGCACCTGAATCGCCCCTAGCCCGCCGGAATCCGCGCCGCCCTGCATCTCGACAAAGCCCCACCGCGTACCTACATTCCGCCCGACCCCAACGCGGGCGACGACGGCGCCCCTGTTTCCTCACGCGAAGGCCAGACCTCCCATGTCCCAGCTCGACCCCCATGCCGCGCTCATCTACACCATGGTCATCGTCTCGGCCGCCGACGGCGACATGGACGATTCCGAGATGAAGGCGATCGGCGAGACGGTGCGCCGCCTGCCGGCGTTCAAGGGGTTCGACGAGAACGAACTGCCCAAGATCGCCCAGTCCTGCGCCAGCCTGCTGGCCGGCGACGACGGCTTCGACACGGTGTTGACCGTGATCGCCGAGGCCCTGCCTGGGCGCCTGCGCGAGACCGCCTACGCCATCGCCTGCGATATCGCCGCGGCCAATCTCGATGTCGACGAGGAGGAAATGACCGTGCCCCAGCAGATCCGCTGGCGTCTCGACATCGACCGCCTCATTGCCGCCGCCATCGAGCGCGGCTCCCGCGCCCGCCACCAGACGGTCTAGCTTTCGCGAGACCGATACTCGCGAGGTCGCCATGCAGCCCGCCGACTTCTTCTCCTCCACCTACAGCGATGCGCGCGCGCGATTCCTCGACGCCGCCGCCGAAGCCGGTTTCGTCCCCGCCCATCACGTCAATCCCGAGAAGGGTCCCGGCGGCGAGGAACTGGCCACCGATGTCGTGCGCATCGGCCCTGCCGATGCCTCCCGTCTGCTGGTCACCCTGTCGGCGACCCATGGCGTCGAGGGATTCTGCGGCTCGGGCGCCCAGGTTGGCACGCTGCTCACCGGCCAGTGGCGCGAACTTCCCGCTGACACCGCCCTGGTCATCGTCCACGCCATCAACCCTTACGGCTTTGCCTGGCTGCGCCGGGTCAACGAGGACAACGTCGATCTCAACCGCAACCACGTCGACCACGATGCGCCCTATCCGGAAAATCATGGCTACCGCACCCTGAAGGACTTCATCTGTCCGCGTTTCTGGGACGAGGAGACCTGCGCCGATGCCACCCGCCACCTGCGCGGTTATGCCGACGAACACGGCTGGATGGCCCTGCAGCAGGCGGTCTCGGGCGGCCAGCACGAGGACGACCGGGGCGTCTTCTTCGGCGGCCGGCATCTGACCTGGTCGGCCCGCACGCTCTACGCCATCCTCGGCGAACACGCCGCTGCGGCGCGCCACGTCGGCGTCATCGACTACCACACCGGTCTTGGCCCCTACGGCTACGGCGAACTGATCGGCGATTCCCCCGCGGGCGATCCTGGGCGCGAGCGCCTCAAGGCCTGGCTGGGCAACGAGGTGACCGCCACCGACGACGGCAGTTCGACCTCCGCGCCGCTCACCGGCACCAACGACATCGGCATCCGCAGGCAGATGCCGAAGGGCACGAGCCTCACCATGGTCACCCTGGAATACGGCACCTGCCCGATCGAGGAGGTCCTCGACAGCGTGCGAGCCGATTGCTGGCTGCACAGCCACGGCGATCTGGCCAGCGACCAGGGCAAGGCGATCAAGGCGGAGATCCGCCGCTGCTTCTATCCCGATGCCGATGACTGGAAGCTGATGGTCTGGGAACGCGCCGCCTGGACCCAGGCGAGGATGCTCGAGGGCCTGGCTTCCCTCTCCTGAGCCCTGTCTGCCTCAACCAAGCGCCTGCAGCACCCGCTTGATGAAGCCGTCGTGTGCCGCATCGGCCAACCAGCGCGCCACGGCGACAAGGCCGTGTTCGCGGTCGACCCAGACCAGATGGCCGCCGTTCCCCAGCGCCAGGAAGCTGCTTTCGGGTGCCGACGGGACCATGTCCCCTCCGGTGTTGAGCCACCACAGGAAACCGTAGCGCGGTTCGATGGCGCTGGGCGTCGTGCAGAGATCGACCCAGCGCTCCGAGAGAAGCTGACGATCGCCCCAGCGCCCCCGGTTCGCAAACAGCAGGCCGAAGCGCGCCAGGTCGTCGGCCGAAACGAACATGCCGCCGCCCCAGTGGCCGCCGCCCGAGACCGAGAGCATCTCCTTGCCGTCGATCGTGACCATGGAATTGCGGTAGCCGTTCCACGACAGCTCGGACGAAGCCCCGATGGGGTCGAGGATCGCCTCGCGCGCCACCTCCGGCAGGGGCCGGCGGAAGAGCTGCAGCAGGGCAAAGGACAGCACGTTGACCCGAACGTCGTTGTACTCCCAGAAGCTGCCCGGCGCCTGCAGGTCGCGATGCGTCGCCTTCCTGGCATTGTCCTTGCCGAAGACGTCGCGGTTGCGGTCGACCAGGTCGGGCTTGTCCCACAGGGTGCCCTCCCACTCGCTGGTCTGCTGCAGCAGGTGCCGCCAGGTGATCGCGCCGTTGTGCGGCCCGTCGAAATGGCCGGTCGTCACACTGGCGCCCACCGGCGCGTCGAGATCGCCGATCAGGCCGCGATCGAAGGCCACGCCGGCGACCGCCGCGAGCATGCTCTTGGTCACCGAGAAGGTCATGTCGATGCGCCGGGGCTCGCCCCACGAGGCAACGACCGCCCCGTCCTTCAGCACCAGCCCCGAACACGGTCCCCGGTCCTTCGTCGGCCCCAGGGTCTCGCCCCAGGCCCCGTCCTTGAAGGCGCTGGCGGCAAGGTAGGCATCCAGGCTCTCGGGCACGCCGCTGTCGTGGCGCCCCGCCCAGGCGCAGGCCTCGGCCAGCTTGGCTGCATCGAACCCGGCCGCGGCCGGATCGTTCCGCGGGAGAGCCGCCATCAGAAGGTCTCCACCCAGGGGCGCAGTTCCAGCTCCCAGGCCCAGGACGAGCGGTCCTGGCGGTGGAACTGCAGGTAACTCTCGGCAATGGCGTCGGGCTGCAGCGTGCTGTCCTCGCCGCGCGGCTCGCCGGCTTTCGCGATGCCGCCATCGATCACGAAATGGCCGATGTGGATGTTCCGGGGATGCAGTTCGCGCGCCATGGACTGCGCCAGTCCGCGCAACGCGAACTTGCCCATCGCGAAGGGCGCCGACCGGGCATAACCTTTCACCCCCGCCGAGGCGCCGGTGAACAGGATCGTGCCGTGGCCCGCCTTCAGCATCCGCTGTGCGGCATGCTGGCCCACAAGGAAGGCGCCGTAGGCGCAGACCATCAGCGTCTTCTCGACCGCCTCCTGGTCCAGTTCCACGAACGGCCCGCGCACGCGGAAGCTGGGATTGTAGACCGCCAGGTCCGGGGTCAGCCCGTCGCGCTCGAGCGCATCGAAAAGGCTCGCCACGTCGCCACGGTCGGCCGCATCGCAGGCATAGACCTTCGCCCCCGTCTCCTCGGCGAGTCCCGCGAGCTTGTTCGTGTTCCGCGCCGCCAGCGCCAGCGCCATGCCTTCCCTGTGGAAGAGCCGTGCGAGGGAGGCCGAAAGCCCGTCCCCCACGCCGACGATCAGTGCCCGTTCCTTGGCCATGGCCTGTTGTCCTTTCAGGGATGCAGCGGGGCGATGCTACAGGTGATCCCGCTTCACGTCGTGGTTCCACCTGCGCGCGAAGATGCGCTTGTCGCCCTCGAAGGCTTCAAGGTCGGTCGCGATATGGAAGGCTTCCTCCGATACCGTCACCGTCATCTGCGAGGTCGTCGTCACGTCCCACGCGCCGCGCGTGCGCCGGCTGTGCCAGCGCCAGGTTCCGCGCGCCGAGGCCGGGTCACCCTCCGTGATGGCGAGATCGACGCTTGCCCCGTCCGCCGCCACCAGGTCGAGCGCGGGATAGCGGGTGACGCCGCCATCCTCCACGACCCGCACGATCTGTTCGCCCGTTGCGATGTCGCGCTCGACATGGCGCGTGCCCACGGCGGGCGCGATCTCTTCCATCTCTGGCATCGGTGCCATTTCCGGGGCCTCGAATGCCGGCACCTGGGCATCCTCCGCACGCGGCGCGCGCACCGGCAGGGCCAGCGTGCTGCGCCCGGTCGCCAGCGTCATCGTCACCCTTTCGGGCGACGGCCAGGCCATCGGCCAGTAGCTCGTCGAAACCGCGATGCGGATGCGATGGCCGGCGGGGAAGGCGTGCGCCAGGTCGTTGAGCTGCACGTCGACATCGACCATGGCGCCCGGCTTCATCGCGCGCGGGTGTTCATGGCTCTTGCGATGGGAAAGGTTGAGCAGGCCGAAGGAAACCCGCAGCGAACTGCCGTCGGGTGCAACATCGTTGAGCCGCACCGCAACCATGCCCTGGGGCTTGTCGATGGCCAGCCGCAACCTCACCACCGGCGCGCCCAGAACCTCCAGCCGTTCGTCCAGCGGCGCCGTGTCGAAACACAGCGAACAGGCGTCGTCCTCGCGCTGGTCGCCCGCCAGATCCGGGCTCGAACCGCCCAGGCCGTAGGGGCACCAGACGCCGCTCGCCCCACCCATGATCAGCGGCGTGCTGTGTTCGAGCATGGTCGAGCGCCGTTTCTTCGGCGCCAGCCCGTCGGCGTTGAGATGCAGCACCGTCTCGCCGATGTTGGCCGAGGGCCATGCCGGTTCGGTCACCCAGCGCCCCTGGGACATCGCCAGGCAGGCGTCGGGCGCCTGGGGCTCGTCGAGCCACACGCGGTAGGCCGGCTCCTCCATGATGCCGTTCTCGGCACCCTTCAGCCAGTGGTCCCACCAGCGCAGGCTTTCCTGCATCCAGCCGATGGAAGGCCCCGGAATCGCATCCTGCGGGTACTTGTGGCCCCAAGGTCCGACCAGCCCCTTGGTCGGGCATTTCAGGTTGGCCAGCATGCGTGGGATGGCATTGGAATAGCCGTCGGCCCAGCCGCCCACGGCATAGACCGCGCAGGTGATGTCGCCGTAGTTCTCGTTGACCGAACCCTGCTTCCAGTAGGCGTCGCGCCGCTGGTGCTGCTGCCAGATCGTCGCGGCGACCGGCTCCCAGCTTTCCAGACGCGCGAGCCACTGCTCGCGCCAGCGCTCACCCTGGATCAGGGGATCGCCCTGGCGCGCCATGAACTCGAAGAACCCCGAACCCCAGAAGAAGTTGTCGATCAGCAGACAGCCGCCCATGAAATGCACGTCGTCGGCATAGCGGTCGTCGGTCGAGCAGTGCGTGATGATCGCCTTCAGCGCCGGCGGCCGGTGGGCGGCGACCTGCAGGCTGTTGAAGCCGCCCCAGGAGATGCCGGTCATGCCGACCTTGCCGGTGCACCAGGGCTGGGCGGCGATCCAGGCGATCGCCTCGACGGCGTCGGCCTGTTCCTGGGGCGTGTACTCGTCGGTGATCGTGCCTTCGCTTTCGCCCGTGCCGCGGATATCGAGACGGATCGCGGCATAGCCGTGGCCGGCCCACCAGCGATGGCGCGGATCGTCCCAGGCCCGCGTGCCGTCGCGCTTGCGGTAGGGGATGTATTCCAGGATCGCCGGTACCGGCCTGGTCTCGGCATCCTCGGGCATCCAGATGCGCGCCGAAAGCCGCGTGCCGTCGCTCATCGGCACCCAGACGTGTTCCAGTTCGCGCACCTTGTGCGGAAAGTCGCGCACCACCTTCGGCTCGGTCGCCTGCACCAGCATCATGCCTCTATCCCCTGCAAAATCGTTCAGACGCCGTCGCGCGGCACCGTATGGCTCCATGTCCGGCTGAAGAAGGGCTTGCCGTCGTCCCAGGTCTCCAACACCGCATCGACCAGGAAGTTCTCCCGCGTCGCGCGCACCGTGTAGGAACTCCTGACCTCGATGTCCCAGCCCTCCCGCATGCGGCTGGAATGGGCCTCCCAGCGCGCCACGGCCGAGAGCGGGTCGTCGTCCTTGATGCGGTACTGCACGGTCAGCCCTTCCGAGCAGATGAGATCGATGGCGTCGTAGCGCCACACGCCATGTTCCTCGACCTGGTCGGTGACGGTCTCGCCGGTGATCAGGTCGCGCGTCACGGTGCGCGCCGAGCGGCCCGGTTCGATCACCGTGCGCACCGTCGGCGTCGCCATCTCGGGCGGGCCGAAGGGGTCGCCGCCGTCGTCGGCCTGCGGCTTGCGCTCTGGCAGCGTCAGGTCGCAGGCGTACACGGTCAGCGCCACCGCCTCGGGCGAGGGCCAGATCACCGGCCAGTAGGCGGTCGAGACCGCGACGCGCAGCCGGTGGCCGGCCGGGAACGACCAGGCCATGTCGTTGAGGTGGACCTCCACGTCCATCGGCACGCCCACGGGGATCGGGTCGAGGTGTTCGTGGTCGTTGCGGTGGGTCAGGTTGAGCAGCTGGTAGGTCACCCGCGCGGCCGTGCCGTCGGGTGCGACATCGACCAGGCGCACCGCCAGGAAGGCCTGGGGCTTGTCGACCGAGACCTTCAGCTTCACGACCGGCTGGCCCATGAATTCGAAGCGTTCGTCGAAGGGCGCCGATTCGAAGGCGATCGACCGGCCGTCGTCCTCGCTCTGGTCGACCGCAAGGTCGGGGCCCGTGCCGCCCAGGCCGTAGGGACACCAGTTGCCCGCGGCGCTGCCCACGGTCTGGCGCGCCTTGACCGTCACCGGATCGTTGCCCTGCGCCAGCAGCGTCCAGGAACGCGCGCCGATGCGCGGCGAGGGCCAGGAGGGTTCGGTGACCCAGCGGCCCCTTGCCATCTGCAGCATGGCATCGGGCACGCTGGGTTCGCGCATCCACACCCGGTACATGGGTTCGTCCATGATGCCGTTGTCGATGCCCTTCAGCCAGTGGTCCCACCACTTCAGGCTCTCGTGCATCCAGTCGATCGCCGGGCCGGGCACGCCGATATGCGGGTACTTGTGGCCCCAGGGACCGGCCAGGCCCTTGCGCGGTCCCTTCAGGTTGGCCAGCAGGCGCGGGATGGCGTTGGAATAGCCGTCCTCCCAGCCGCCCGCGGCATAGACCGCGCAGGTGATGTCCCCGTGGTTCTCGCACACCGAGCCGTGTTTCCAGTAGGCGTCGCGCCGCTGGTGCTGCAGCCAGATGGTCGAGGCGACCGGCTCCCACTGCTCCAGCCGCTGCCGCCACTGCTCGCGCCAGCGCTCGCCCTGGATCTCCGGGTCGCCCGGGCGGGCCATGAACTGGAAGAAGCCGGCACCCCAGAACCAGTTGTCCAGCGTGATCGTGCCGCCCATGAAATGCACGTCGTCGGCATAACGGTCGTCGGTCGAACACAGCGTCACGATGGCCTTCAGGGCCGGCGGCCGCAGGGCCGCGATCTGCAGCCCGTTGAAGCCGCCCCAGGAGATGCCGGTCATGCCCACCGTGCCCGCGCACCAGGGCTGGGCGGCCAGCCATGCGATGGCGTCGAAGCCGTCCTGCAGTTCCTGGGCGGTGTATTCGTCGGTGATGACACCTTCGGATTCACCGGTGCCGCGGATGTCGAGGCGCACGCAGGCATAACCGTGGCCGGCCCACCAGGGATGCATGGTGTCGTCGCGCGCCCGCGTGCCGTCACGCTTGCGGTAGGGGATGTACTCCAGGATCACGGGTACCGGATGGTCGTCGGCATCTTCCGGCAGCCAGACCTTGGCCGACAGGCGGGTGCCGTCGGGCATCGGCACCCACATGTGCTCGATCTCGCGCACCTTGTGCGGATAGGCGGTCACGATCTTCGGTTCGAGCGGCTTGTCCACCTGGCAGCATCCCCCACGGTCATTGGCGGAGCGCACCTTGGCATGGTGACCGACAAGCGGACAATGGGGAGAGCCTCAGACGAAGGCGCGCGCGCCCTCTTCCGTAACGATCCAGTCGAGCGGCTGGTCGTAGCCGTCGTGGGGCACAGCATCGACTTCCAGGCCGGCGTAACAGACGCCCACCGCCAGCGTCTCGGGCTCCAGCAGCCGCAGCGTCGCCAGGGTGCGGTCGTAGAAGCCGCCGCCGTAGCCCAGCCGGTAGCCCTGCGTGTCGAAGGCCATCAGCGGCACCAGCAGCAGGCGCGGCATGATCAGCGCGGCATCGATCGGCGGGATCGGGATGCCCATCGTGCCTGCTTCCAGCACCGTGTCGGGCGTCCACTCGCGGAACTGCAGGGGTTTGTCCTTGCCCAGCACCACCGGCATGCCGACCCGGTGGCCGAAGGCATGCGCCGTATAGGCAAAGGGCATGACGTCGAACTCGTCCCTGACCGGCAGGTAGGCCGAGATCTCGGCCCCGGCGGGAAAGCCGATCCGGGTCAGGAAATGGCGGCAGGCCTTCTGCCCGGCCTCGGGAAGGGCCGCGTGCAGCGCCGGACGGCGCTCCAGGGCCCAGGCGCGCAACCGCGCCTTGTCGTCTTGGATGCTCATGGGGAGCGTTGTGAAGCGGCACCACCTCGGCCGTCAACCGATTGCATCTTTCACCGTGGCCTGCGTCAGCAGGTGGGCGCCGGGTAACGAGAGCAACACTCTCGACAGAGCCAGCTCCCTGGAAAAAGACATTGGCCCCAGGAAAGTATGCGGATCACGCACCAGGCAGAAATCCGCCTCACCTCTCTTAGTTAGGCGCTCTCCAGCCTCGCGGCAAGGCGGTCGATGCGTTCGGCCAGCGCCTCGATGCTGTCGGCGCGGGCACGTTCGGCCGCGGCGGCCTTGCCGTTGGCGGCACCGCCGTCGCGCGCCTCGAAGACCTCGTCGGCCAGCAGCAGGCTGGCCATGACCAGCAGGCGCTGGTCGCCGACATTGCCGATCGCGCCCACCAGTTCCTGGACCTTCTCGTCAACGTAGCCGGCCAGGCCCGTGATGCGGTCCTGCTCGCCGTCGCCGCATGCCACCTGGTAGCTGCGGCCGTTGATCTGCACCGTCACCTGCGCCATGTCAGCGTCCCAGCACCGTCTTGAGTTCCCCGATGACGCCGTCCAGGCGGCCCGACACGTCGCGCACGCGCCCCTCAAGGGCCTGCTGGCCGCCGGTTGCTGCCGCAAGTTCCTCGCTCAGGCGTCGATTCTCCGCCTCGAGCTTGGCGATGGTTTCGCCCTGTCCGGCCTCGACAAGCCGCGCCACCGATGTTTCCAACCGTGTGATCGCTTTGCCGAGCCTAGCGATAGCCGCGTTGTCGCTGCTCATTCCCTGCCTTGGATCAATGCCTTGACGCCAATCGCCAAGATAGCGGCTTATCACGCCCCGCGAAAGCCGAACAGGACATGGCCCGGAGCAACGCCAGAACGCGGTTGACGCTCCCTTCCGCCCTCGCCAAGGTGCCCCGGACCCGGATAGGCCCGGGAATCGACCGCATCAGGGAAGAAAACCCGTGAACGACAGCGCGACCACCGTTTCGGAACGCGCGATGGCCAATGCCATTCGCGCCCTGGCCATGGATGCCGTCCAGCAGGCCAACAGCGGCCACCCCGGCATGCCCATGGGCATGGCCGATGTCGCGACCGTCCTCTTCAACCGCTTCCTGAAGTTCGACGCATCCGCCCCGTCCTGGCCCGACCGCGACCGTTTCGTGCTTTCGGCCGGCCACGGCTCGATGCTGATCTACAGCCTGCTCCATCTGACCGGCTACGCCGACATGACGATGGACGAGATCCGCAACTTCCGGCAGCTCGGCGCCCGCACCGCCGGCCACCCCGAATACGGCCATGCCGCCGGCATCGAGACCACCACCGGTCCGCTCGGCCAGGGCATCGCCAATGCCGTGGGTATGGCGCTGGCCGAACGCCATCTGGCCGCGCAGTTCGACGGCCTGGTCGACCATCGCACCTATGTCATCGCCGGCGACGGCTGCCTGATGGAAGGCATCAGCCACGAGGCCGCCTCGCTTGCCGGGCACCTCAAGCTCAACCGCCTGATCGTCCTGTTCGACGACAACGGCATCTCGATCGACGGCCCGACCTCGCTCGCCGAATCCGACGACACGCTCAAGCGCTTCGAGGCCTATGGCTGGGCGACCACGCGCGTCGACGGCCACGACCCGGAGGCGGTCGCGGCCGCCATCGCCGCCGCGCAGGAGAGCGACCGGCCAAGCCTGATCGCCTGCCGCACTATCATCGGCTTCGGCGCGCCCAACAAGCAGGGCACCTCGGCGACCCATGGCGCGGCCCTGGGCAAGGACGAGATCGCCGCCGCGCGCAAGGAACTCGACTGGCCCCACGAACCCTTCGTTGTTCCTGCCGAGATCCTCGCGGCATGGCGCAAGGCCGGCAGCCGCGGCGCCGCGGACCGGAGCGCCTGGGAGAAGAAGCTGGCCGGCCATACCGGCCGTGCCGAATTCGAGCGCCGCATCTCGGGCGCCCTGCCCTCGGGCCTGTCCCAGGCCATCGCCGACTACAAGGCCGGCCTTGCTGCTGAGCCCCAGAAGGTCGCCACCCGCAAGGCCAGCGAGATGGCCCTGGAGGTGCTCTGCGCCGCGGTGCCCGAGATGGTCGGCGGTTCGGCCGATCTCACCGGCTCCAACAACACCCGCACCAAGCCCATGGCCGATATCCAGGCCGGTGCCTGGGGCGGCACCTATGTGCGCTACGGCGTGCGCGAACACGCCATGGCCGCGGCCATGGCGGGCATGGCGCTGCACGGCGGCATCATCCCCTTCGGCGGCACCTTCCTCGTCTTCACCGACTACTGCCGCCCCTCGATCCGCCTGGCAGCCCTGATGGGCCAGCGCGTCATCTATGTCATGACCCACGATTCCATCGGCCTGGGCGAGGACGGCCCGACCCACCAGCCGGTCGAGCACCTGGCCGCCCTGCGCGCCATTCCCAACCTCAACGTCTTCCGTCCCGCCGACACGATCGAGACCATGGAGTGCTGGCAACTCGCCCTGGAAGCGGCCGATACACCGTCGGTGCTGGCACTCAGCCGCCAGAACCTGCCCCAGGTCCGCACCGAGATCTCGGGCGAGAACCTCTGCGCCCGCGGCGCCTATGTCCTGGCACAGGCCGACGGCGACTACCGCGCCACGATCCTGGCGACCGGTTCGGAGGTCGAGATCGCGCTGGACGCCCGCGACCGGCTGCAGGCCGGCGGGGTGCCCACCCGCGTCGTCTCCATGCCCTCCTGGGAGCGCTTCCGCGCCCAGCCGGCCGAATACCGCGCCGGCATCCTCGATTGTACCAAGGCGCTGGTCGCCATCGAGGCGGGATCCTCGTTCGGCTGGTCCGAGATGACCGGGGGACACGGCCGTTTCGTCGGCATGACCGGCTTCGGTGCCTCCGCGCCCGCCGGCGATCTCTACAAGCACTTCGGCATCACCGCCGAGGCGCTCGTCGAGGCCGTGCGCGCCGACTTGAAGGACTGAAGCGCCACCGCCCGGCGGGGCGCCGCAACGCCCGCAGCGCCGGGCGGTTGCTCGGTGGAACCGAAATATTCCTTCCGTTGCAAGCTCTTGCGGGCAGGCGACATGCCACCAACTCCACGCGCGGGGGTCACAACCGCAGGAGAAACGCATGTCCCGACCGCATTCCAAGACCCGCACTGCGCTGGTCGCTCTTCCCTTCGTGATGGCCACGGCCGTCGCCACCTCGGCCTGGGCCGAGGATTCCTCATGGTATGCCGGTGGCCAGGGTTCGGCAGTCTTCGAGGGTGATGCCGATGCCGATGGCGCCGCCAACTTCACCACCGGCTACGACACCGGCTACGGCCTTGGCGGCATCGTCGGCTACGATTTTGCCAACGGCTTTCGCACCGAAGCCGAACTGGGCTACCAGAACAGCCACCTCGACAACGGCGAGGGCCACAACTCGGCCCTCTACGGCCTGGCCAGCGGCTATTACGACTTCGACCTCGGCCAGAGCTGGAAGCCCTACCTTGGCGGCGGTGTGGGTTACGCCGATGTTCGCTTCGACGGCACGCCGGGCGCCAATCCCGCGATCGACGATTCCGACGAAGTGCCGGTCTGGGCGCTTGCCGCCGGTGTCGGCTACGACCTCGACGAGCGCACCACGCTCTTTGCCGGCTACCGCTATCTGGCCGCGTTCGAGGATCCCAGCCTGACCAATTCCGCCGGTCAGAGCTTCGACATGGATTATTCCACCCACAACGTCCTGGCGGGCCTGCGCTACAAGTTCTAGCAGGGCAGGCGACGAACGGCCGGCCGGGTGTGTCTCCGGCATGCCCGGCCGCGCCCCTGCCCCGGTGCCGTTGACCTCCACGCGGCCCCTCGCTAGGAAGGCGTGACGTTTCCCCAAGCCACGCGCGCGACGGGCTCGTTGCGCATCTGGAGGAGTTTCCCCATGGCCATTCGTGTTGGCATCAACGGCTTCGGCCGCATCGGTCGTCTCGTGTTCCGCGCCGCCATGGAATCCGGACGCAAGGATATTGAGTTCGTCGCCATCAACGATCTGGGTTCGGCCGAGGCCAATGCCCGCATGCTGAAATACGACAGCGTGCACGGCGTCTTCCCGGGCAAGGTCAGCGCGACGAAAAACGGCATCCGCATCGGCAACCACAACGTCCGTGTCCTGGCCGAGCGCGATCCCGCCAAGCTGCCCTGGGGCGACCTGGGCGTCGATCTGGTGCTCGAATGCACGGGTCTCTTCACGTCGAAGGAAAAGGCCTCGGCCCATCTGACCGGCGGCGCCCGCAAGGTGCTGGTCTCGGCGCCCTGCACCGAGGCCGACCTCACCGTCGTTTACGGCGTCAACCACGACAAGCTGCGCAAGAGCCACACGATAATCTCGAACGCCTCGTGCACGACCAACTGCCTGGCCCCGGTCGCCAAGGTGCTCAACGACACCGTCGGCATCCAGCACGGCTTCATGACCACCATCCATGCCTTCACCGGCGACCAGCGCACGGTCGACACCCTGCACAGCGATCCCCGCCGGGCGCGTGCCGCCTCGGTCTCGATGATCCCGACCTCGACCGGCGCGGCCAAGGCCGTGGGCCTCGTCCTGCCCGAACTGGCCGGCAAGCTCGACGGCACCTCGATCCGCGTACCCACGCCCAATGTCAGCCTGATCGACCTCGCCTTCGAGGCCAAGAAGGACACCACGCCCGAGCAGATCAACGAGGCCATGATCAAGGCCGCCAAGGGCAAGCTCAAGGGCGTGCTGGCGCTCAACGACGAGCCGCTGGTCTCGATCGACTTCAACCACAACCCGGCGAGTTCGACCTTCGACCTGACCGAGACCAAGGTCATCGACAAGCGCCTCGTGCGCGTGCTCGCCTGGTACGACAACGAATGGGGCTTCTCCAACCGCATGAGCGACACCGCCGTCGCCATCGGCAAGCTCCGCTAGCACCCGCAGCCATCGCCGGATTCCGCACGTGTGGGCGGGACCCGGCGCCAGGACACCGATCCCATGACCGCCTTCGCCACCCTCGACGACCTCGACGTGAAGGGCCGCCGCGTGCTGGTCCGCCTCGACCTCAACGTCCCCATGAAGGACGGCAGGGTGACCGACACCACGCGCATCGAACGCGCCATGCCCACGGTGGTGGAACTGGCCGATGCCGGCGCCTGTGTCGTCATCCTGAGCCATTTCGACCGGCCGAAGGGCAAGGTCGTGCCGGCTATGTCGCTGGCGCCGATCGCTGCGGCCGTGGCCGCTGCGCTCGATCGCCCCGTCGCCTTCGTCACCTCGGCCACGGGCGCGGAGGCCGCCGCGGCGGTCGATGCCCTGGCCGATGGCGGGATCGCCATGCTCGAGAACCTGCGCTTCGATGCCGGCGAGGAAGCCAACGACCCGGCATTCGCCGACGCCCTGGCCGGTCTCGGCGACCTCTACGTCAACGATGCCTTCTCGGCGGCCCATCGCGCCCATGCCTCGGTCGTGGGCCTGGCCGAACGCCTGCCCGCGGCCGCCGGCCGCCTGATGGAGCAGGAACTCACCGCCCTGCAGAAGGCGCTCGGCAACCCCGAGCGCCCGGTCGCGGCCGTCGTCGGCGGCGCCAAGGTCTCGACCAAGCTCGACCTGCTCGGCAACCTCGTCGGGCGTGTCGACGTCCTGGCGATCGGCGGCGGCATGGCCAACACCTTCCTTTATGCCCAGGGCAAGGAGATCGGTGCCTCGCTGTGCGAACGCGACATGGCCGACACCGCCCGCGCCATTCTCGACAAGGCCGCCGCGGCCGGCTGCACCATCGTGCTGCCCGTCGACGGTGTCGTCGCCGAGAAGTTCGAGTCGGGCACCGCCTCGCAGATCGTGAGTGTCGATGCCGTGCGCCCCGACCGCATGATCCTCGACGTCGGTCCCGACAGCGCCGCCGACCTCGCCCGGCGGCTGGCCGAGTGCCGCACCCTGGTCTGGAACGGGCCCCTCGGCGCCTTCGAACTGGAAGGGTTCGACCACGGCACCAACGCCGTCGCCCGCGCCGCCGCCGCCCTCACCCGCGAAGGCAGGCTGCTTTCGGTTGCCGGCGGCGGCGACACGGTGGCCGCCCTTGCCCATGCCGGCGTGCTCGAAGCCTTCTCCTACGTCTCCACCGCCGGCGGCGCCTTCCTCGAATGGCTCGAAGGCAAGACCCTGCCCGGCGTCGCCGCACTGGAGAAGGCGGCAGGCTGAGAACTCACAGGGCATCTTCCCTTCGTCCCACGGGAACTCGTCCCACGGGAAAGTGAGTGGTCCGCGGCCGGGATTCCCTTCGGCGCCCTTGACCTTCTCCCCGCTGGAAAGTCCATATCAGGGTGATGAGGTTGCGATCCCATTGTATGTCCTGGTTCGTGCTGCTGCTGTGCAGTCTGATGCTGTCGCCGGTGGCGGCTGCAGCTCATGCCGGTCAGGTGGACGTCGGTGTGTCCTTGAGCGGCATGTCCCACGACTGCCATGACAAGGGCACCGGAGCGGGCGATAACGCAGCTACCTCCGAGCACGGTGATTGCCTGGTGTCGCCGGCACACTGCCTGACCGCCGCGATCCTTCGGCCGCCGGCCGTCGCCGCGAACGCCGGCGGTAGCGTCGGTGGCAGCATGTCGCCGGACCTTGTGACCCATCTTCGCGGGGACGTGCCCGGTGCGGAGCCGCCGCCGCCGCGCACCTGAACGAGCGCCGCGACCGCGCCGCCCTCGTGGCGGCTTCCCCTTCGTCTGTCCCGAAAGGTTTTCCGATGACGCTCTTCCGTTCCGGCGCGGCCATGGCCGCCGCCCTCCTCGCGACCACGGCCGCCTGGGCCGCACAATCCGATGGCGACGGCCCCGCCGGCAAGCCCGGCGATGCCACCCAGGCTACCCGCACGATCGAGGTCGTCATGCACGACATCTACTGCGAACCCGATAGCATCTCGGTCGCAGCCGGCGAGACCGTGCTCTTCCTCATTCGCAACGAGGGCCAGCTCGTTCACGAGTTCAACATCAGTACGCCCGACATGCACCACGAACACATGCCCGAGATGCAGATGATGGTCGATCACGGCGTTCTGCACGCCGACCGCATCGACCACGACATGGCCGAGACCATGAGCGCCCAGATGGGGCACGACATGCATCACTATTTCGCCAACAGCGCCTTGGTGGAGCCCGGACAATCCGCCGAACTTGCCTGGACGTTTCCCAAAGCGGGCGACGTCGTGATCGAGTTCGCCTGCACCGTGCCGGGCCACTACGACGCCGGCATGGTCGGCCCCTTCCAGATGGATGCCGGACAGTGAGCCGCCGCCTCGCAGCCGCCCGCGCGGCCTTCGGCGCGGTGCTGCTGACGGCCGTTGCCACAACCGTGCCGGCAGGCGAGGCAGCGGCCGGCACCTACGACATCACGGTGGACCGCGTCAGCTTCGATACCGGCGCTTTCGTGAAGACGGGCGTGGGCTACAACGGCAGCCAGATTCCCACTGTACTGCGCTGGACCGAGGGCGAGGAGGTGACGATCAACGTTACCAACAACCTCAACGAGGACACCTCGATCCACTGGCACGGGCTGATCCTGCCCTACACGCAGGACGGCGTTCCGGGCCTGGGCTTCGACGGCATCGCGCCGGGGGAGACCTTCACCTACCGCTTCCCGCTGGTGCAGGCGGGGACCTACTGGTTCCACAGCCACTCGGGCTTCCAGGAACCGGACGGAGCCTACGGCGCCATCATCATCGAGCCTGCGGGACACGAGCCGTTCCGCTACGACCGCGACCATGTCGTGCAGCTGACCGACAAGCACCCGCACGACGGCGCGCGCATCATGCGCAACCTCAAGATGATGCCGGACTACTACAACCGGCAGCAGCGCACCCTGTTCGACCTTATCGACGATGCACAGGAGATGGGCCTGGGGGCGGCTCTCGACGAGCGCGCCGCCTGGGGCGACATGCGCATGATGCCGACCGACATCGAGGACGTGCAGGGCTACACACCCCTCCTCAACGGTCTCGGGCCGACGGAGCCATGGACGGGCCTGTTCGAGCCCGGGGAGCGCGTCCGGCTGCGCTTCATCAACTCGGCAGCCATGTCCTACTTCGACATCCGCATTCCGGGCGTGTCCATGACGGTCGTTCAGGCGGACGGCAACAACGTGCAGCCCGTCGTCGTCGACGAGCTGCGGATCGCGGTGGCCGAGACCTACGACGTGATCGTCCGCCTGCCCGAGGACCGCGCCTATACCATCGTTGCGGAGTCGGTCGCGCGCAGCGCCATGGCCATCGGAACCCTCGCGCCGCGCGAGGGCATGTGGGGCGACGTGCCTGCTCTGCGCGAGCCACCGCTGCTGACCATGGCCGACATGGGCATGGCCCACGGCGATCACGGATCCATGGACCACGGCGCCATGGAGCAGGACGACGCCATGCACATGATGGCCGACGGCTCCATGATGGCGGGCGCCAACCACGACAAGCACGCCATGGATGGCGAGGACGGCATGGCGGCCATGGACCACAGCAGCCACACGATGCCGGACGGAACCGAGATGACCGGGATGGCGCACGACGGAGAAGGTAGCGGCGATCCGTTCTACGCCCCGGGCAGCGGCCTGCAGCCCTCGGCGGCCGACGGCGGGCGGATGCTGACCTACGCCGACCTGCGCGCCCTCGCGCCGCTCTACGAGGACCGCGAGCCCGACCGCGAGATCGTGCTCCGCCTCACCGGCAACATGGAGCGCTACGTCTGGTCGATCGACAACGTGAAGCACGAGGACGCCGAGCCCATCGTGCTGCACTACGGCGAGCGCGTCCGCTTCACCTTCGTCAACAAGACCATGATGACGCATCCCATGCACCTGCACGGCATGTGGTCGATCGTCGACACCGGCAAGGGGCAATGGGACCCGGTCAAGCACGTCGTGAGCGTGTCGCCCGGTACGACGGTTTCCATGGAGACGGAGGTGGACGCCACGGGCGAGTGGCTCCTGCACTGCCACCTCGCCTATCACATGGAGGCGGGCATGATGCGCCACATTATCGTCGAAGGCGGCCCGGGCGAAGGTGTTGCCACGAGTCACGATCACCACGGCACGGAGGGCTGACATGCGAACCCTCCTGACCGCCGCCGTGGCGACGATCCTCCTCGGCCCCGCGACCGCTTCAGCCGCCGAGCCCCTGGTGTTCTGGGGTGTCCAGGCTGAGCAACTCGAATGGCGCACGGGCGACGACGCCGATCTCGCCGCGTGGGAGGCCGAGGCCTTCGCCGGCGCCGATGAGCTCCAGGCTGTCTGGCGGAGCCGCGGGGAATGGGATCCGGACGAGGACAGTTTCGAAAAGCTCGAGAACCAGGCGCGCCTCAGGGTCCCGGTTTCGGACTTCTTCGATGCCTCCGCCGGCATCAGCGTCTCGACTCCGCACGGTCCCGACAGGCTTTACGGGGTCGTGGGCATCGAGGGGCTCACCCCCCAGTGGGTCGAGCTCAACGCGGACGCCTTCCTGTCGGACCGGCCGTTCCTCCGCGTCGAGGCGGAGTACGAGGCGCTGATCACCAACCGCATCGTCCTGTCGCCTCTCCTGGAGATCGAGCTGCCGCTGGTCGACGACACGGCGATTGGCGCCGCAGCCTGGGGACCGACGGTCGAGCTGGGGGCCCGCCTTGGCTACGACCTCGTCGACCGGGCGATCAGCCCCTATGTCGGTATCCACTGGGAACGGGCATTCGGCGATACCGCCGACCTCCGCCGTGCCGCCGGCCAGGACATCGACGAGCTGTTCGTCGTCGTGGGAACCCGACTCATGTTCTGACGGAAGCGGCGGGTAGGCGCGAGCGCCTCAGTCGTCGGCGTCGTAGGGATCCCAGGCCGGTGCACCGTTCGCCAGCGCTTCGCCCAGAGCGGCGAGGAATGCCGTCTCCCCTAGGCCGCTGATTCCGTCACCCGGCGCCAGGACCGGCACGATCTGCTCGACGCCATCGAAGGACCAGGCATGCCGCCCGCCCTCCTCCCGGGTCAGCGTCTCGGCCAGCGGCTTGAGATCGACCCGGGCGGGCGGGTGGTGCGTCACCATCTGCACCCAGCTTTCATAACGATAGGTGAAGGCGAAACGCTCGCCGCAGATCGTCGCGATCCGGTTGCACCGGGTGCGGTTGTGCACCGCCATGGGGTGGATCATCACCCTGCGCTGCTGCGTGAAGCGGTGGGCCGACCACTCGGGCCAGTCTGCCGGCACCCGCACGACCGCGAGATCGACGTCGGGGCGTTCCTCGATCGTGGCCTCGCCCCGCTCCAGCGCCTGTTCGCTGGCGCCAAGCAGGGCGTCCTCGTCGGCCCACAGCGCCTCGTGGCCGTCCAGGTTGTCGATGATGTCCTGCAGCATCTCCAGCAGCCGGCTATAGACCAGCACGCAGTAGTCGGGATAGGCCTTGGGGAAGGTCTCGGCGCCCCAGGGCGAAAGCTGGCGGTCGACCAGGCGGGAGATAGAGAACGCGATGCGCGCGGCACGCCGGTCGCGATAGGTCGCGAAGTCCCCGGCATGGGAGGCATCGATCAGCAGCGCCCGCCGCTCGAGCGCCGCCACCGGATGGATCATGCACCACAGGCCGATCAACCCGTCCTCGTCGAAATGATCGTTGGTCACCGGCGCCACGGCGACATGGTCGGGCGGGCTGTCGAGATAGTTGAAGACCACCTCGACGGAGGTGTCGGCCTTCAGCTTCCAGGGCGTGCCGCTCCTGGGCCAGTGCGAGAGCGGCAGCACCGTGTTGTCGTTGGGCGTGCCGTCGATCACGATGTTGGGGGCGCTGGCGGCTTGCGCGTAGGGGACGTAGGTGTGGCGACAGGGCAGGATCATGGGCGCACCTCCAGCAGGCGGCCATGCTAGGGATCATGAATAGTCAAGTAAATACTTTCCATTCCATGCCTCCCGCCGTCGTCGTCTGCACCCTCGAACAGGCGTGCGCGGTCGTCGCCGCGGCGCGCCGCCTTCGCGCCGAGGTCATCCTGCTGACCGAACCCGGGGCCCATGCCTGGCACGGGCCGGGTTACCTGCTGGAAATGATGGTCCAGGCCGGCGCACCCCGCGCGATCCTCGATTGCGGGCGCGATGCCGGCACCGCGATGCTGGCCTTGCGCCTGGGCTGGCGTGAACTCCATTTGGGTATGGAACGCGACGGCACCGCGCGCATTGTCTCCATGACGTGCGCGTGCGGCGGCCGCTTTCATGCCGTGCTGCCTCCGGCGCTTGCCCTGCACCCCGGTCGCCCTGTGGATGAACCCCTGGCGCAATGGCTGGCGGCGCACGGGTCAAATTGAAAAGCCTGCGGCGCTAAGCTAATCAGTCCCACAGTCGCAAGGTTCCAAGGGGATGGCCGCCATGAAGATCACACGCCGCGTGAAGCAGATCCTGTCGTGGTACGAGGGCGAACCGCCGGGCGTGAAGGCCAACCTCGCCCGCATCCTGATGCACGGCCGCCTGGGTGGCACCGGCCGCGTCGTCATCCTGCCAGTTGACCAGGGCTGGGAGCACGGCCCCGCCCGCAGCTTCGCCAAGAACCCGGCGGCCTACGATCCGCACTACCACTTCCAGCTCGCGATCGACGCGGGCCTCAATGCCTATGCCGCGCCCCTTGGTTTCCTCGAGGCCGGTGCCGATACCTTCGCCGGCGCCATTCCGCTGATCCTCAAGGCCAACAACTCCAACAGCCTGGCGAGTGCCAAGGACCAGGCGGTCACCGCCTCGGTCCAGGATGCCCTGCGCCTGGGCTGCTCGGCCATCGGCTTCACGATCTACCCCAGCAGCGATCACCAGTTCGAGATGTTCGAGGAAATCCGCGAGATGTCGCTGGAGGCCAAGTCCTGCGGCATCGCAACCGTGGTCTGGTCCTATCCGCGCGGCGGCGACCTCTCCAAGGACGGCGAGACGGCGATCGACATCACCGCCTATGCCGCCCACATGGCCGCCCAGCTCGGCGCCAACATCATCAAGGTCAAGCCGCCCACGGCCTTCATCGAACAGGGCGAGGCCAAGAAGGTCTACGAGTCCGAGAAGATCGACATCTCCACGCTGGAGGCGCGCATCGCCCACGTCATGCAGTCGGCCTTCAACGGCCGCCGCATCGTCGTCTTCTCGGGCGGTGCCGCCAAGGATCTCGACGGCATCTACAAGGAGATCGGCGCGCTTTACGCCGGCGGCGCCACGGGTTCGATCATCGGGCGCAACACCTTCCAGCGGAAGCGTGAGGATGCGCTCGCCATGCTCGACAGGATCGTCGCGATCTACCAGGGCAAGGGCTGACCGCCCTGGGCGCGAAGGAAACGGAGGCGGCGCCCTGCCGCCTCTATCTCCTCTCCCCGCGGGCACTGGATCCGGGGTCCTTTGCCGATATCCTGGCGGCAACCCTCGATGCCGCCGACGTCGCCTGCTTCCAGCTCTATCTCGCCGATGCCGATGATGAGACCTACGGCGCCGTTGCGCGGGTGCTGGCGCCGGTCTGCCAGGAGCGCGATGTCGCCTTCCTGCTTAACGCCCGCCATCACCTGGTCGGCGCAACCGGCGCCGACGGAGTCCACGTCCAGGGACCCGTCAAGGGTCTGAGAAAGAAGCTGCCGGAAGGCGCCATCCTGGGTGCCGGCTGCGGCCACTCGCGCCACGAGGCCATGGAAGCCGGCGAAGCCGGCGCCGATTACGTCTCGTTCGGTCCATGGGCACCCGAGGCTGCCGAAGCGCTTGCCTGGTGGCAGCTCATGATGGAGCTGCCCTGCATCGCCGCGGGCGGCCTCGATCTCGGCAACATGGCCGCCGCGAAGGCTGCTGGCGCCGATTTCGTCCTGCTGCGCGGCGCCGTCTGGGACGCGCCCGAAGGCGCTTCCGCCGCCGCCGCCTGCGCTGCGGCGGCGATCGCGTAACTTCCGCTCAGCACCGAAAACGAAGCGGGGACCGCACCAGCCCCGCAGAGCCGATGCGATCCCCGGATCGATCGGACCGCGCCGTTCCGGCGCGGTCCGCACCGCAGCGAACTACTCGACGACCTCGATCTCGCTCAGGCGCCATTCCTTGGTGAAGAACGACCCCAGGGGGCTGTAGAGGCGCAGCAGCGTGAACCAGCCCTTGCCCGGCACCGTCTGGATCCAGTTGCCGCGGGCCACACCTTCGGGCTGCTCGGGCGAGAACCAGACCGTCGTGGTGCCGTCCTCGGCAGCCTCAGCCGCGGGCGAGGGATAACTCTGGCTGCCGGAACGGGGATAACCCTGGGGCGTCTGCAGCATCGAGCGGGTCTGGTTGTCGTAGAGCGTGAACGACCAGAAGGCTGCCGCCGGGATGTCCTTGGGCATGGTCACCTTGTAGGTCTTGGCGCCGTCCAGGACTTCGCCCTTGGCGTCCAGGAAGCCCATCAGGTACTGCGAACCGACGTGCGGCAGGCGCATGATCATGCCTGGCGAGCTGAGCGTGTAGCCGTAGTAGAAGGCCGTGCGCGAGGCCAGGGTGCGTGCGCCGGTCGCAGGCAGCGGCGCGAACGTGCCGTCCTTGTTGATCATCGGCGGCGGCGTCTCGAAGTTGGCACCACCCTGCCAGAGCATGTTGGCCCAGTACGAGTCGGGATAGTACGTCCATCCCAGTTCTTCCCGCGGCATCCAGTTGAGCGCACGCGAGGTCGCACTACCCACCGCAGCGGCGTCGGCCAGAATCTTCTGCATCCTGGCGTCGGGCTTGAACTCCTGCCCCTTGACGATGCCGATGGCGGCCATCTGGCCCAGCAGTTCGACATCGTAGGAGGTCGCCGGCTCGGCCTGGACGTTGGCATTGATCATGTCGAAGACCGAGGCATCGCTGGGCGGGATCGTGTTGAACGCCATGCCGCTGCCATCGATGAACTTGGTCTCGGGCGCCGGCGGGGTCTGCTCCAGCCGGAGACCGCCCTCGAGCGCCGTGGCGATGCTCGAACCGACGCCGCCCGGCGTATAGGGATAGATCTTGAGATTGGCCTTGATGTTGTCGACCGCCGGCTTGGGATCGTTGTCCTTGAGATAGGCGCGCGCGGCATAGAGCACATGGTCGGTCTTGGAGTGGCCGATGAAGAAACCACCCTCCGGCAGCGGGCCGTCGTAGCCGGGCGGAACGATCAGGTAGCGGCCACCTTAGCCACGGTCGGGGCCGGGCCCGCCGATGTCGATGATCCAGGTGAACCACATGTCGTTGATCGTGCCCACCGCATCGGAAGGCTGCTCGATCACCATGGGACCCTTGGAAAGGTCGATCGCGGAGAGGTAATAAACCGTATCGGCGTTGGCCGTCAGGAACAGCGACTTGGAGTCCATCAGGCTCTCGAAGATGAGGACCGAGTTGTCCTCGATGCCGGCGTCGATGAAGCCCTGGCGGATGGCATAGGCCGAGGCCCCGCCATAGCTGTTGAGATAGACGCTGAGCGCATTGTTGAAGTCGAGCGTGTCCCAGACCTTGTCGGCCGTCTCCTAGGTCGGCGCGCCGTCGGTGAACTCCAGCGTGCCAATGCTGGAGTCCGGCTTGTCGGGCGTGATCAGGTAATCCGGCGTCTGGAACGCCTCCTCGGCGGCTGCGTGCATCGCCCCGCCCAGGCTGAGCGCGCCGGCCAGAAGGGCCAGGGTCGAAATCTTGCGGAGGTGGAACACCATCTTTACTCCCTTGAGCTATCACAGGTACCCACCGGGACGATGACGGCAGATAACCTTGGCGTTGCTGAAATGCCTCACAGCCCTGCTTGTCGGGCAAAAGCGATCGCTGCTGTCTTCGAATCAACGGTTCTGCACGGCGCAATATGAAGTCTGTTACGCCCGGAGTCCTGTCATCTCGTGCAGACCACGGTCCGGGCCCCGCATGTGACCCCGTTACCGCCCCAAAACCGCCGTTGCGGCGCGAATTGCCAAGGCATGGTCGCGCTGATAGCTTCCGCGCCCCGAACAACCCCTGACATCAGGTCACGCAATGAAGATCGATGGTAACGCGGTCCGGCCCGGCATGGTCATCGAGCACAAGGGCCGCCTGCTGGTAGCGACCAAGATCCAGCACACACAGCCCGGCAAGGGCGGCGCCTATCTGCAGGTCGAGCTCAAGGACATCCGCGACGGCACCAAGATCAACGAGCGCTTCCGTTCTTCCGAGACCGTCGAACGCGTGCGCCTCTACGACAAGGACTACCAGTTCCTCTTTGCCGACGATAACCACTTCACCTTCATGGACACCGAGACCTTCGAGCAGATCGCCATCGAGCGCGACCTGATCGGCGACAAGGCCGCCTTCCTGCAGGACGGCATGATGGTGACCGTGCAGTCCTACGACGATGAACCCCTGGGTGTCAGCCTGCCCGAGACCGTGGTCCTGACGATCACCGAGACCGAAGGCGTCGTGAAGAACCAGACCGCAACCTCGTCCTACAAGCCGGCGATCTGCGACAACGGCATGCGCGTCATGGTCCCGCCCTTCATCGAGGTCGGCACGAAGATCGTCGTCAACACCGAGGATCAGACCTACCGCGAACGCTCCAAGGGCTGAGCGGTCCGTGGCACAGCGTTCACCGCTCATTTCCATGATGGCCCAGGCCGCCGACAAGGCGGCCCGCAGCCTGATCCGCGACTTCAACGAGGTCGAGAACCTGCAGGTCTCGCGCAAGGGCACCAACGATTTCGTCACCGCCGCCGACCTGCGCGCCGAGCAGACGCTGAAGGAGGAACTTTCCCGGGTACGCCCCGGGTTCGGCTTCCTGCTTGAGGAATCGGGCCCGGTGAAGGCCGCCGACGGCCGTTCGCGCTGGATCGTCGACCCGCTCGACGGCACGCTCAACTTCATGCATTCGGTGCCCCAGTTCGCGATCTCCATCGGCGTCGAGCAGGATGGCGAGCTGATCGCGGGTATTGTCTTCGATCCCATCAAGGACGAGCTGTTCTGGGCCGAGAAGGGCCGCGGCGCCTTCCTCAACCACCGCCGCCTGCGGGTCTCGGCGCGCGACAAGCTGTCGAGCAGCCTGGTCGCCCACGGCCGCTCGGCCGACGAGAGCCCGGAGGCGCGCCAGCGTTTCATGACCCAGATGAACCACGTGCTCAGCCACACCCGCGATCTGCGCCGCATGGGTTCGGCCGCCCTCGACCTGGCCTATGTCGCGGCGGGCCGGCTCGACGGTTACTGGGAAGACGGCCTGAAGCCCTGGGACATCGCCGCCGGCATCGTGCTGGTGCGTGAGGCCGGCGGTTACCTGACCGCGGTCGACGGCAGCCCGGTCGAACTCGAGCGCGGTTCGGTGCTCGCTGCCAACCCCCATCTGCACGGCCAGCTCCACAAGGCGCTCGCCGGCCGCTAGGGCAAAAGGCGATGCGCGCGAGGCGGGACCGGGGCACGTTGTTTGCAGCGCTTGCGTTCTTTATGGTGTGTCCGGGCCGGCAAGGCCCGGGGGCGCTGCCATGCGAACAAGAGTTGAGGTCGGGATCATGACCCAGATGCGCCATTTTGTAACAGTCGGCACCCTGGCCGCGGCACTGACCCTTGCGGCGGGTTCTGCCCTTGGCCAGACGGTGATCGGCGACGTTTCCGAATCCGGCGTCACCGTCAACCTCGGCGCACTCGACAGCCTCGGCCCCGATACCGGCGGCGCCTCCAGCGAACTCTACGGCTCCACCCTGCAGCAGCCGGCGACCTCCACGACCGGCTCGGTCCTCCTGATCGCCCCGCCGTCCGGGGGTTCGGGCACCGCGGTGACGCCGTCCTCGAACGGCTCGGATTCCGTTCTGCTGCTCGACCAGCCGGCGACCCAGCCTGCCGCCGCCTCCAGCACCTTCGTCTTCCCCGCCGTGCCCGAGACCAAGCCTGCCGTGCCCGAAGGGGCCTCGGTCGTCTCCAGCACGCAGGACGACGGCGCGACCACGACGACCACCGTGACCACGGTGATTGCCGAACCGGCCCCGGAACCCGAACCTGAACCCGTCGCCGTGATCGCCCCGGAAGTGACCTCGGACGATCTGGCGGCAGCCAGCGACGATCCCTTCGAGCAGATCGACGCCATGCTCAACGAGCCGGTCGAGCCCGAGACCATCGTCGTCCCTGAACCCGAGATGGAGATGGAGACGACCGAAGTCGTCTCCCTGCCGCCCTCGGAGGTCGTCTCGGGCGACAACCTCGACCTGCAGATTCTCTTCGATGCCGGCGTCGACACCATGACCGAGGCCGACCAGGCCCTGCTCGACCAGCTTGCCGGCCGCCTCTCGGGAAATCCCGACCAGCGCATCCAGCTTCGTGCCTACGCCTCCAGCGACGACGGCACGGCCTCGGCCGCCCGCCGCCTGGCCCTGGCCCGCGCCCTGCAGGTGCGCGCCTACCTGATCGAGAACGGCGTCCGATCGACGCGCATCGACGTGCGCGCCCTGGGCGACAAGGTCGAGGGCGGAGGCCCGCTCGATCGCATCGACATCGTGCTGGTCGAGCCCTAGTTCCGGCCATGGCAGGGCAGCGTCCATGAAGCCGGTGTCATGACCCGGCCCCATCTCTATCTGATCCGCATGGCGGCCTTCCTCGTCGTGGTCGCCCTGATCGTCGTCTTCCTGATCGGCACCCTGCTCGAGGCCTTCCGCGCCAACCCGGCGCTCAACGGCCTGATCCTGGGCGTCCTGCTGCTCGGCATCCTCTACATCTTCCGCCAGGTGCAGCTGCTCTATGCCGAGGTCGACTGGATCGGCGGCTTCCGCAGCAACCTGCCCGGCGCCTCGGTGCGCCCGCCGCCGCGCATGCTCGCACCCATGGCGAGCATGGTCGGCGAACGCCAGGGCCAGCTGCGCCTGTCGCCCTCCTCGATGCGCTCGCTGCTCGACAGCATCGGCACGCGCCTCGATGAATCCCGCGACATCGCCCGTTACCTGATCGGCCTGCTGATCTTCCTTGGCCTGCTCGGCACCTTCTGGGGCCTGATCAAGACCATCGGCGCGGTCTCCGGGGCGCTGAGCGGCCTCACGGTCGCCGAGGGCCAGGACATGGTCGCCATCTTCGACGACCTCAAGATGGGCCTTGCCGCGCCGCTTTCGGGCATGGGCACGGCCTTCAGTTCCTCCCTGTTCGGCCTGGCGGGTTCCCTGGTCCTGGGGTTCCTCGATCTCCAGGCCGGCCAGGCGCAGAACCGCTTCTACAACGAGCTCGAGGAATGGCTTTCCTCGATCACCCGTCTGACCGGCGGCGGCGCCATCGCCATCGAGGCCGACCAGTCGGTGCCGGCCTATGTCGGGGCGCTGCTGGAGCAGAGCGCCGAAAGCCTCGACCGGCTGCAGCGCACCATGGCGCGCGGCGAGGAAAGCCGGCGCAGCGCCGACCAGCAGCTTGGCCAGCTCACCGACCGGCTGGCGACGCTGACCGACCAGATGCACGCCGAGCAGCAGTTGCTGGTGAAGCTGGTCCAGGGCCAGAGCGACCTGCATCCCATTGTCGAGCGCCTTGCGGCCCAGCAGACCGGCAACGCCATCGACGAGGCAAGCCGCGCCCACCTGCGCAACCTCGATGTCGTCATGACCCGCCTGCTCGAGGAAACCATCGCCGGCCGCGGCCAGCTTGCCGACGAGCTGCGCGCCGAGATCAAGCTGCTCGCCCGCACGCTCGCCGCCAGCCCCCGCGACGACAGGGGCTAGGCCGTCATGGCCCGACGCTCGCGCCGCGGGGCGCAACAGGGAGGCGACACCTGGGCCGGGTTCGTCGATGCCCTCTCGACCCTGCTGATGGTGCTGATCTTCGCGCTGGTCGTCTTCATGCTGGCCCAGTTCTTCCTCAACATCGCGCTGACCGGGCGCGACGAGGCGCTGGCCCGCCTCGAGGACCGTGTCGCCCAGCTTGCCGACATGCTGGCGCTGGAGAAGTCCGGCAATGCCGAGATGCGCCTGGAACTGGCCCAGCTTTCGGCCGAACTGCAGGGCGCCAACGCCGGGCGCGACGAGGCCCAGCAGGCGCTCGCCATCCTTTCGGCCGAACGCGACGGCCTGATCGACCGGCTCGCCGCCTCCCAGGACCGCGCCGCCGACGCCGCCGAAGCGCGCGACGAGGCCCGGGCGCGCCTCGACCTGCTCAAGGCCGATCTCGACCGCGCCCTCCAGGATGTTTCCGTCGGGCGCGACACCATCGAGATGAAACTCGCCGAGATCGCCAGCCTGCAGCGCGACCTCGACGCCCTGCAGGCGACGCGCGATGCCATGGAAGCCGAGGTTGGCCGCATGGTCCTGCTGCTGGAGGAGGCCAGGGCAAGGGAACTGGAGGCCGGCGAGGCCCTGGAACGCAGCGAAGAAGAACTTGCCGCCGGCAGGGAACGCATCGAGGCGCTGCTCGCCGAACTCACCGCCGCACGCGACCGTTCCATGGAGCTCGAGGCCCGGCTCTCCGACGAGGCGGAGCGCACCGCCCTCGCCCAGAGCGAGATCGAGGAGCGCGACATCCGCATCACCGAACTGGCCCAGGCGGTGACCATGACACAGGAGGAGCGTGACGAGGCGCTGCGCATCTCCGACCGCCGCCTCGCCCAGATCGTCCTGCTCAACCAGCAGCTTTCGGCCCTGCGCGCCCAGATCGCCGCGCTCAACGAGGTCCTGGAGGCCAGCGAGGCCGAGGCCGAGGCCAACGAGGTCCAGATCGCCGAGCTGGGCGCCCGCCTCAATGCGGCGCTGGCCGGCAAGGTCCAGGAGCTTGCCGGCTTCCGCAGCGCCTTCTTCGAGCAGCTCATGCGTGTGCTCGAGGGGCGCGACGACATCCGTGTCGTCGGCGACCGTTTCGTCCTGCCTTCCGAACTGCTCTTCGACAGCGGCAGCGCCGAGATCTCGCCGGCCGGCAAGAACGAGCTGGGCAAGATCGCCCGCCTGATGATCGATCTGACGGCGCAGATCCCGCGCGAGGTCGACTGGATTCTCCGGGTCGACGGTCATACCGACCGTGTGCCGATCAACACCCCGCAGTTCCCCAGCAACTGGGAACTCTCCACCGCGCGTGCCACCGCCGTGGTGCGCTTCCTGATCTCCCAGGGGGTGCCGGCCGACCACCTTGCCGCCACCGGCTTTGGCGAGTACCAGCCGCTGGTGACCGGCAACAGCCCGGAAGAGCTGCGCCGCAACCGCCGCATCGAGTTCAAGCTGACCGAGAAGTGATGACCCCGGAACCGACCATCCGCAGCGCCACGCCCGATGACGCGGCGACCATCCATGGCTTCGTCCACCGGCTCGAAAGCCACGTCCACGGCGATCCCGACATGCCGGCAACGGTCGGCGACATCGCCGCAGCGCTGTCGGCCCGCCCGCCCGCGCTCAACGCCGAACTGCTCGAACGCGGTGGCCGGCCCTGCGCCATGGCGACCTGGTACCCGGTCTATTCCACCTCCATGGGCTGCGGCGGCATCTTCGTGCTCGACCTCTATGTCGATGCCGCCGAACGCGGCCGTGGCCTGGGGCGGCGCCTGCTTTCCCACATGGCCGAGATGGCCCAGCGGCGCGGCGACGGCTTCCTCAAGCTGGAGGTCGACCGCAGCAACGACGATGCCGCGGCGGTCTACGAACGGCTCGGTTTCACCGCCTCCACCAGCCGTCCCCTGCTGCTGACCGGCGCGGCGCTGGCCCGTCTGGTCGGACGCGGCTGAGCGGGGCGCCTTGGCGCGCTTCCTCCTGGACGACGGCACGGGCGTCATCCTGCGCCCCCTGCGTCCATCCGACCGCGAGGCCTTCCTCGGCGCCTTCCGCAAGCTCTCGGACCGCAGCTGCTACCTGCGCTTTCACAAGCTCGACCCGCGCCTGCGCGAACGCGACATCGCCTATCTCACCACGGTCGACCAGGTCGACCATGTCGCCCTGGCCGTCTTCGCCCCTTCCGGCGGCATCGCCCTGGGCCGTTTCGTGCGTTTGCCGGAGGAACCCGCGACGGCCGATCTCACCCTCACCGTGGTCGACGGCTGGCAGCGCCGGGGCATCGCCAAGCTGCTGCTGGCCGCCCTGATGGCGCGTGCCCGGAGCGTCGGCATCACGTCCTTCACCGCATCGGTGCTCGACGAGAACCGTCCCGCGCGCACCATGATGGCCGCCATCGCAGCACCGCTGCGCCGCGAGGGCTCGTCCTGGCTCTACCGCCTGCCGACCGATCCCGCGCTGCTGCACCCCGGACCCGTGGCCGACGCTCTGGCCCGGCGCGATGCCGAACTCGCCCGGCGCTTCACACCGAACGGGTGATGCCGCCGTCGATGCGGATGTTCTGCCCCGTGATGTAGCCCGAACGCGGACCGGCCAGGAAGGCGATCAGGTCGGAAACCTCGCCCACCGTGCCGTAGCGGCCCGCCGGGATGCGCGCGACGATCTCCGCGCTTTCATCGAAGCTGTCGATGAAACCGGGCAGCACGTTGTTCATGCGCACGTTGGTTGCGGCGTGTTCGTCGACGAAGAGTTTGGTGAAGGCCGCCAGGCCCGAGCGGAACACGCCCGAGAGCGGGAAGGCAGCATCGGGTTCGAAGGTCGCAAAGGTCGAGATGTTGACGATCGAACCGCCGCCCTGGGCCGCCATGATCGGGCTCACCAGCCGCGCCATGCGCACGACGTTGAGCAGGTAGATCTCCATGCCGGCAAACCAGTCGGCATCCTCGATCTCCAGCACCGGCCCCCTGGCCGCATGGCCCGCGCTGTTGACCACCGCATCGATGCGCCCCCAGGCTGCCATGGTCTGCTCCACCAGGGCGGTGAGATCGGCGACCGAACGGTTGGACCCGGTGCGCCCCAGGCCGCCCAGTTCCCTGCCCAGCGCCTCGCCCTTGCCCGACGAGGACATGACCGCGACACGCCAGCCGTCTACGGCAAGTTTCCTGGCCGCATCGGCGCCCATGCCGCTGCCGCCTCCGACCACGATGGCCACGGCTTTCTCGCTCATGTCCGGTCTCCCTTGCTGCCTTCAGGTCCTGCCGGTCTCAGGCATTGGCCGTCACGATCCAGGCCGCGGCGGCAAGGTCGATGGCCTTGCCGTCGTGGCGCGGCGCGATGGCCTCGGCGAGATCCTCGACGATGCGCCCGCGTACATTCTCGGGTGCATCGGCGATCAGGCGCGAGGCCGGCCCCATGCGCGCCATGGTCGCGGCGATCTCGGCCACCTCGCCCGCGTGACGCATCGCATGGTCGACGGGTCGCAGCGTGATGCCGGTGAAACCCGCCCGGCCCAGCACGGACGCGACATGCGCCGGCTCGGCGAAGGCGAACGGCCCCGGCGCGCCCGGCCGGGCGGGTTCCAGCGGGGCGACGTGGCGCAGCGCGACATCGCGCGCCAAGGTCACCCATTCGTTTTCCGCCAGGGCGCGCCAGCAGGCAAAGCCGAGGCGTCCGCCGGGCCGCAGCGCCTTGCGGATGTTGGCGAAGGCCGCGGCCGGCCTGTCGAAGAACATCACGCCGAAGCGGGAAAAGGCGCAATCGAAGGCCTGGGCTTCGAACCGATAGGTCGAGGCGTCGGTGTTGACGAACAGGGTGTGGCCCAGGCTCGCCGCGCTGGCCCGCTCTCGGGCGCGCCCCAGCATGGGCGTGGAGATGTCGATGCCCAGCACGCGGCCCATCGGTCCGGTGCGCCGGGCAAGTTCCAGCGTCGTGCCGCCGCAGCCGCAACCCAGGTCGATCACCTCGCCGCCCTTGGGCACCCCGAGAGCTTCCATCGCCGCCTCGTCGAAGGGCGCCAGCGTCGCGTCCATCGCCTCCTGGTCGTCGACCCAGCGCTGGCCGGCATCGCCGTTCCAGAAGGCGATCTGGTCGCTGTTGGGCTGGTCCTGGGCTTCCATCGTCGTCCTCGGCTGTTGCGGCAGGTCATCCAGTCCTATCACGCCGCGTGAGCACCGCCCATGGCTGCGCCGCCAAGGGTCCGCTAGTCTGCGCCGCCTCCCCGAAAGCGGTCCATGTTCACCGTCAGCCTCGTCGTCAGCCTGCTTGTCGTCCTGGTCATCGCCATGCGCCAGTGGCTGCCCCCGGCGCTGCGCATCTGGCACGTCATGGTCGCCGGCGCGCTGGTCCTGCTCCTGGCCGGCGAGATCGAGCCGGGCGCGGCGCTGGCCGCGATCGACTGGAACGTCATCGCCTACCTGTTCGGTGTCTTCTCCATTGCCGCCGCGCTCTACGACAGCGGCATCTCCCATGCCCTGGGGCGGCGCCTGGGCCGCTCGGGGCAGTCGTCGCGCGCCTTCCTGCTGTTCCTGCTCGCCGCGGCGGGCGGCGCCGCCGCACTGACCAACGATGCCGCCGCGGTGATCGGCGTGCCGGTCGCCCTGATGCTGGCGGGCGCCTTCGGCTGGCCGCCCGGCGTGCCGCTCGTCGCGCTGTGCGCCGCGGTCACCGTCGGCAGCATGGCCACGCCCATCGGCAATCCCCAGAACATCCTGGTCGCGACCTCCGGCGGCGTGCCGCGCCCGCTCGCCGACTTCGCGCTCTGGCTGGCGGTGCCCTCCCTGGCCTCCCTCGCCTTCGCCTGGTTCTGGCTCGCCCGGCTGCTGCCGGCGGCGGACGCCCCCGCTGCGCCGGAACGCCACGTCCTGCCGCTGCCCCAAGACACACCGCGCACCTGGCCGGCCTATGCCGCGGCCTTCCTGCTGATCGCCCTGATCGGCGCCGACGGCCTGCAGGGCGCACTCGGCCAGCGGGCGGGCCTGCCCTACGGCGCCATCAGCCTGATCGCCTGCGCGCCGGTCTACCTGTTCGGCCGCCGCCGGCTGCGCACCCTGCGCGAGGTCGACTGGGCGACCCTGATCTTCTTTGCCGCAATGTTCGTGGTCACTGCCGCCCTCATGCGCTTGGGCGCGCTGCAGGCCATGCTCGCCGCGTTCCGGGGCGACCTCGGCGATCCCGCAACGGCCGCCGTGGTCGCCTTCTGGGGCAGCCAGGTCGTCTCCAACGTGCCGCTGGTCACGCTCTACCTGCAGCTCCTGCCCGATGCCCCGCTGTCCACCCTCATGATGCTTGCCGGCGTCGCGACCCTGGCCGGCAATCTTCTCGTCATCAGCGCAGCGAGCAACGTCATCGTCGTGCAGCAGGCCGAGAAGTTCGGCCCCACGCCCTTCACCTTCTGGCGTTTCGCATGGATGATGCTGCCGGTCACCGTCGTCTCCGTCGCCTTGACCTACGGCTGGGTGAGCCTGCTCGACGTCCTCCTCTGATCGCCAAGGGCATCCCATGCGCATGTTCGTCGCCGGTCTCGGCACCGAAACCAACACCTTCGCTCCCTTCCCCACGGCCGAGCAGGGTTTTCGCGAGACCGAGTGGTTTCCGGCCGGAACCCATCCCGAACATGCGACCTTCGCCGGCGCTCCCCTGGTCGCGGCACGCGACCGCGCGGCCCGCGGCAACCATGTCCTGATCGAGGGCCTGTGCACCATGGCCGAACCCGCCGGCATCACCACGCGGGCGGCCTACGAAACCCTGCGCGACCGCATCCTCGACGAACTTCGCGCCGCCATGCCGGTCGATCTCGTGGCCTATTACATGCACGGCGCTATGATTGCCGAGGGCTACGACGACTGCGAAGGCGACATGCTGGCGCGCACCCGCGAGATCGTCGGGGCCGGCGTCGCGGTCGGCGCCGCACTCGACCTGCACTGCCACCTGACACCGCAGATGCTCGAGGCCGCCGACGTCCTGGTCGCCTACAAGGAATACCCCCACACCGACATCCTGGAGCGCGCCGAGGAACTCATCGACCTGCTGATGGCCACGGCCCGCGGCGACATCCGCCCGGTGATGACGCTGGCCGACACCGGCATCCTGGCGATGATCCACACCACGATGGAGCCGGTGCGCAGCCTGGTCGACCGCATGAGCGCCATGGAAGGCAGGGACGGCGTGCTGTCGGTCTCTCTCGGCCACGGCTTCCCCTGGGGCGACGTTGCCGATCTGGGCACCCGCGTCCTGGTCGTCACCGACAACCGGCCGGCCAGGGGGGCCGAACTGGCGCTCTCGCTCGCCCGCGAGGTCGCCGCCATGCGCGGTACGACCGATGCGCAGTACCATGCCATCGACGCGGCCTACGATCTCGCTCTTGCGGACCCGCACGGCCCCGTCGTGCTCGCCGACAAGGCCGACAACGCCGGTGGCGGGGCGCCCGGCGATTCGACCTGGATGATCGCGCGCGCCCTGGAGCGCGGCATCACCGGCATGGCCGTGGGTCCCCTGTGGGACCCCGTTGCCGTGCGCACATGTTTCGATGCCGGCCTGGGCGCCAGGCTCGCCCTGCGCTTCGGCGGCAAGATGTGCCCGCTCTCGGGCCAGCCGGTCGATCTCGACGTCACGGTCACGGGTCTCGCCCGCGACGCGCATCAGTTCCTCGGCCCGGCCCGCGCGGACCTTGGCGATTGCGCCGCGATCCACGGCAGCGGCATCGATGTCGTGCTCACCGCCATCCGCACCCAGGCCTATTCCCCGCATCTCTTCCGAAATGTCGGTATCGAGCCGGCCGAACGCAGGATCGTGGTCGTGAAGTCGACGCAGCATTTCCACACCGGTTTCGCCCCTCTCGCCAGCCAGGTGATCCACGTCGGCGCGCCCGGCGTCGTCGCCCCCGACTTCGAGAACCTGCCGTTCACGAAGATGCAGCGTCCGCGCTGGCCCTTCGATCAGGGCGAACCCGAGATCCGTCTGCTGGTCGGCTGAGCACGGCTCGCCTTCGCCCGGTTTCCTCTGCTAGGCTGCTGTCCCCAGCCGTCGAGAAAGCCTGCATGCCGGACCTTGTTGCGAACCCGCGCGCCGTGCGCGAGATCGAGCATCTCTGGATTCCGCTTGCCGACGGCACCCGGCTGGCCGCCCGCATGTGGCTGCCCGAGGACGCACACGACGATCCCGTGCCGGCGATCCTGGAATACATCCCCTACCGCAAGCGCGACGGCACGCGCGCGCGCGACGAAAGCCTGCACCTGCCCATCGCCGAGGCCGGCTACGCCGTGTTGCGCGTCGACCTGCGCGGCACCGGCGACAGCGAGGGCGTCTGCCACGACGAGTACCTGCCCCAGGAGCAGCAGGACGGCTTCGACGTCATCGCCTGGATCGCCGCCCAGCCCTGGTGCGACGGCAAGGTGGGCATGATCGGCAAGTCCTGGGGCGGCTTCAACGGCCTGCAGATCGCCGCCATGCGTCCGCCCGCGCTCAAGGCCGTCGTCTCGGTCGGCTCGACCGACGACCGCTACGCCACCGACGTCCACTACTACGGCGGCGCCCTGACCAAGGACAACCTGGACTGGTCGGCCTACATGTTCGCGCTGGGCGGCATGCCGCCCGATCCCGAGCTGGTCGGACAGGCCTGGCGACCCATGTGGCTGGAGCGCCTGGAGGCGATCCGCCCCCTGGTGATCCCGTGGCTGGAACACCAGCGGCGCGACGACTACTGGCGCCAGGGCAGCGTCTGCGAGGACTTCGGGAAGATCGAGGCGGCCTGTTTCCTGGTCAACGGCTGGGGCGACAACTACAGCGAGGCCATCACCCGCATGCTCGGCGGCCTGACCTGTCCGCGCAAGGGTCTGATCGGTCCCTGGGCCCACATCTACCCGCACGATGGTCGTCCCGGCCCGACCATCGGCTTCCTGCAGGAATGCCTGCGCTGGTGGGATCACTGGCTCAAGGGCATCGACACCGGGATCATGGACGAACCCATGCTGCGCGCCTGGATGTGCGACAGCCGCCCGCCCCGCACCGACTACGCCAGCCTGCCCGGCCGCTGGGTCGCCGAAGCGACCTGGCCCAGTCCGCGCATCGCCTGGCAGGAACTTTTCCTCAATCCCGGCCGCCTGGAAGCCGGGGCGGGCCCGGAAACACCGCTGCCGGTCTGCTCCATGCAGACCACCGGCCTCACCCAGGGCGAACTGGGTCGCTACGGCGAAGGCGGCGAGTGGCCCGGCGACCAGCGCGAGGACGATGGCGCCAGCCTCGTCTTCGTCACCGAACCGCTCGCCGAGCGCATCGAGATCATGGGCGCCCCGCTTGTCGAACTCATCCTGTCGAGCGACCGCCCGGTCGCCCAGGTTGCCGTGCGCCTCAACGATGTCGCGCCCGACGGCGCCTCGACCCGCGTCCACCACGGCGTGCTCAACCTCACCCGGCGCAACGGCATGGACCGCACCGACCCGCTGGAGCCGGGCAGGCCCTGCCGCGTCACCGTGGAAATCGACGACATCGCCCACAGCTTCGCGCCGGGCCATCGCATCGCGCTCTCGCTCTCCTCGACCAACTGGCCCCTGCTCTGGCCCAGTCCGGAAGTGGTCACCCTGACCGTCCACGCCGGTACCAGCCGCCTGCGCCTGCCGGTGCGCCCGCCCGATCCGGCCGATGCCGACCTGCCCCTCTACGGACCGCCGGTCGGCGGCAGGACGGGCTCCGTGATCGTCCTGCGCGAAGCGCCGTTCAACACCCGCGACATCCGCCGCGATGCCTATACCGGCGAGACTGTCGTGCGCCTGCCACGCGACGAGGGCGCCCACGTCATCGACGCCATCGCGATGGAAAACGAGGCCGACGGCGAGGTCTTCCACCGCATCGTCGAGGGCGATCCGACCTCGGCGCAGCAGTGGTCGACCTTCATGATGAGCCGCCGCCGGGGCGACTGGAAGGTCGTCTCCCACACCAGTCAGCGCCTCACCTGCACGGCCGAGGCATTCCGTCTGGAGGCGACGATCGCGGTCGAGGAGAACGGCGTGCGCATCTTCGAGAGAACCTGGGACCGGACCATCCCGCGAGACGGCATCTGAGAGAAAGTACAACCATGACCGAACACTTCGCCGCCAAGCCGCGCGCCATCCGCGAGATCGAGCATTGCTGGATCCCGCTGTCGGACGGCACCCGCCTGGCGGCCAAGATCTGGCTGCCCATCGATGCCGAGGACGAGCCGGTGCCGGCGATCCTGGAATACCTGCCCTACCGCAAGCGCGACGGCACGCGCGGCCGCGACCGCACCAACCATCCTCCCGTGGCGGAGGCCGGCTACGCCTGCGTGCGGGTCGACATCCGCGGCACCGGCGACAGCGAGGGCGTCTACCACGACGAATACAGCGTCCAGGAACAGCGCGACGGCTGCGAGATCGTCGCCTGGCTGGCGGATCAGTCCTGGTGCACCGGCGCGGTCGGCATCATCGGCATCTCCTGGGGAGGCTTCAACGGCCTGCAGATCGCCGCACGCCGTCCCCCGGCCCTGAAGGCCATCGTCACCATCGGCTCGACCGACGACCGCTACGCCACCGACGTGCACTACTACGGCGGCTGCCTGATCAAGGACAACATCGCCTGGGGCAGCGTGATGTTCGGCTACAACGCCCTGCCGCCCGACCCGGAGCTGGTCGGCGAGGCCTGGCGCGGGATGTGGCAGGCCCGCCTGGAGGCCAACACGCCCTGGACCCTGGAATGGCTGCGCCACCAGCGGCGCGACGACTACTGGCGCCAGGGCAGCGTCAACGAGGATTTCTCGGCCATCACCTGCGCCGTCTATGCCGTCTCCGGCTGGGCCGACAACTACAACGAGGCGGTGCCGCGCCTGCTCGCAGGCCTTTCCTGTCCGCGCAAGGGGCTTTCGGGACCCTGGGCGCACCAGTACCCCAACAAGGGCCATCCCGGCCCGGCCATCGGCTTCCTGCAGGAGACCGTGCGCTGGTGGGACCACTGGCTCAAGGGCATCGATACCGGGATCATGGACGAACCCATGTACCGCGCCTGGATCCAGGACAGCGTTGCCCCGGCCACCGTTTATCCCGAACGCCCCGGCCGCTGGGTCGGCGAACCCTCCTGGCCCAGCCCCCATATCGAGACCCAGGTCTGGGCGATGAATCCGGGGCGCCTGGAGCGCGCGGCCGGCGATGAGGTGCCGCTGCTCCTCAACTCCCTCCAGGCCACCGGTACCCACCAGGCCATGCTCTGCCATCACGGCGAACCCGGCACCTTCTCGCCGGACCAGCGCGGCGACGATGCCGTCAGCCTCGTCTTCCTCTCCGAACCGCTCGCCGAGCGCATCGAGATCCTGGGCGCGCCGATCGTCGAACTGACGCTCTCGAGCGACCGGCCCAACGCCTTTGTCGCCGTGCGCCTCAACGACGTCACGCCCGATGGTGCCTCGACCCGCGTCCATCACGGCGTGCTCAACCTCAACCGCCCGGAGGACCCCTCCACCACCACACCGCTGGAGCCGGGCAGGCCGATCACCGTGCGCGTCGAGGTCGACGATATCGGCCATGCCTTCCCGGCCGGCCACCGCATCGCCGTCTCGGTCTCCTCGACCTACTTCCCGCTGGTCTGGCCCTCGCCGGAACCGGTGACGCTGACCCTGCTGGCCGGGCGCTGCCATCTCGAACTGCCGGTGCGCCGCGCCGATGCCGGCGACGGCGCCTTCGCCCCCTTCGGCGAAGCGGTCAACGGCCCGGGCAGCCCCGCCACGGTCGTTGAACCGGGCCGCGGCCTGTGCCGCGAGGTCACCCGCGATGCCGTCACCGGCACCGTCACCGCCCATCAGCTCCAGGATGGCGGCCTGGTGCGCCACGACGACACGGGTCTCCTGGAGGGCGAGCGCGGCGAGAACTGGCACAGCATCGTCGAGGGCGATCCCCTGTCGGCACGCTCCGAAACCCGGCGCGTCGATACCTGGCGCAAGGACGGCATCGAGATCGAGATCCGCACCAGCCAGAACCTGACGGCCGACCGGACCGATTTCCACTTCCACGCCGAACTCGAAGCCCTGGAGAACGGCAAGCCCGTCTTCGCGCGGACCTGGAACGAGACCATCCCGCGCGACGGCAACTGAGTTCATCCACCGCCGCAATTGGCCCGGACCGTCAAAATGGCGGCCCGGGGTAGATGCCCCGGCGTTATCGCGCGAACTTGTGCCATCACGATTCGCCCTTGGAACGCCATATGCGCACCGTCCTGGTCGCCAACATCAAGGGGGGCTGCATCAAGGGGGGCTGCGGCAAGACCACGCTGGCCACCAACCTTGCCGTCGCCTTTGCTGTCGGCGGCAAGGCCGTGGCGCTGGCCGATGCCGACCGCCAGAAGAGCAGCCTGCAGTGGTGCCAGACGCGCCCCGACGGCGTGCCCGCGGTCGTGGGCCTCAACTGGACCAAGCGCCAGGGCGAGGTGCCCAGGGGCATCGACCGTCTGGTGATCGATGCGCCGGCGGCCATGACCCCGGCCCAGTCCGAGGCGCTCGTCGAGCTTGCCGATGTCGTGCTGGTCCCCGTCCTGCCCTCGGTCTTCGACGAAAGCGCCACGCGCCGCTTCCTCGAGCGCATCGAGGAGATCAAGGCGATCCGCAAGCAGCGCAAGGGCCTGGCGCTGGTCGCCAACCGGGTGCGTGCCAACACGCGGGCCGCCGAGCGCCTGGAAGCCTTCCTCGCCGAAGTCGGCCACGAGGCCGCCGGCCGCATCGCCGACCGCGCGATCTACGGCGAACTCGCCGTGCAGGGCCTCAGCCTCTTCGACGTCAACACCCGCCCGGCCATCGAGACCACCGTCCACTGGCTGCCCCTGCTCGGCTACATCGAGGACACCCTGCGCGGCAGGCGCTGATCCTCAGCCCTTGGCGCCCGGCCGGCGTCCGCCCCGGCTGGCCAGCACCTCGTGCAGCATGCGCCGCGGTTCGTCGCTGCCGTGGGCTTCCCGGAAGGCCTCGATTCCCGCGGCGATGGCGGCATCCATCAGGCCGCCCTCCCAGCGCCGCATCAGCGCCTTCTGCGCCCGGATCGCCCGCGGACCTGCAGCGCAGATCGCTTCGGTCCATCCCCCCACGGCATCGTCGAGCGCGTCGGGTTCGGCCAGCCGCTCGATCAGACCGGCCTGCAGGGCCTCCCGCCCGTCAATCACGCGGCCGGTCAGCAGCAGTTCGCTCGCCCTGCCCCAGCCCATCAGGCGCGGCAGCAGGGCGGCCTCGATCACCGAGGGGATGCCGATCTGGACCTCCGGCATGGCGAATGTCGAGCGCTCCGAGGCCACCCGCAGGTCGCAGGAGGCCGCCAGTTCCAGGGCCCCGCCCAGGCAGGCGCCATCGATCCGCGCGATCACCGGCACGGGACAGTCACGCACCGCGCGGCAGGCCCCGTGCAGCTGCGTGATGAAGGCCTCGGCGGTTTCGGCGGTCACCGCCCCGAGTTCCGCGACATCGGCACCCGCAGAAAAGGCCGTGCCCGCGCCGGTCAGCACGACGCAGCGCAGGTCGTCCTCCTGCGCCAGGCCGCTCAGGGCGGCGGTGAGTTCACCGATCAGCGCACCGCAGAGGGCATTCCGCTTCTCCGGGCGCGCCAGCACCACCCGCGCCACCGCGCGGTCCCGCGTTACCTCGACCAGCGATGTCATCGCTTTCCCTAATGCCGTTCCTGCCTACAATGCCGACAACTTCACAAACGAACCAGCAGGAGAGTCGTTCATGGGACGTGTCGCATTGGTATCGGGCGCCTCGCGGGGCATCGGGCGGGGCATCGCCAAGGCGCTGGCGCAGGCCGGCTACACGGTCGCCGCGAACTACCGCAGCGATGACGAGGCCGCCGCGTCGCTGGCCGCAGAAAGCGGCGTGAAGACCTACAAGTGGGACGTCTCCGACTACGACGCCTGCGTGGCCGGCGTCGAGAAGGTCGTCGCCGATCTCGGCCCCGTCGAGGTCCTGGTCAACAACGCCGGCATCTCGCCCGACAAGTTCCTGCACAAGATGGACGCGGCCCTCTGGCACAAGGTGATCGCGACCAACCTCGACAGCTTCTTCAACATGACCCACCAGGTGATCAACCCGATGCGCCAGGCCGGTTTCGGCCGCATCGTCAACATCGCCTCGCTCTCGGCCTTTGCCCCCAGCTACGGCGAGACCAGCTACGGTGCGGCCAAGGGCGCCATGGTCTCCTTCACCAAGGCGCTGGCCAAGGAAAGTGCGTCCAAGGGCATCACGGTCAACGCCGTCGCGCCGGGTTACGTCGATACCGACATGGTGCGCGTGGCACCCCAGGAGTGGATCGACAACCTGGTCAAGGACCACATCCTGGTCGGGCGCATCGGTAAGGTCGAGGACGTCGCCCGCTGCGTCCTGTTCCTGGCTGCCGACGAGGCCGACTTCATCACCGGCGCCACGATCGACGTCAACGGCGGCCATCTGATGCGCTAGGGGCGTGGACGACCGCCCGGTCCTGGTTCTCGGCGCCACCGGCGTCTTCGGCGGCATGGCCTGCCGGCTGTTGCGCCGGCAGGGTGTCAGGGTCGTTGCGGCGGGCCGCAACCGCGCCCGCCTCGATGCCCTGGCCGCCGAGCTCGATCTCGCGACCGAGGCGGTCGACCTTCCCGACGGCCTGCCCGCCCTGCTCCAGCGCCACGCCCCCGCGCTCGTCATCGACACCTGCGGCCCCTTCCAGCAGCGCGACTACGCCGTGCCGCGCGCCTGCATCGCCCACCGCACCCCCTAAATCGACATCTCCGACGGGCGCGAGGATGTCGCCGCCATCGCCAGCCTGGACCGCCTGGCGCGCGACGCCGGCATCTGCGTCATCGCCGGCGCCAGTTCGGTCCCGGGGCTATCCTCCGCCGTGGTCGATGCCCTGGCGGCGCGGTTTTCCCGCATCGAATCGGTCCAGACCGCCATCGCTCCAGGCAACGACGCGCCGCGCGGCCCCGCCGTGATCGCCTCGATCCTCTCCTACCTGGGCCGGCCCATCCCGCGCTGGCGCGACGGCGCATGGACCACCGTGCGCGGCTGGCAGGACATGCGCCGCGTCGCTGCCTGCGACGTGCCCGACGCGGCGATCTTCCCGCTGTCTTATCCCCACCTGCGCAGCGTCAGTTTCCATGCCGGCCTCGAACTGCCGTTCTACCAGTGGGGTTTCTGGGCGCTCTCCTGGCTCGGCCGCTGGAACCTGCTGCCCGCACCGCGTTACCTGGTGCCGCCCTTGCTGTTCATCGCCGAGCGGACCCGGCACCTGGGGACCGCAACGGGCGGCATGCGGGTGCG
>JAQCLG010000150.1 GCA_027592745.1 Pseudomonadota bacterium | reverse complement strand
TCTACAACCGCGGCGTCGGCGACGGCGCGCGTTTCTCCTCAGCCGTCTCGGTGGGCAACCAGGCCGACCTGGAGCTGGCCGACTTCATGGAATGGATGGCCCGGGACGAGAACACGCGCTGCGTCACGCTCTATGTCGAAGGGTTCAAGGATGCCGGCCGTTTCGTCGCCGCGGCCCGGGCCTGCCGCGAGGCGGGCAAGCCGGTGCTGATGGTGAAGTCGGGCCGTTCCGAGGAAGGCGCGCGCGTCACCATGAGCCATACCGCGAGTCTCGCCGGTTCCTGGCGCGTGCTGGAGGCGGTCTGCCGCGAGGCCGGGGTCGTGCCGGTCGACGACATCATCGGCATGATGCAGGCCGCCGAGATGATCGCGCGTCACGGCAGGCCCTCCGGCGACGGCATCTGCGTCGTCTCCGGCTCGGGCGGAGCGGCGGCGATCGCCACGGACCGCTTCGACGATGTCGGGCTGCGCCTGGCGCAGTTCTCGCCGCAGACACGCACGAAGCTGGAGGAGATCTACGAACCCCACCAGCTCGGCAACCCGCTCGATCTGGGCGCCATGAAAAGCCGCAGCTTCGTCGACATCGACGACGGCGGCCTGACCATCGCCGCGGCCGACCCCGATGTCGCGGCCAACCTGCTGGTCGTCACCACCGCGCCGCAGCTGACCGAGGCGACACGGGCGCTGGCGGCGGCGGGCAAGGCGACGGGCAAGCCGACCATCGCCGTCTTCCAGCCGGGCAACGCCGCTGACGGCGCCCGTGCCGCGGTGCGCGAGCTGGGCCTGCTCCACTACGAGACGGCCGACGAGGCGCTGCGCGTGCTGCGTTGCTGGCTGGTGCCGCGCGAGGCCGCGCCCGAGGCGCAGCGCCCCAAGGGCCTTCCGACCGGCGACCCCTTCGCCGGCAGCGATGCCGGCTGGCTCGCCGAACACGAGACCAAGGAGGTGCTGGCGCGCTACGGCATCCGCGCGACGCGCGAGCGCCCGGTCGGCTCGGCCCGCGAGGCAGTGATGGCCGCGCGCGAGATCGGCTGGCCCGTGGCCCTGAAGGGCTTCGGCCCCGACATCGTCCACAAGTCCGACGAAGGCGCGGTGGCGCTGGCCCTGGGCGACGAGACGCAGCTCCAGACGGCATGGGACCTGATGGCCCGCCGCCTGGGCACGCGGCTGCGCGGCGCCCTGGTCGCCGAGATGGCGCGCGGCGAGGCCGAGGCGATCCTTGGCATCCAGCACGACCGGCAGTTCGGCCCGGTGGTGCTGGTCGGCCTGGGCGGCATCCTGGCGGAACTGATCGACGACGTCGTGCTGATCCCCGCGCCGGTCTCGCCCGAACGGGTCCGCGCGCTGCTGCCGCGCCTGCGCCTGTGGCCCCTGCTCCAGGGCGTGCGCGGCGGCCCCGCACTCGACGTCGAGGCGCTCGCCGATGCCGCCTCGCGGCTGTCCTGGCTGGCGGTCGATGCCGGCGCGCACCTGGCCGAACTCGACATCAACCCGCTGTTCCTGCGCCGCAGCGGCGAAGGCGTCATCGCGGTCGATGCACGGGCGCGGCTGGAGGCCTGAGCCGGGGCCGGTTCAGGTCACGCGGTAGAAGGCCAGGTCGACGAAGGCGCCGGCGGGATCGGCCTGGAGCGTGCCGATGAAGATGCAACGTCGCAGCCAGGCGTGGGGGCCGTCGGCGACCTCGAACACGGGCACGGTGCGGCCGGTGAAACCGCCCTGGCCGTCGGGCGCCAGGATGCCGTTGTTGTCGACCGTGACGAGGGTACCGTCGTCGAGTTGCAGCAGGTAGCGGGCCGAGACGCGGTAGGCACCGTCGGGCAGGCCGAGCGCCCAGTCGGCGCCGCCGGGCAGGATGCGACCGGACAGCTTCGGGCCATTTACCGTGCCGCCGGTGATCGGGATGACCTCGCGCAGGCCGTGGCCGATCTCGCCGACGAGCTGGAGCGGTTCGAGGGTGACGTGGAGTGCGGCGACGAACTCCAGGCCCGGTTCGGTATCTGCCATGTCAGGCCGTCCGGCCGAAGAAGTTCCGGCGGATCTCGTCGCTGAAGACCTGGCCGGGTTTCGAATCGTAGGACATCACCAGCATGATGCGCTCGGGCGCGGCCAGGATCGGGGTCACGCGATGGGGCGCGCGGTGGCCGTTGAAGAGGGCGAGCGTGCCGGCCTCCTGGTCCTCGCGCAGCGTGCCGGGCCAGCGGCCCTCGACCACGGCATCGACGATCGGCGTCGCGGGATCGTCGGCATCGCGGCGCACGGCGGGGGCGAACTCGAAGACGCCGCCTTCGCCCGCCTTCTGCACCATCAGGGTGACGACGCCGTCGTTGGGATCGAAGTGCCAACCCAGTTCATCACCGGGGCCGTAGCCGGTGAGCATGCAGCCGACCATGGGATCGGCGCTGCGGTAGTAGGGCGCGATGCCGAAGACCGCGCCGAGGAAATCGGTGAGCGGCTGCCAGGCATAGACCCGGCGCAGGGGCGAATCGTGCGCCATGCGGTCGCCGCCGGCGCAGACCAGGGCGGCGCGGGTGAGGCCCGGCACGGAGCGGCGCAGGCCGCCGTCGCGCTCGTGGACCTGGCGGTGGCCCTCGGCGAGCAAAACCTGCGCCTCGGCCGCCACGGCGGGCAGGACCTCGGCACGCAGGAAACCGGGCATGGTGAAGTAGCCGGGATCGGCGAGCTTGGCGCGCGCCTGTGCGACAAGGGCCTGCGTGCGCGGCGAGGCGAGATCGCCGACGGGCCAGCGTTCCAGGTCGACGATGTCGGCGATGTCAGCCATGGCTCTCGATGATCTCCCGGATCTTGGCGTTGACGACCTCGGGCTTGTGGCCGCAGAGCGAAAGATGGCCCAGGCCCTCGAGCATGTGGAAGTGGCCGTTGCCGGCAAGTTCGGCGCATTTCCTGCCCAGCGCCGGGGGTGCCTGCATGTCCTGGCTGAAGCCCAGGACGTGCATGGGCACCTGGCAGGCCGGCAGGCGGTCGCGCGTGTCGAAGTCGCAGCAGGCCTGCCACTGGGCGTCCAGCATCGCACCATCCCGGTGTTCGTAGGCGTCCGAGGTGACGGCCTTCAGCCGGTTCCACAGCTCGGGATCGCCCAGCACCTCGCTGGGATACATGAAGGCGCCGTAGTGGGTCATGGCGAAATCGGGCGGCAGGTTGCCGTGTTCGCGCCGGTAGCGGATCTCCGATTCCATCCACTCGCGCGAATGGCCCTCGGCATAGGCCTCGGTGCCCATGGGGATGGCGATCTTCACCAGATGGGGCCAGTTGATCGCCAGTTCCTGGGTGATCATCGAACCCATGGAAAGGCCGGCGACGACGACCGGGGGGTTGCACACCGCCTCGATCAGCTCGGCGGCATCGCGCGCCATGTCGAGGATGGTCCAGGGCGGGCCGTCGACGATCTCGGTTCTGCCGGCGCCGCGCGGGTCCATGGTGGTGTTGCGGTAGTCGGGGAAACCCTCGACCTGCCAGCGCATGTCGCGCCCGACCTGGTCGCCGCCGGGCAGCCAGAGGATGTCGGGGCCGGAGCCGATCTGTTCGTACCAGACGTTGGCGCCGGAGGTGCGGAAATGCGGCATGGTGGTTCTCCAAAAATCAAGGTGTGGTGAGGGCGGGAGGCGCTGTCAGCCCTCCAGCGACTTGCCGACCTTCTCGACGAGGTCGCGCGAGAGACCGGGCTTGGCGCGGATGCGGGCGAGTTCCTCCTTCATCATCTCCTGGCGGGCGCCATCGTAGCGGCGCCAGCGGCCCAGGGGATCGATCAGGCGGGCGGCGACCTGGGGGTTGAAGCCGTCGAGTTCGAGGATGGCATCGGCAACCAGGCGATAGCCCCTGCCGTCCTTGCGGTGGAAGCCGGTGGGGTTGCCCGCGGCAAAGACGCCGAGCAGGGAGCGCGCCCGGTTGGGGTTCTTCAGTGTGAACAGCGGATGGCCGAGCAGGGCCTCGACCTGTTCGACCGCATCGGGCGCGGACGCGCGGGCCTGGACGGCAAACCACTTGTCGACGACCAGGGCATCGTCGCGGAAGCGTTCGAGGAAGTCCTCCAGCGCCGCGGACCGCTCAGGCCCCTCGATCTCGACCAGGAGGGAGAGTGCGGCCATGCGGTCGGTCATGTTGTCGGCGCCGCGGTACTGGGCATCGAGCAGGGCGACGGCGCGGCCATCGCGCGGCGCGGCAAGATAGACAAGCGCGGCATTCCGGAGCGCGCGACGGCCGGCCTGCTCCGCATCGGGGCTGAACGGGGCGGTCGTGGCATTGGCCCGGTAGACCGCCTCCAGCAGCTCGCCAAGGCCCGCCGCGACGGCACGCTCCAGGGTCTCGCGGGCGGCATGGATGCCCTCGACGTCGACGGTTTCCATCTGGTCGGCGAGATAGGCCTCGCCCGGCAGGGTGATGGCGAGCGCGGCAAACGCCTTGTCGATGGCCTCGTCCTCCAGGATCGCCTTGAGGGCGACGACGAAACGGGCGTCGAGCCGGGGGTCGCGGCCGGCGCGGACGTCGCCGAGCATGCCCAGCATCAGCGTGGTGGCGTACTGCTGGCCGGCCTCCCAGCGCGCGAAGGGATCGCTGTCGTGGGCCATCAGGAAGGCGCGTTCCTCGTCGCTCCAGGAGGCGCTGACCCTGACCGGCGCGGAAAAGCCGCGGTTGAGCGAGAGCACGGGGCGGGCAGCGACGCCCTCGAAGCGGAAGACCTGGCGGGGCAGGTTGAAGCGCAGGGTGTGGCTGGTCGCCGTCCGGCCGCCCAGGGCCACGGCCATGTCGGCACCGTCGGGGCCGAGCAGGCCGACCTCGAAGGGCATGTCAAGCGGCTTCTTGACGTGCTGGCCCGGCGTCGGCGGGGTCTCCTGGGTGAGCGTCAGCTCGAAGGCCTGGGCGGCCTCGTCCCAGGCGCCCGCGGCGGTGACCACGGGGGTGCCGGCCTGGCTGTACCAGCGCTTGAAGCGGGTGAGATCGGCGCCGTTGGCATCGGCCATGGCGGCCAGGAAATCGTCGCAGGTGACGGCCTGGCCGTCGTGGCGCTCGAAGTAGAGGTCGAGGCCGCGGCGGAAGCCGTCGCGCCCGAGCAGGCGCTCGTACATGCGGATGACCTCCGCACCCTTCTCGTAGACCGTGGCGGTGTAGAAGTTGTTGATCTCGATGTAGTGGTCCGGGCGGATGGGGTGGGCGAGCGGCCCGGCGTCCTCGGGGAACTGGGCGGCGCGCAGGGCGCGCACGCTGGCAATGCGCTCAACCGGCGCCGAGCGCTGGTCGGCGCTGAACTCCTGGTCGCGGTAGACCGTCAGGCCCTCCTTGAGGGAAAGCTGGAACCAGTCGCGGCAGGTGACGCGGTTGCCGGTCCAGTTGTGGAAGTACTCGTGGGCGATGACGCTCTCGATCGCCTCGTAGTCGCCGTCGGTCGCGGTCTGGGGACTGGCCAGGACCAGCTTGGAATTGAAGATGTTGAGGCTCTTGTTCTCCATCGCCCCCATGTTGAAATCGCCCACGGCGACGATGTTGAAGATGTCGAGGTCGTATTCCAGGCCGTAGCGCTGCTCGTCCCAGGCCATCGAACGCTTGAGCGCGTCCATGGCGTAGGCGCACTTGCCCTGGTTGCCGTGTTCGGACCAGATGGCGAGCGCGACCTTGCGGCCCGAAGCCGTGGTGAAGCTGTCCTCCAGGACGCCGAGGTCGCCGGCGACCAGCGCGAAGAGATAGGAGGGTTTCGGGAAGGGATCGTCCCAGACGGCGCGGTGGCGGCCGTCGGCAAGCGCCTTCTGCTCGACCAGGTTGCCGTTGGAGAGCAGCACGGGGCAGCCCTCCTTCGGCGCGTCGATCGTGACGCGGTAGGTCGCCAGCACGTCGGGGCGGTCGGGGAAGAAGGTGATGCGGCGGAAACCCTCGGCCTCGCATTGCGTCGTGTATTTGCCGCCCGACATGTAGAGGCCCTCGAGCGCGGTGTTGTCGGCGGGCGCGATGGTCGTCGTCGTCGTCAGGGTGAAGCGCTCGGGCGGCTCGTGGATGACAAGGCCCTCGTCGTCGTGGTCGTAGGCGTTGTCGCCCAGGGCCTGGCCGTCGATGGCGATGGCATCGAGCGGGAGCCGGTCGCCATCGAGCCGGAAGGGCCGTGCGCCCCGGGTTCGGTCGTGGTCGGAGACGACCGCGAGTTCGGCGGTGACCCTGGTGCCCTGGGGGTCGAGCTCGAAATGCAGCGCCACCGTCTCGATGCGGTAGTCGGGCGCGGCATAGTCGCGCAACTGGATGGTCCTGGGTTCGTCGGTGCGCACGAGGCTCTCCTTGCAGGTGGACTGCCGGCCTGCCTTCGGCGCGGCGGCGCAGACACGCGGTCTGTCTTGTTGTGTCGTCTTGCACGTTATCCCAGCGCAGCGGACCGGCGGAAGCAAGGAACATGGCACCGCCGGGCAGCGATCGCCGTGGACGCATCCGCACCACGGGGATAGGAAGCAGGGGCGGCCGCACGGTGCGGCGCTGTTCCGGAGGCCCTGCGTGCGTCCAAGGTTCATCGCTGCACTGACCCGTCCGGGTCCGTGGATGTTCGGCCTGTTCTGGGCGCTGGAGAGCCTCTCGCGCGCCCTGATCGCCGCGGTGATCTCGGTGGCGGCCTTCGACCTGGGCGGCAGCAACCTGGTGATGACCTTCATGTTCGTCATCGTCGGCATCTTCTCGGTCGGCTCGGCCCTTGCCATCCCCTTCGTCATCCACCGCCTGAAGCCGTTGCGGACCTACCGCATGGGCGCCCTGCTGGTCGCGGCGGCGCCGGCGGTGATGGCCTTCGGCAACCTCGGCACCTTCTTCGTCGGCATGTTCGGGCGGGTCTTTGCGACCAACTGCATGCAGGTCGGCCTGTCGCTGTTCATCATGGGCTACATCCGCAAGCGCGACATGAGCCAGTCCGAGCCAATCCGCATGCTGATGGCCGCCCTGCCCTGGGCGATCGGCCCGACGCTGGGCATCTGGCTCTACAACAACATCGGCCGGGGGGCGCCCTTCATCCTCTCGGCGGTCGTCGCGCTGATCCTGATCCTCTACGCCTTCCTGGTGAAGATCGACGAGACGCCGGTGTTGAAGGCGGTGCCGTCCAAACCGGCCAACCCGCTGACCTACGTGCCGCGCTTCGTGAAGCAGCCGCGCCTGCGCCTGGCCTACCTGCTGATCTTCGGGCGCGAGAACTGGTGGTGGATGATCTACCTCTACGTTCCGGTCTATGCCGAATACAACAACATGGAGATCGCCGTGCTGGGCGCCGACCTGCCGGTGGGCGGCCTGGCGCTGTCGTTCTGCAGCGCCCTGGCGATCCTGGCGCCGCTGTGGGGCCGGGTGATGCGCCGCATCGGCATGCGCCGCTACGTCATCATCGGCTTCTGCGCGGCCGCGGTGATGGTCGCCCTGGCCGGGCTGATGATCGACGACCCCTGGATCGCCATCGGCCTGATCCTGGTCTCGGCGATCCCGCTTTCTGCGACCGACGCCACCGGCAACGTGCCCTTCCTGCGCGCGGTGAAGTCGCGCGAGCGGACCGAGATGGCCATGGTCTACGGCACCTACCGCGACATGGTGGGCCTGGTCGTGCCGTCGATCTTCACCCTGCTGCTGCTGGTCTTCCAGCTCGACGCGGTGTTCTTTGCCACCGCCATCGCCCTGCTCGTCTACGCCAGTTACGCCCGCCACCTGCCAAGAGCGATGTAGGGTTCAGCGCGCAACGTGCAGGCGGGCGAGCGGGCGCTCGTCGATCGGCAGGTGGATGAGGGCGGCGACCAGGCCCAGGCCGGCGCTGATCCACCAGACGATGTCGTAGCTGCCCGTGGCGTCGTAGAGCCAGCCGCCCAGCCAGACGCCGGTGAAGCTGCCCAGCTGGTGGCTGAAGAAGACGACGCCGAAGAGGGTCGCCATGTACTTCACGCCGAAGACCTGGGCGACGATGCCGGAGGTCAGCGGCACGGTGGCCAGCCACAGGGAACCCATGGCGATGGCAAAGGCATAGATCGTCCATTCGGTCTTGGGCGCAAGCAGCAGGCCGACGATGATCAGCGTGCGGGCAAAGTAGATGCCCGAGAGGCCGCAGCGCTTGCTCCAGCGCTGGCCGAACATGCCCGCCAGCAGGCAGCCCACGATGTTGCAGCCGCCGACCAGGAACCAGGCCCAGGCCGCGACCCAGGGCAAGAGGCCCTGGTCGGTGATGTAGGCGGGGAAATGCACCGTGATGAAGGCGATCTGGAAACCGCAGACGAAAAAGCCGGTGGTGAGCAGGAGGTAGCCGCGGTGGCCGGCGGCCTCCTTGAGGGCCTGGCCGACGGACTGGTTGCTGACGACCTCGCCGACGCCGGTGCTGGACCGGGGCAGCACGAAGGCGAGCGGGATGATCGCCATGGCCGTGGCGGCAAGCGCGATCAGGGCGCCCTGCCAGCCCAGCAGCGAGATCGCGCCCTGGCCGCCCAGGGCGAAGATGACCTGGCCCAGGGACCCCGAGGCGGTGCCCAGGCCCAAGGCAAGCGAGCGCATGTGCGGCGGCACGACACGGGCCATGGCGGCCAGGGCCAGGGAGAAGCCGGTGAAGGCGACGCCGAAACCGACCGCCACGCCCGCCACCAGGGTGAACATCACGCTGCTCTCGACGACGCCCATGGCCCAGGTCGCGGCACCGTAGATCAGCGCGCCCAGGACGATGACGCGTGCCGGGCCGTAGCGGTCCGCCAGGATGCCCGCGAGCGGCGCGGCAAGGCCCCAGAGCAGGTTCTGCACCGAAAGCGCTACCGAATAGGTCTCCCGGCTCCAGCCGTGGGCCTCCGTGATGGGATCGAGGAAAAAGCCGAAGACCGAGCGGATGCCGAAGCCGATCACGGCGATGGCGCAGCCGGCCAGGATGACCACCATGGGCGTGCGCCAGCCGGCGCCGGGAGCGGCAGTAGCCTCAGTCATCACGAACGTCCTGCAGGGCGGGTAGCGCCTTCTATGCACCTGCCGCAGGGCCGGTGCAATCGGGCCGGTCAGGCGCCGGCTAGTCCTTCAACAGGCGGCCGATGACGCGGCCGGCCAGGCGTGCGGGGTGTTCGCCCGGCTCGCCCTGCGCGGCGGCCTCGCGCGCGCCCTGGAGCTTGCGGCCGATCACGGGTTTGGCCTGGGTCTCGTAGAACTCCGCGGCCTTGGCGCGGACCCGGGGGTCGGCGGCGGCGCGGCGGG
>JAQCLG010000149.1 GCA_027592745.1 Pseudomonadota bacterium | reverse complement strand
CGAATCCTCCACGGCCGATTGGGCTGCGGAGCATAGCCCGCCAGGCACGGCTGGCGAGGAGATTGCATGGCGCAGTTCCGGCCTGCCGGGCGGAAGCGCTTGACCTTGGCCCTGTGTCCGCGCAGGAAACAGCCGCGGCACACCGATGCGCACGGATGGACAAGCCATGACCGAAACCTCCGACCTTTCCCACGCCATCGAACGGCTGGGCGGCACCAGCATCATGGTCCTGGGCGACCTGATGCTCGACCGCTTCGTCTATGGCGAGGTCGAGCGCATCTCGCCCGAGGCGCCGGTGCCGGTGCTGCGCGTGGGATCGGAGGAATCGATGCTGGGCGGGGCCGGCAATGTCGTGCGCAACCTCGTCGCCTTGGGTGCCCAGTGCTGCTTCGTCGCCGTGGTGGGCGACGATGCGACCGGTCGCGACCTGATCTCCATGGTCGGCGAGGAAGCCAACATCGAGCCCTACCTGCTGGTCGAGCGCGGCCGGCGATCGACGACCAAGGTGCGTTATGTCGCCGGAAGCCAGCAGCTCCTGCGCGCCGACCGCGAGACCGACCGTGCCATCGAGCCGGCGACCTGCGCGCGCATCATCGACATCGTCGAGACCGGGCTCAAGGGCATCGATGCCATGGTGCTGTCGGACTATGCCAAGGGCGTGCTGACACCCAAGGTCATCGAGGCCGCGATCGCGGCGGCGCGCGATGCCGGCATCCCGGTCATCGTCGATCCCAAGAGCAGCGATTTCGGCCGTTATCGCGGCGCCACGGTGCTCACCCCCAACCGCCGGGAACTGGCGATCGCCACCCGCATGATCGCCGAGACCGACGCCGAGGTGGTCGAGGCCGCGGCCCGCGCGCTGGAGGGTTCAGCGGCCGAGATGATCCTGGTGACGCGCAGCGCCGATGGCATGTCCCTGGTGCGCCGCGACGGTAGCGTCACCCACCTGGAGGCCCAGGCACGCGAGGTCTTCGACGTCTCGGGTGCCGGCGACACCGTGGTCGCCAGCTTCGCAGCCGCCCTGGGCCGCGGCATCTCGCCCGAGCATGCCACCCGCATCGCCAACCTCGCCGGCGGCATCGTGGTCGGCAGGATCGGCACCGCCGTGGTCCACGCCGAGGACCTCACCCATGCCCTGCGCGCGAGCACGTTCATTGCTAACGAGGAAAAGGTCCTGGTGCGCTCGGCCGCGATCGAGCAGGTCGCACGCTGGAAGAAGCAGGGCCGCCGGGTCGGCTTCACCAACGGCTGCTTCGATCTTCTCCATCCCGGCCACGTCTCCCTGCTGCGCCAGGCCCGCGCGCGCTGCGACCGGCTGGTGGTCGGCCTCAACAGCGACCGTTCGGTGCGCGAACTCAAGGGTCCCAGCCGGCCCGTGCAGGAAGAGGCAGCCCGCGCCCAGGTCCTGGCCTCGCTTGCCGATGTCGATGCGGTGGTGATCTTCGATGAGGAAACGCCGCTCGCCCTGATCGAGGCCTTGCGGCCCGACCTGCTGGTCAAGGGCGCCGACTACACGGTCGAAACCGTCGTCGGCGCCGATATCGTCTCGGCCTATGGCGGCGAAATCTTCCTGGCCGATCTGGCTGCCGGGCACAGCACCACGGCGACCATCTCACGGCTGCGGGACTGACCGCACGCTGCCGCAGACCCTGCGGGCCGGCGGAGGAGTGGCATCCATGCCGCCTCGGTGCCGCGCCGTTGTCGGCGCGGCATGCGGGATCAGGCGGTCTGCAGGTCGCCCTGGAGCACCGCGATCTCTTCCTTGATCTTCAGTTTTTCTCGTTTGAGTTCGGTCAGATGGCCCTGTTCGGGCATGGGGCGATGGAATTCGCTGTCGATCATCTGCTCGAGTTGGCCATGACGAGCCTCGAGACGGGCCAAATCTGCGGTTGGGTTCATTCACGCCTCCGGATTATGGTGTCCCACGGCGAGCCCGGGACTCCCGACGATCCGTCAGCGTAACGCCGGCAGATCCCGGCTCGTGGAAACAATATAGGGATTTCGATTTGCCATGGCGACCCCCGATCGGTTGATTGTCGGCATCAGCGGGGCCTCGGGCATCGTCTATGGCGTGCGCCTGCTCGAGGCACTGCGTCCGCTGGCGGTCGAAACCCACCTGGTGATGACAAAAACCGCCGACATGACCCTGGCCTACGAGACCGACCGCAAGGCCGCGGAGGTCCGCGCCCTGGCCGATGCGGTCTACCCCATCGGCGATCTCGGCGCCGCGCCCTCCAGCGGTTCGTTCCGCACCCTGGGCATGGTCGTGGCGCCCTGCTCGATCCGCAGCATGTCGGAGATCGCCACAGGCGTGACCTCCAACCTGCTGACGCGCGCCGCCGACGTCACGCTCAAGGAGCGCCGCCGCCTCGTTCTGATGGTGCGCGAGACGCCGCTTCATACCGGGCACCTGCGCACCATGCTGGCGCTTTCGGAGATGGGCGCGGTGATCGCGCCTCCGGTTCCGGCCTTCTACACCCGCCCGGAATCGATCGAGGCCATCGTCGACCAGACCGTCGGGCGCATCCTCGACCTGTTCCAGATCGAGACTGATTTCGTCCAGCGATGGGACGGACCCCGTCCGAAACGGGACTCCGGTCCCGATTCGGTCACGTCATAGAGGCGAGAGCGGCATCCACCTGCGCAACCGATGCGCCCAGGCAGGCCGCCGCCAGCACGGCACGCAGGGCATCGCGGTCCGCTCCGCTCAGCGGCGCGGGGTTGAGCGCCGCCACGGCCGCCAGATTCTGCGCCACCCGCTGGGGATCGGGCTCGCCGGCCTCGCGCCCGGCCGCGCCCACGGTGCCTGCCTCCAGCACGGCCTGTTCGACCCGTTCGGCCTCGATTTCCAGCTTCAGCACCTGACCGCGCAGGGCCTTGCATTCCTCCTCGGGGACATAGGCGACGCCGGGGCGCAGTGCGTTGCGCACCGCGCGCAGCGGCTCGATCGCAGTCTCGCGCCAGGCCGCGACGCTGGCGGCCAGCGCCGCCGCACCGGCCGGAGTCGTGGCGGGCAGGTCGAGCGCGGCGGTCCATGCCGCATGGATCAGCAGGTTGACGTCGGCGCCCCGCGCATCCTGCAGGTGGATCACGGCGGGCTGCACGCCGTCGCGGCGGTAGAACTCGAGGGTATAGGTCCAGAATGCGCTCATGCGCCGTCCTCCCGGTGGTGGAAGTGGCGGCGCGGCGGAACCTCAGGCGGCGGAACCGCGCCGCTTGTGGACGTACATCGCCTTGTCCGCCTTGGCCAGTGCGCTGGTCGCGTCGTCGGCACTGCCGACGTGGTGGACGCCGAAGGAAACGGCGACATGGATCGCCTCGCCGTCGATCATCAGGGGCCGGCCTTCGACCGAGATCGGCGTCGTGCCGATCTCCTTTGCGATCCGGCTGGCCTTGGCGACGGCACCTTCCCGATCGGAATTGGGCATGATCAGGCCGAACTCGTCGCCGCCCAGGCGGCCGATCAGGTCGGAATTGCGCACCCGCTTGAGCAGGATCGAGGCGACATGGAGCAACGCGGCATCGCCGATGGCATGGCCGTAACGGTCGTTGATCTGCTTCATCTTGTTGAGATCGAAGTAGACGACGCTGCTGTCGATCTTGTGGCGCGAGGAATAGGCGATGGTGCGGCCGAGTTCGCGCATGAAGGCGCGGCGGTTGGCCACCGGGGCAAGGGCGTCCTGGTCGGCCAGGCGCTCCAGGTACTCGATGCGGGAACGGGTCTCGGAAAGTTCGACGCGCAGCCGCTCGAGTTCGTCGAGCAGGCGCACGATCGCCTTGCGCACATGGGGCGTCATCTCGGCGGGCGGGATGCCGATGGCCTTGGAGAGTTCCTCCCCTCCCGAAACCTGGGGGATCCTGTCGCTCTCTGCAGCCATCATGGAATTGTCCGAAACTAGGAAATCGCTCTCGGCCACGCGCACGTTCCTCTTGCTTGCCCTGCATACCGGTGCCCCAAACACCGCAAAGCCGCAGGGATTGCCGTTATGGAAGCAAGGGTCGTGCCATTGGCAGGGCAATCGGGGGCGGCGGCGGTGGAGCAATCGGCGGCTTGTCGCGCCAGTCCCAAGCCACCATGATGGCGACCCTTTTCCGCCTCCCTGGAGCCGCCAATGTCCGAACCCGTCGTCGGGGTCATCATGGGCAGTCAGTCCGACTGGGACACCATGCGCCATGCCGCCGAGACCCTTGAGGGTCTGGGCATCGCCCATGAGGTCAGGATCGTCTCGGCCCACCGCACGCCCGACCGCATGTTCGCCTATGCCGAGGCCGCCCGCGGCCGGGGCCTCAAGGCGATCATCGCCGGCGCGGGCGGTGCCGCGCACCTGCCGGGCATGACCGCGGCCAAGACGCCGGTCCCCGTGCTGGGCGTGCCGGTCGAGAGCAAGGCGCTTTCCGGCCTCGACAGCCTGCTTTCGATCGTCCAGATGCCCTCGGGTTTCCCCGTCGGCACCTTGGCGATCGGCAAGGCCGGGGCGATCAATGCCGCCCTGCTGGCGGCCGCGATCGTGGCACTGGGCGACGACAGGGTCGCCGCCGCGCTCGATGCCTGGCGCGCGCGCATCACCGACAGTGTGGCCGACACCCCAAGCGACGAGCCCTGAACCGTGGCCCAGGACGACAGGATCATTGCGCCGGGCGGCACCATCGGCATCGTCGGCGGCGGCCAACTCGGCCGCATGACCGCGCTGGCCGCGGCCAGCCTGGGCTACCGCTGCCACATCTTCTGCCCGGAGAACGACAGCCCGGCCGCCCAGGTCGCCGCCGAGGCGACCGTCGCTCCCTATGAGGACACCGGCGCGCTCGACCGTTTCGCCGCCAGCGTCGACGTCGTCACCTACGAGTTCGAGAACCTGCCCACGCCCTCCTTTGCCCGCATGGGTGCGCTCGTGCCGGTGCGGCCCCACTGGCGCTGCCTGGAGACGACCCAGGACCGCGTCACCGAAAAGGACTTCGTCAACGCCCAGGGCATCCCCACCGCGCCCTATCGTGCGGTCGACGGCCCGCAGGCCCTGGCGCGCGCCCTGGAGGAACTGGGCCGCCCGGCGATCCTCAAGACCACCCGCCTGGGCTACGACGGCAAGGGCCAGGTCGCCATCAGGGACGGCGACGACCCTGCGGAGGCCTGGGAGCGCATGGGCGGCGGCGCGGGCATCCTGGAGGGTTTCGTCGCCTTCGAGCGCGAGATCTCCGCCATCGTCGCCCGTGGCATCGACGGCACCATGGCGAACTTCGACATCGTCTGGAACGAACACCGCGACCACATCCTGGCCGCGACGCACGCCCCGGCACCGATCCCCGCCGCGCAGGCGCGCGAAGCGATGGAAATTTCCCGTCGACTGGCAGAGGCACTCGACCTTGTAGGCCTGCTGGCGGTCGAGATGTTCGTCGCGCCCGGCGGCCGCCTGCTGGTCAACGAACTCGCCGCCCGGCCCCACAACTCCGGCCACTGGACGATCGACGCCTGCGTCTCCAGCCAGTTCGAGCAGTTAGTGCGCGCCGTGGCCGGCCTGCCGCTGGGCGATCCCGGCCGCCACAGCGATGCGGTGATGGAGAACCTGCTGGGCGATGCCATCGACGCCTGGCCGGCCCTGCTGGCCGAACCCGGGACCAAGCTGCATCTCTACGGCAAGGCGCAGGCCCGGCCCGGCCGCAAGATGGGCCATGCCACGCGGCTCTATCCTCTGGACAGCACGATCGCCTGATTGCGGGCCGCAATATCTCAAGAAGCCGTTTGTTTTTCCCGTATTGTAGGAATCACCTCAGACTCAAGGCGAAGCAGAACGCGCCGGGCGGGTGCGTGCCTGACGGCGGATCAGGCTGCCGAGAATGCGTTCCGTATCAGGCAGGTAGCGCTCCAGCCTGGCACGCGCATTCTGGATCTGCATGACATCCTCGATGCGACGGTCGAGAAAGGCCCACGTGGCCTGGGAGTCCTCGGATTTGTCGTTCAGCCAAAACATCAGCGTTGAAACGTAAACTCCGGATAACAAAAGACGTTTCGTGTAGAAGCTGAAGTCCGTCGAGGTATCGCCGGCGGCGTGCCACATGGCATCGACGGTGCGGTAGAGGCTGGCCAGCCCGCCCGGTCCGTTCTGCGGCAAGGCCTGCAGGGCCAGCGCCCGGCGCACCGCTTCCCGGTGCAACGCGTGCTGCTCCAGGCGGACCCGCACGGCGGTGGCGATACGGTCGCGGTGGCGCATGTTGCCGAGCTGGCGGCGTGCCAGTTCCTCGACCATGCGGCGGTCGGCCTCGTCGACGAAAAGGCGGACCGCTTCGTCGGAACCGCCGGGAAACAGCCGGGCGACATCGGCGAGGTCGAGCGCGAGGTCGGCCGCGCCGGCACGCAGCGCCGTCACGGTCCAGCCGTTGAAGGCGACCTGGTCGAGGGTCGCGGCGAGCAGGCGGCGACGCTCCTCGTCGCGTACGGCGGTGGGATGTTTCCGTGTCATCGGGCGGTTTCCTCCTCAGACTCACCGGAAGCATCCTGGGGTTCCATGAACCAGCGCATCTCGCTGTCGAACACCAGGGTGGAAAGGTCCGTCATCCGGCGCGGATAGAGCATGCCGTCGAGATGGTCGAACTCGTGCTGGACGACCACGGCATGAAAACCCTCCACGGTGCGGTCGATCGCCGCGCCTTCGGGACTGACGCCGGTATAGCGCAGGCGGGTGCGGCGCGGCACCAGGCCGCGCAGTCCCGGCACCGAGAGGCAGCCCTCCCAGCCTTCGGCGACCTCCTGCGTCAGGAAGTCGATCTGCGGGTTCACGATGGCCGTGATGCCGGGATAGTCCGGATCCTCGGGCGTGATGAAGACGACGACCCGCAGGGGAACGTGGACCTGGGGCGCGGCAAGGCCCCTGCCCCGGGCATCGAACATGGTCTCGACCATGTCGTCGACCAGGCGGCGGATCTCCGGCGCCGTGGGATCCTCGACCTCCTCTGCCCGGCGGGCGAGCACCGGATGGCCCATGCGTGCGACCTTGAGAATGGCCATGGCGCCGGCCTAGCCGTGCACCATGTCGCAGCCCAGGTAGCGCATGCCGAACCCGTTGCCGCGGCTGAAGATGTGGCCCATCGAGGGGGCGGGAAAGTGCTGCGTCATCATCAGGGTGTCGGTCTCGGCCATGGATTCCAGGAATCGGCGCCGGGTGCGTGCGCCTTCCAGCGGGTCTGAATCGTAGATGGGGCTCCATTCGGGATGGGGCAACTGCAGGGGCGAATGGATCAGGTCGCCCGACATCACCGCCCGCTGGCCCTTGGAAGCCAGGTGGATGGCGACATGGCCCGGCGTGTGGCCATGGGTCGGCTCGAACCAGCAGCCGTCGTCCAAGGCAAAATCGGCCTCGACGATCTCGGCCAGGCCCGCTTCCAGCACCGGCTGGACGCTTTCGCGGTAGATCAAATCGCCCTTTTCGCCCTCGGCCTGGGCAAAGGCGACCTCCTTGCGCGAGAAGATGTAGCGGGCGTTGGGAAAACTCGGCACCCAGCGCCCGTCGAGCAGGCGCGTGTTCCAGCCGGCATGGTCGACATGCAGGTGGCTGCACATGACGATGTCGATCGCCTCGGGCGCCACCCCCGCCTTGGTCAGGTCCTCCAGCAGCGTGTATTCGGTGTGCTGGTGGTAGTCGGGGTCGTTGGGGTGGTTCTTGTGGTTGCCCACGCAGGTGTCGAGCAGGATGTTGTGGTGTTTCGTGCGCACCAGGTAGGCCTGCACCGGCATCAGCATTTGGCCGGTCGCCGGGTCCAGCGCATGGGGTTCGGCCCAGTGACGCAGGCGCGCCACGGCCTCGGGCGTGGCCTCTGGGAACACGACGTGGGGCAAACCCGCCAGGCCGAAGGATTCCACCACCGTGGTGATCGCGATGTCGCCCACGGTTATGCTCATGTCTCGATCACCAGCAGGCCCTCCCTGACCAGCCGGGCGACCGGCACGAGGCGCCCCGCCGCGTCCAGTCCGCCCTTCATGCCGGGAAGCCTATAGGCTGGCGCGGTGGGCGCAAAGCGCACCGCGGGTTTCTCGTGGGCCCGGGCACGATCAGTCGTCGGAATCGCCCTCGCCCTCGTCCTCGTCGCCGTCCGATTCGGAGTCATCCCCCGGGATGTCCTGTTCATCCTCGTCCTCGCCCAGGGTGTCGTCGTCGGCATGGGCCGTGCCGCGCACAAGCATCGTGACGCCGGCCGCAGCGACGGCCAGACCCAGCGCACGCCGGCGCGTGACGGTCGGCTCGTCGCTCAGGGCCGCCGGGGTGGCAGCCTCTTCGTCCTTCATGGCTTCTTCTCCTTGTGCCCGGCTGCGCAGGGGATTAGATGGTGGCGCCCTTGGGCTGCGATGCTATGGCGGCGGCACCGAATCGGCAACACGGCTTGCTTGCGGCGCTTCACAAGGTCCCGGCCCTGTGCTATCAGCCGCGCCCCATCGGGAACGAATCGACACGACCCGGCGCCTTGGGCGCCGGCACGACCAGAGGAGAAGTCCCATAGTCCAGGTCACCGTACGCGACAACAATGTCGACCAGGCCTTGCGCGCGCTGAAGAAGAAGCTGCAGCGCGAGGGCGTCTATCGCGAGATGAAGCTGCGTCGTCACTTCGAGAAGCCCTCGGAGAAGAAAAAGCGCGAGCGTGCGGAAGCCGTTCGCCGTGCCCGCAAGCTGGCGCGCAAGCGTGCCATCCGCGAAGGCACGACCGAGTAGCATCGGCTGCTTCTCCGTTGACCGGAATTCCGGCGGATGCGTTCAGGCGCATCCGCCGTTTTCGTTTGAAACCGTCATTCCGGACGAGCGCCGCAGGAGTGTAGGGCCGGCCCCCGTCCGGCAAGGCAGGACGCCTGGACGCCCCTGACCCTCAGGTCAGCAAGACTGCTAAATCCTCTCAGCCCAGCGCCTTGACGATGTCCTCGACCATCTTCTTGGCGTCCGCGAACAGCATCATGGTGTTGTCGCGATAGAACAGCGGGTTGTCGATGCCGGCGTAGCCCGGCGACAGCGAGCGCTTGATCACCAGCACGGTGCCCGCCTTCTCGACATCCAGGATCGGCATGCCCGCGATCGGCGAGGTCGGATCGGTCTTGGCCAGCGAGTTGCAGACGTCGTTGGCGCCGATCACGAAGGCGACGTCGGCGGTGGCGAACTGGCTGTTGATCTCCTCCAGCTCGAAGACCTCGTCGTAGGGCACGTTGGCCTCGGCCAGCAGCACGTTCATGTGGCCCGGCATGCGC
>JAQCLG010000148.1 GCA_027592745.1 Pseudomonadota bacterium | reverse complement strand
CTCAACGCTGGGTGGCGCTGCGGGAGGCCGTGCTCGCTGCCGTCGCGGCCGACCACGCAGCACACGGCGACCGCCTCGGTCCCGATGCCGCGATGCTGGTGCAGGACCGCGCGCTGGGCGCGGGCAGGGTCCTGGTCGCGATGGCGCTGGCGGCGCTGGTCGCCGAGGGCCGGCTGCTCCGGCGCGGCGCGGTGTTTCACCTGCCCGGCCACAGCGTCACCCTTGCCGCGGCCGACAGCGCCTTGTGGAGCAGGATCGAGGCGGCATTGGAACGCGACGGCGCCACGCCCCCGGCGCTCTACCCGCTGGCCGATGCCATGGGGCAGCCGCCGGGCGATCTCGAGCGGTTCCTCGAGCGCATGGCGGCCTGCGGCCTGGTCCAGAAGATCGGGCGCAACCGCTGGCTCACGCCCACCCAGATCGCCCGCTTCGGCGAGGCCGCCGCAAAGGCGGCCGGGGCAGCGGGCGCGGAAGGGTTCACTGCGGCCCAGTTCCGCGATGCCGCCGGGATCGGCCGCAACCTCGCCATCGACCTGCTGGAGTTCCTCGACCGCAGCGGCATCACGCTGCGCCGCGGCGACCTGCGCCAGATGGCGGGTTCGTCCTAGTCGGTCATGCCCAGCTCGCGCTTGCGCCGGGCGGCCCAGGCGCCGATCAGGCGGTCGGCGATGATGCCGATGAAGGCGATGCCCAGGCCCGCCATCACGCCGCGCCCGGTATCGGCCCCCGGCAGCGCCTTGTAGATTTCCTGGCCGAGGTCGCGCGAGCCGATCAGGGCGGTGATCGCGGTCATCGCCAGGGCCATCATGATCGTCTGGTTGATGCCCAGCATGATCTCGGGCATGGCGATCGGCAGCTCGACCTTGAACAGGCGCTGGCGACCGGTGCAGCCGGTGGCGCGCGCCGCCTCGATCGTGACCAGCGGCACGCGGCGCAGGCCCAGGTAGGTCTAGCGGACCGCCGGCACCGCGGCATAGGCCAGGATCGCCACGATGTTGGAGAGGTCGCCGACCTTGAACAGCATGATCACGGGGATCAGGTAGATGAAGGATGGGAAGGTCTGCAGCGTATCGCACAGCGCCATCACGCCGCGCGCTACCCGCTCCGACCGCGAGGCCCAGATGCCGATGGGCACGCCGATCAGGACGCAGAGCACGGCCGCGGCGGTGACGAGGTAAAGCGTCATCATCGCCGGTTCCCACATGCCCGAGAGCCCGATGGTGATGACCATGGCGAGGATCAGCGCCGTCGTGCGCGGGCCGGCAAGGCGCCAGCCGGCATAACCCAGCGCCAGCAGCACCACCGACCAGGGCAGCGCCAGGTAGAAGTTGCGCAGCGGCAGCAGCAGCCAGATTGTGATCCAGTCGCGCGTCGGCTCGATGTAGTCGTAGGCGTTCTTCGAGAACCAGCGCACCGCGCTGTCGATGTCCTTGCCGAAGGAGATCGTCAGTTCCTTGGGCAGGGTCAGCAGCGCCGGCACGAAACGCGCCAGCGCAATGGTGGCGACCAGCACGACGGCGAAGGCGAGCAGGTGCTAGTGGCGCTGCCACCAGGGCTGCACCGTGGCGACGTAATGCGGTGTGCGGTAGGCCCAGGCCTGGGTCAGGCGGTCGAGCACGACGGCGATCAGGACGATGGCGATGCCCTGCTCCATGGCCTTGCCGATGTAGAGCTGCTGCAGCGAGAAGAGCAGCTTCTGGCCCAGGCCCGAGGCGCCGACCAGCGAGGCGATGACCGCCATCGCCAGGGTCTGCATGACGACCTGGTTGAGACCCAGCATCAGGGTCTGGTGCGCCGCCGGGATCTCGACCTTCCAAAGGAGCTGGCGCCGCGTCGCACCCGACATGCGCCCGGCCTCGATGATGTCGGGCGGTACCGTGGCGATGCCCAGGATGACGCAGCGCGCCATGGGCGGCATGGCGAAGATCACGGTCGCCATCATCGCCGGCACCTGGCCGAAGCCGAACAGCACCACCACCGGCACCAGGTAGGCCATGTGCGGGGTCGCCTGCATAACGTCGAAGACGACGCCCAGCGCGCGGGCGGCCCGTTTCGAGCGGGTCGCCCAGATACCCAGGGCCAGGCCGCTGAGCGCCGCGACCGGCACCGAGACCAGGACGATGGCCAGGGTCCGCATGGCGTCGGCCCACAGCCCGAAGACCGCGATGTAGAGGCCCGAGAGGGCGCACAGCAGGGCGAGCTTGTGCCCGCCCAGCCAGTGGCCCAGCAGGGTCGTGCCGGCGACCACGGCGAGCCAGGGCAGCGCCGCCACGCCCCAGTCGGGCAGGCCGCGGAACAGGATGCCCTCGGTCACCTCCAGCGGCACCTCCAGTGCCGCCGAGACGGCGCGCGAGATGTCGCGCACCTTGAGCGGGCCGATGCCGGCGTCGTTGCCGAACCACTTGAAGAAGCCGGTGATCCACTGCTGGATCGGGATCTGCCAGTCCTGCGGCCACATCATGACGAGGCCCGAACGTTCGGCGGCCCAGGGCGCCAGGACTCCGATCGCGATCACCGCCAGCAGGCACCACACCAGGCTGCCCGGCCCCGGCACCGCCAGGCCTTCGGTTTCGCGGGGCGCTCCGCCCTGGGTCGTGGCGCTCAAGGCGCGGCCTCGCCGTAGAGCGCCTGCACCAGGGCATCGCGCGTCACCACGCCGGCGACCGAACCGTCCTCGCCCAGCACCGGCACCGGCGCCTCGGAGGTCAGCACGCGCAGGGCGAGGTCGCCCAGGCGGGTGTCGCCGGGCACGGCCTGCCCGTCGGCCGCGGTACCGGCCGGAAGCGGCTGCATGATCGCGCGCGCCGAGATGATGCGCTCGCGCGGCGAGTTCTTGGTGAACTCGGCGACATAGGCGTCGGCCGGGTTGCGCACCATGGCCTCGGGCGTGTCGAGCTGGACCAGCAGGCCGTCCTTCATGATGCCGATGCGGTCGCCCAGGCGCACGGCCTCGTCGAAGTCGTGGGTGATGAAGACGATGGTCTTGTTGAGCATCTTCTGCAGGCGCAGGAACTCGTCCTGCATCTCGCGCCGGATCAGCGGGTCGAGCGCCGAGAACGGCTCGTCGAGGAACCAGATCTCCGGGGCGACCGCCAGGGAGCGGGCGATGCCGACGCGCTGCTGCTGGCCGCCCGAAAGCTCGCGCGGGAAGTTGCGCTCCCTGCCCTCCAGGCCGACCAGGGAGATCATCTCCTGGGCGCGCTCCCAGCGCTCGCGCTTGCCGATGCCCTGGACCTCCAGCGGGAAGGCGACGTTGGACATCACGGTGCGATGGGGCAGCAGCCCGAAGTTCTGGAAGACCATGCCCATCTTGTGGCGGCGCAGGTCGATCAGTTCGGCCTCGCTGGCGGTCAGCAGGTCGCGGTCCTCGAACAGCACCGCGCCCGCGGTCGGTTCGATCGGCCGGGTGATGCAGCGGATCAGGGTCGACTTGCCCGAGCCCGACAGGCCCATGATGATCAGGATCTCGCCCTGCCTGACGTCGAAGGAGACCGAGCGCACCGCGCCGATGTAGTTCTCCTGCGCAAAGGCGCCGGCCTCGGGCGCGCCGCCGTGGCGTGCCAGGAAGCCGCGGGGATCCTCGCCGAAGACCTTCCACAGATCGCGGCAGGAAATCTTCACCTTCTCGTTGTCCTTGGTCACGGGTCCCCCGCCTGCCGCCATGGAAAAGAGGCCGGACGCGGCACTTGCCACGTCCGGCCCCGGTTGTCGGCTAGATCATGCGACGGTCAGGGATCAGATCGTCCAGGCGGACCATGTGTCCTTGTTGTCCTGGATCCACTGCTCGGCGGCTTCCTCGGGCGTCATGCCGTCGACGTCGACCATCGCGGCAGCCGCAGCGATCTGGTCGTTGGAGAAGTCGACGTTCTGCGGGAAGGCGTAGGCGGCAGGCCAGGTCTCCGCCAGGCGCGGCGAACCGGCCTTCTTGAGGTAGCCGCTGGCAGGCGCGCCGCAGTCATAGACCGCATCGGGGTTCATGCCCCAGGCCGGGTCGGTCAGGCAGGCCGGGTCGTATTCCGGGAAGACGACGAACTCGCCGTCGAACTTGGCCTCGATGAAGTTCGGGGTCCAGTTGAACAGCACGATCGGCTCCTGCCGGTCGTAGGCGGCCTGCAGTTCGGCCCACAGCGTGGCGGCCTGGCCGACGGCGACCTCCTCGTAGTTCATGCCCAGCGCCTGGATGCGCTCGGAGTAGTGCTTGCCCCAGTCGGCGGGCGGGCCGACGAAACGGCCCTTGGGCGCGGTCTCGGCGGTGGCAAAGAGTTCGGCGCAGGCATCCAGCGCCTTCCAGTCGGGCAGGCCCGGGCAGAGGTCGTTCATGTAGCTGGGATACCACCAGTCCTCGCGCGTCACCGCGTTGTGCGCGCCGAGATCGACCAGGCCGTCGGCCTGGGCGGCATCGAAGGACTCGGCCATCGAGCCTTCCCAGACCTCGACCTGGAAGTCCATGTCGCCCGCCGCGATCGCGGTGAACTGGAGCTGGGTGTCGGACGGCACGTATTCGACGTTGTAGCCCATGTCCATGAGCAGGTCGCCGACGACATGGGCAAGCACGAGCTGGCTGGTCCAGTTGTTGGTGACGATCTTGATCGGCTCGGATGATTCGGGCACGTCGGCGCGCGCCGCACCCATCATGAATGCACCGGCGACCACCGCCGATAGCGCGGTCGAAAGAACGGTCTTGCCCAGCATGGCAGGTTGCCTCCCCCATCGTTGATGCAGCCGATCCCGATGATCGCTGCCGTGGTTGTGCACCGCTTGCCACCCCTGGCCGCCCGGCACGCCACGACCTGGGCGCGCATGACACGGTGCGGTCTCGCTATAACGATGCAGGCACCGCTGACAAACCGCCCGGCCGATTCGCTCCCGCGCCGTCGAACCGCTACAAGAATGCGCCGGGCACGTATGCTGCCCGCCGACAGGCAGGACGGGCGCGACAGGCCCGGCGCCCTCGACACTTCTGGCCGGGAATCTCCGCATGCATTTCGACTACATCATCGCCGGCGCGGGATCGGCCGGCTGCGTCCTCGCCAACCGGTTGAGCAGCGACAGCAGCATCAGCGTGCTCCTGATCGAGGCCGGGCCGGAGGACAAGGCGCTGAGCCTGAAGATGCCCGCGGCGATGCTGACCAACCTCAACGGCACGAAGCACAACTGGGCCTATCCCGGCGAACCCGAGCCGGCCCTCAACGGCCGGACGTTCAAGCACGACCGGGGCAAGACCCTGGGCGGTTCCTCCTCGATCAACGGCATGGTCTTCATCCGCGGCCACGAGCTCGATTTCGAGGGCTGGCGCCAGTCGGGCTGCCAGGGCTGGGGGTATGCCGACGTGCTGCCCTACTTCAAGCGCATGGAACGCTACGACGGCGGCGCCGATACCTTCCGCGGCGGCGACGGGCCGTTGCAGGTCCACCGTCCGACCGTCGACAATCCGCTGGCCGAGGCCTTCCTCAAGGCCGGCGAGCAGGCGGGTTATCCCCGCACCGAGGACATCAGCGGCTACCGCCAGGAAGGCTTCGGCCTGTTCGACCGCACGACCTACCGGGGCGAGCGCTGGAGCAGCGCGCGGGCCTATCTCCATCCGGTGCGCCATCGGCCCAACCTGACGGTCGTCACCGGCGCCTTGGTCGAACGCGTCCGCATCGAGGACCAGCGCGCCACCGGCGTGGTCTGGCGCGATGCCGGCGGCAGCTCCGTGACCGCCACGGCCGGGCGCGAGGTCATCCTCAGCGCCGGCGCCGTGGGCTCCCCGCACATCCTGCTGCTCTCGGGCATCGGGCCGCAGGCCCAACTGGCCGGGATGGGCATCGCCGTCGTGGCCGACCTGCCCGGCGTCGGCGCCAACCTCAGCGACCATCCCGATTTCGTCCTGAAGTACCGCTGCCTGCAGCCGGTCTCGCTGTGGCCCCGCACGAAGCCGCTCGCCCGCCTGGCGGCCGGCATCCAGTGGCTGGCCACACGCAGGGGAATCTGCGCCTCGAACCACTTCGACGTGGTCGCCTGCGTGCGCTCGGGCCCGGGCGTGGAATACCCCGACCTGCAGTTCTCGCTCTCGCCCATTGCGGTTGACGACAGGACCTGGGCGGCCCTGCCCGAACACGCCTTCCAGATCCACATGGGGCTGATGCGCGCCCACAGCCGCGGCAGCATCACGCTGCGCAGCGCCGATCCGGCGACGCCGCCGCGCATCCTGATCAACTACATGCAGGACGCGCGGGACCTCGACCTGATGCGCAAGGGCATCCGCCTGGTCCGCGAACTGGTCGACCAGCCCGCCTTCGCCGGCCTGAAGGGCGAGGAGATCTTCCCCGGCGCGCAGGTCCAGTCGGACCGCGAACTCGACGCCATCCTTGCCGACCACACCACGAGCCAGTGGCACCTGACCGGCACCGCCCGCATGGGCAGCGCCACCGACCACGGCGCCGTGGTCGATGCCGAGGGCCGCGTCCACGGCATCGCCGGCCTGTGCGTCGCCGACGCCTCGATCATGCCCAACGTCACCAACGGCAACACCAACAGCCCGACGATCATGATTGCCGAAAAGCTCAGCGATGCCATCCTTGGCAAGCCGCCGCCGCCCCGGATCGAGACGGAGGTCTGGCGCGACCCGGAGTATGCGACACGCCAGCGGTGACGCCCTGGACTCGTGGAGGGGGATCGGTTCCGGTGGACCGTCCGGTCTTCAAAACCTTTTCCCACCATCCCAGCGTGTATCATTGCGGTTCTATTACTCCGCAAATCTGCCGCTTTGGTAAGGGGGGATGACCTGAGCTTCCCAAACAGTACCCCGTCGTCACCAGTGGTAGGGTGACAAATCCGGTGCCAACTTGCGCCATCAACTCACCACAGCAGATTGCCTGGGTGATAGCGCGTCTGACCTCTATGCCACACCCGGCTCGGCTGTGGGTCAAGCAGGATGCGTCGAACCAGACACCTGACGGCTCGTTGTCGTCGCAGCCGACTTCCTCCACCGGAGCGCGGTCAGGTCGGGTGGGACGTACGGTTCTCGCCCGGCCGCGCCTCGATCTCGACGGCGGGCGGGAGAATGCCGACGCGCCCGGAGGATGCGCGGCGCAGGTGACAACTTAGCAGGGGGCCACGTCCTCCTGCTTATCCTGGCTAGCGCCCGCACCACCACGAAAGGACGCAGAGCAATCGTACTCCGTAGCATCCGGTCACGATTCTCGTGTCGGCTGCCGGTCACGCCACGGGTACGGTATTATCTACCAGGCGGGGGGACGAATGAGATACCAGGTCTCCAATTCCGCCGGCGAGCCAATTGACGCCCACTTCGAGGTCGAAGGCAGCGAGATCGTCTTCCATTCGCGTGGAGGCACGAAGGGGTCCAAGAACGCCAGGAACACGGACTATCGCGAGGGCCTGCTAAATGAAGACTATCACGCCACAAAAATTCAACGATGGGCTTGCACTTCTGTCGCATGGAAATGTCGTACTCTTCCATAATGGCAATTTATCTCTTGAGAATTGGCTTAACGAAATAGGGTTCGACGTTGACGAAGAGTGCGCACCCTTTGGATATTTCTTTGACTATAGCCAATTAGTGGATTTCGACCCAGAAGAAATTTTTACATACTTAGACGAACGATATCCCCAAACCTCAAGAGCTACGCGGTTTCAGCAACACTCCAATCTCACAACTCTAGAATTCGTCGAGTATATAAAATACCGAATTAACAGCTTGATTGAGGGTGGTGATTATCCAGTTGTTGTCATAGGGACCATAACTGACGGCGTGAGACAAGTTTTCGTTGGTTACGAAATCAAGGGACACTCATGGGAAGGCATCCGACGAGATTGTTTAGGATTATTTGACAATCTTGATGAAATGCTCAGTACTAGGTTTTCTGACGGTGTTTTTGAACCTTTGTATAATTCAATAGACGAGTTCTATAGAGGCACGTAGCTTGCTGTCATTGACATCAATGTATCGCTGCGTGGTGCTGAGATGCTTGTGACGTGCGAGTGCTTGCACAACACGAGCATTCACACCTTTGTCTGCTGGGGTTCGGACTCAATCAGGTCCAGAAGGCAACGATGGCTGCGAGGGCGACGGCGTCCGCAACGGCATAATCGGACCGGTGTCGCAGACCAACGCGATCCACGACCGTTAACTTGTCTATGCCTTGCGGTGCGTTCCCTGGGCTTCTAGACTCCCTCCAGCATCAAGAGAAGGGCAACGCCCTCGCCAACCTGCCTTCCCGGGCAAGGTGGTCTCCGCGAAAGCGGGATGCGGCCCTACCCGGCAACAAAGCGGGACAGCGTCGCCCTCCTTGATGCGTGACAGCCATGGAGGGCTTTTTCATGATTATGACGCGCAGACGCTTTATGATCGGTGCCGGGGGCCTCATCACGGCAGCATTCGTGGCACGGGTGATAGAGCATATCGCCGACACCGGAATGCCGCTCCTGACGCAATGTAACGCCGATAGCCCGACATTTCACGTCTACGACAGTGCAGACGACGGCTATCTGCTGAGCCGTGGAGAGTGGTCCGTTGCACCGGAGCCACCCACCTGGCGCGATTACCTGGCCCTGGAGGGCCATGATCTGCAGAGTGATCAGGGGGTCGAGGAGGTTCTTCGAATCTGGTCCTTTGGCGACGAGGACGACCTCGCCGACCAGCTTGATGACAGGCTCGATCCCTACGACTGGGACTCCCTCTGGGAGCATCGCTTCTCGCCGACCGCGCGAGCTTTTGAGTTCCTTCGCCCCCTCGATCTTGGCGTCGATCCCAAGGTGCGAGGCCAAAAGGTTGGCCTCCTGACCTTCCACGACTTTGGGGGACACCCGGGTAGTGATGAGAGGTGGGTGGATGCCCCGGACAAGCTCTCGATCTCGCTCCTTCAGGCAAGGCTCGCGGAACTGGATGTCGGTGCCGCCTTCGTGTTCGAGGCCACACCTACGGCGGGAACGTGATCCTGCTCCCTGCTACGGTGAGGAAGCGCTCAATACCTGCTCAGGGCTGCGTTCCTGCCTGCCATAGCCTGCGCTCACACTTGGCTGTGGCCTGAGTGTTGAGAGGCTTCCGCACCGATACAAAGGGCTCGACGGCGGATGTGGACGCGCAGACGCGCCCCGTGGTGGGTGATCCAACGACGGTTCAGCGGGTCGAGGTGCGCACTCAATGTCTCGCCCGGCCGCCTCTTCCATAGCAGGCGAAGTCGTCCGCGATGGCGTTGCCAGCGACGAGCATCGAGACGAAGGCCAAAGCCACAAAGTGCACGGTCAGCCCTCAGGTGGCAGAAGCTGAGTTTCAGCCGCGAGCGCAGCTTG
>JAQCLG010000010.1 GCA_027592745.1 Pseudomonadota bacterium | reverse complement strand
CCGGGCGCGCAGCCGCCGGCGGTGCCGCCGGACGTGCGGCGTTGCCGCCGCCGCCGAAGGCCTCGCGCACGATCTCGGCGACGCCGCCCAGGGCGCCGATCGTGCCGGCGGCCTCCACCGGCATGAACAGAATCTTCTGGTTGGGCGCGTCGGCCAGCGCCCGCAGGGCGTCGATGTACTTCTGGGCGATGAAATAGTTGATCGCCTGCATGTCGCCGCCACTGATCGCCACCGAGACGTCGCGCGTCGCCTTGGCCTCGGCCTGGGCCTGGCGTTCGCGCGCCTCGGCCTCGCGGTAGGCGGCCTCGCGGCGGCCCTCGGCGGCCAGGATCGCCGACTGCTTGTTGCCCTCGGCTTTCAGGATGTCGGACTGCTTGTCGCCCTCGGCATCCAGGATCGTGGCGCGCTTGTCGCGTTCGGCCTTCATCTGGCGCGCCATGGAATCGACGAGGTCGCGCGGCGGCTCGATGTCCTTGATCTCGACGCGGGTGACCTTGATGCCCCAGGCCGAGGTCGCCTCGTCGACCACGGCCAGGATGGCGCCGTTGATGCGGTCGCGCTGGGAGAGCAGCTCGTCGAGGTCCATCGAACCCATGACGGTGCGGATGTTGGTCATGGTCAGGTACTGGATGGCGCCGTGCAGGTCGGTCACCTCGTAGGCCGCGCTGGGCGCCTCCAGGACCTGGAAGAAGACGACGCCGTCGACCGAGACCATGGCGTTGTCCTTGGTGATGACGTCCTGGCGCGGCACCCCCAGCACGGTCTCCATCATGTTGATGCGCGCACCTATGCGGTCGATGAAGGGCGTGATAATGTGCAGGCCCGGCCCCAGCGAGCGCGTGAAGCGGCCGAAGCGCTCGACCGTGTATTCGTTGCCCTGGGGCACCGTCTTGATCGCCTTGATGACGAGGATGAAGGCGAAGAAAACGAGCGCGCCGACGACATAGCCGATCCCGGGCATGGCCCTAGCCCTCCCCGCGGGCGCCGCGCGCCAGGTCCTGGATGCCGTTGACGGTCTCGATCACCTTGGTCGCCTCCAGCGGCATGAAAAGAACCTTCTCGCCGGGTGCCGAGGCATAGGCGGTGAGTGCGGCGATGTAGCGCTGGGCGACGAAGTAGTTGATCGCCTTGATCGAGCCGTCGGCGATCGCCCGGCTGACCTCGTTGGTCGCGAAGGCCTCGGCTTCGGCGAGCCGTTCGCGCGCCTCGGCGTCGCGGAAGGCGGCCTCGCGCTTGCCCTCGGCCTCCAGGATCGCGGCCTGCTTCTCGCCCTCGGCGCGCAGGATCTCGGCCTGGCGGATACCCTCGGAGTCAAGGATCTGGGCGCGTTTCTCGCGTTCGGCCTTCATCTGGCGCGCCATCGACATGACGAGGTCGGCCGGCGGCTGGATCTTCAGGATCTCGATGCGCGTCACCTTGACGCCCCAGGCCGAGGTCGCCTCGTCGACGACATGGAGGAGCTGGGCGTTGATGCGGTCGCGGTGGGAGAGCAGCTCGTCGAGATCCATCGAACCCATGACCGTGCGGATGTTGGTCATGGCCAGGTTCAGGATGGCACCCTGCAGGTTGTTGACCTCATAGGCCGCCTTGGCCGCCTGCAGGACCTGGAAGAACAGCACGCCGTCGACCGTCACCATGGCGTTGTCGCGGGTGATGATCTCCTGCTCGGGCACGTCGAGCACGTTTTCCATCATGTTGATGCGGCGACCGACCCGGTCGATCAGGGGCACGATCACGGTCAGGCCCGGCGCCATGGTGCGCGTGTAGCGCCCGAAGCGGACCAGTGTGTATTCGTAACCCTGCGGCACCGTGATCACCGCCATGTAGACGACGATCAGCGCCAGTACCGCCAGCACGATGACGAAGATTGCCTCGCCGCCCATGCCTTGCCCCCCGTCCCCGTCAATCCTCGCTGGAGTGTTTCACAAGTCGGGGCCGGTGTAAGCCGTTCTCGTCGGGTGCCTCGGTATTGTCGTCCTCGGCCGCCTCGCCTTCGAGGAAGGTCTGGTTGTCGAACTTGGTGATCTCGAAGGCGGCCAGGTTCTTGATCTGGCCGCGGTGTTTCTGGGGCCGCACGCCCAGCCCGACCAGCGAACGGGAACGGGGCAGCAGGCGGGAATTGACCGATTTGGTGAAGTTGGCGAAGTGCCGGGCGGCGCTCTCCAGGCCCGAGCCGACCTTTTCGGCATGCCCCAGGGCGACGATCACGCTGTCGAGCAGCAGGCGCGTGGCCTCGACGATCTGCTCCTGGTTCTCGGCCTGGCGTCCCATGTCGATGCGCACGCTGGCCAGCCCGATCAGCCCGGCAAGACCCGAGGGGCCGATCGGGATGATCTGGTGGTGCGTGGCGCGCTTGCGGAACTCGGCATCGGCGCGGTCGAGCCGTTCCACGGCGGCTTCGCTGGGCAGGTACATGGCGGTGATGACCTGGCGGAACTCGCCGCCGCGGCCTGCCGCCACGTACATGTCGCGGATCGCGGTGGCATAATCCTTGTCGGCCAGGGCCTTGAGGTGGCCCTGCATGGTGCGGGCAACGCCACGGTAGGCTTCGTCCTCGGCATCGCTGCCTTCGGCGGCGGCAAGGTCCATGAAGAACTTCGAGGCCTTGCTGTCGATCACCAGGGCGGCATCGCCGGGCAGGAAGACCACGGCGTCGGGGCGCAGGCGCGCGCCGTCCTCGCCGGTCGTGGAATGCTGCATGAGAAAGTCGCGGCCGACCTGCAGGCCGAAGGCCTTCAGCGTGTTCTCCAGCCCGATCTCGGCGAACTGGCCGGCACCCCCGGGATTGGTCAGCGAGCGCATCACGGTTTCCATCGTGCCGCGGTTGGCCTCGACGTTGCGCGACAGGCTGTGCACGCTCTGGACGACGTTCTGGAAGGTCTGGTGCAGCTCGCCGGTGACCTTCTGGACGCGTTCCTCGTTCTCCTTCCGGGCCGCCTCGCTTTCGCGCTTGTGGCCTTCCAGGAGCTGGGCCGAAAGCTCGCGGGCCGATGCCAGGGCGCCGGCCTTGGCCGCCTCGATGCTCTCCTTCTTGGCCTGCTCCCAGTCGGCCATGCGTTTTGCCATGTCCTCGATGCGCTGGCGCATCAGCGCGGCCTGCTCCTGGGATTCGTTGACGCGCGCCAGGGCGGCCTCGCGCTGGGCCAGGGCGCCATTGCGTTCGGCGATGGCCTGGGCCAGCTGCTGCTCGCTCGATTCCATGCGGGTCTCGGCGCGTGCGCGGGCCTCGGAGGCCTCGCCGCGTTCGCGCTGGGCCAGCGCCAGTTCCTCGCGCAGGCGCGCCAGGGTGCCGTCGTCCTGGGGCGCCCTGGCGGCGCGTTGCACCAGGAAGACGCAGGCTGCGGCGACGAGAACGGCGAAAACCAGGGCGCCGATGGCCAGAATCTCCATGAATTGTCCCTTTCCTGGATGTCCCGACGGGTTGCAAGGACGCGCCGGTGCCCTTACCTAGAACACCGTTCGCCAGTATAAGGGCGGCGCCCCCCTCACGCGAAGAACAGAATCAGAACTTCATGGCCATCCTGCCGATCATCTGGGCCCCGGACCCGCGCCTCAAGGTCGTCTCGACCCCCGTGGAGAGAATCGACGAGAGCATTCATGCCCTCATGGAGGACATGCTGGCGACGATGTACGGCGAACCCGGCATCGGCCTCTCGGCGATCCAGGTCGGCGTGCCCAAGCGTGTCGTCGTCGTCGATGTCGCGCGCGAGGGCGAGGCGCCCCGGCCGATGCGCTTCGTCAACCCGGAGATCGTCTGGGAATCCGACACCATCGTCGGCTGGGAGGAGGGCTGCCTGTCGCTGCCCGACCACTATGCCGAGGTCGAGCGGCCCGAGGCCATCCGCATGCGTTATCTCGACGAGCACGGCAAGAGCCAGGAACTGGAAACCGATGGCATCCTCTCGCGCTGCCTGCAGCATGAACTCGACCATCTCGACGGCATCCTCTTCGTCGACCATCTCTCCTCGGTCCGCCGCAGCATCATCCTGCGCAAGCTCGCCAAGCTGAAGAAGTCGAAGCTCGGCGAAAGCGCCTGAGGCCGCAGGTGGCCCGGCTCCGCCTTGCCTTCATGGGGGCGGCCGCCTTTGCCGTTCCCGCGCTCGATGCGCTTGCGGCCTCCGGCCACGAGATCGCCGCCGTCTACAGCCAGCCGCCCCGCCCTGCAGGGCGCGGACGCAAGGAGCGGCCGACCCCGGTCCATGCGCGCGCCGCCGAACTGGGTCTTCCCGTCGCCACGCCGGCCAGCCTGAAGGGTGTGGCCGAACAGGAGACCTTCGCCGCGCTGCGCCTCGATGCCGCCGTGGTCGCGGCCTATGGCCTGCTGCTGCCGCCGCCGGTCCTGGCCGCGCCGCGCCTGGGCTGCATCAACCTGCACCCCTCGCTGCTGCCGCGCTGGCGCGGCGCCGCACCGGCTGCCCACGCCATCCTGGCGGGCGACGGCGAAACCGGCATGACGATCATCGCCATGGACGCTGGCCTCGATACCGGGCCGATCCTGGCCCAGCGGCGCGTGCCGATGCCGCCGCGCGCGACCACCGCAAGCCTGGAGGCCGATCTCGCGGTGCTGGGTGCCGCCATGCTGCTGGAGGTCCTCGATGCCGTCGACGAGGGAAGGGCACAGCCGCGTCCCCAGGGTGAGACGGGCGCGACCTACGCCTCCAAGTTCGCCAAGGACCACGGCCGGCTCGACTGGGCTCGTCCGGCCGATGCACTCGACCGTGTCGTGCGCGCGCTTTCACCCTGGCCCGGCGCCTTCTTCGATCTGGGTGGGACGACGGTGAAGGTGCTGGCGGCCGAGCCGGTCGCGGGCAGCGGTGCGCCGGGCACGCTGCTCGACCGGGGGATGACGGTGGCCTGTGGCGAGGGCGCCCTGCGCCTGGTCGAGGTCCAGCGCGCGGGCAAACCCGCGACGGACGGCGCCGCCTTCCTGCGCGGCCTGCGCCTGGAACCCGGCGCGGTCCTGGCCTGACCATGGCGCGCTACAGGCTCACCATCGAATACGACGGCACGGCCTATGTCGGCTGGCAGCGCCAGGACAACGGCCCCTCGATCCAGGGCGCCCTGGAGCGCGCGATCCATGCCTTCTGCGGCGAGACCGTCACCCTGCAGGGCGCCGGCCGCACCGACGCGGGGGTCCATGCCCTGGGCCAGGTCGCCCACGGCGATCTCGACCGCGACTGGCCGGCCGATACCGTGCGCGACGCGATCAACAGCCACCTGCGGCCCGAGCCGATCGCCGTGCTGCGGGCCGAACGGGTCGCCGACGGCTTCAGCGCCCGCTTCGATGCGATCGAACGCAGCTATCTCTACCGCATCCTCAACCGGCGCAGCCCGCCGACCCTGGACGTCGACCGCGCCTGGCACGTCAACCGCCCGCTCGACGCCGACGCCATGCACGAGGCCGCCCAGGTCCTGGTCGGCCACCACGACTTCTCGACCTTCCGCGACGCCCAGTGCCAGGCGGCCTCGCCCGTGAAGTCGCTCGATGCCTTCGCGGTGACGCGCCAGGAGGATCTCGTCTGCTTCCGGGTCCGCGCGCGTTCCTTCCTGCACCGCCAGGTGCGCAGCATGGTCGGTTCGCTCTCCCACGTCGGCGAAGGCCGCTGGAAGGCCGCCGACCTCAAGGCCGCCCTGGACGCCGCCGACCGCAAGGCCTGCGGCGTGGTGGCGCCGGCCTGCGGGCTCTACCTGACGGCGGTGCGGTATCCCGGCGAGGATCAGTCCCGGTAGGCGGGTTCTTCCTCGTCGAGGATGTCCTTGAGCGCGCGGAAGTGGTTGGCGGCCAGGCCGGGGTACTCGACCCACTGGCGGGCGGTCTTGGCGGCGACCTCGTGGCTGGCCACGCGCAGCGGCTTTCCGGTCTGCAGCGCGGTGATGTAGGTCTCGCAGGCGCGCTCGAAATAGTAGAGCTCGTCGAAGGCATCGGCCACCGTCGTGCCGATCACCATGACGCCGTGGTTGCCCATCACCAGGATCGGCTTGTCGGCGGTCACGGTCGCGGCGACGCGTTCGGCCTCGTCGCCCAGGCCCATGCCGTCGAAGCCGTCGTCGACCGCCATGCGGCCGTAGAAGCGCATGGTGTTCTGGTCGATCGGAGGCAGCAGGGAATCCTCCAGGCAGGCCAGGGCTGTGGCGTACTTGGAATGGACGTGGAGCAGGCAGCGCGCCCCGGGCACCTTGCGGTGGATGCCGCCGTGCAGGGCGTTGGCGGTCGGGTCGGGCGCGTCGGGGCGGTCCATGGTCGCCGGATCGTTGGCATCGACCAGGATCAGTTCGCTCGCCTTGATGCGCGAGAAATGGCGGCCGTTGGGATTGACCAGGAACTGCGTGCCGTCGTCGTTGACCGCCAGGCTGAAATGGTTGGCGACCGCCTCGTGCATGTTCAGGCGCGCGGCCCAGCGGAAGGCGCAGGCAAGGTTGGTGCGCTCCTCCCAATGGTCGATGTTGCGCTTGCGGTGATCGGCGAGGCTGCTGACGGCCATGACGGCTGCTCCAGGATGCAGGGTTGCCCTACGGTAACGACCCGGTGGCCGGTTTGGCAACGGCTGCGGTTCAGCTGGCCTGGCCCGGCATCAGCAGCAGGGCATTGACCAGGACTTCGAGCAGTGTCAAGAGGATGACGAAGCCGCAGGCCGTGACGATGCCGGCACCCAGGCCGATGCGGGCGATCGCCCAGCCGTACCAGAGCGTGACGAAGAACAGGACCATCGACATCGTGTTGTAGATGCCTTCGTCGATCACGCCGCCCTGGTGCAGCAGGGCAAGCAGCAGGAAGGGCTGGGGAACCAGTGCCCCGGCCCAGTTGAAGGCGATGATGTAGGCGAAGTAGTTGCTTCCCAGCCGCAGGATGTGGGCCAGCACGGCCGCAACCAGCGGAAACAGCAGCCAACCCAGCAGATAGGCCGCGACCGCGGCATCCAGGCCGATCAGGCCCTCGGCGTGGGGCTGCCAGAGCATGACGACGTAATAGGGCAGGGCGAGCACTGCGGCGAAGAACGAACGCCAGAAGCCCGCAAGGCTGAGGTTGAAGCCGGCCATCGCTCCGGCATCGAGAAGCAGCAGGCGCCAGGCGGCCCGCAGGGAAGAGGCGATTTCCTGGGCCGGAGGGATCACGCCGCAAAGAACCGTTCGAGCACGGCTTCATAGACCTCTGCCAGCGCCCGGATGTCGGCGACGGCGACGCGTTCGTCGACCTTGTGCATGGTCTGGCCGATCAGGCCGAACTCGGCGACCGGGCAGAAGTCCTTGATGAAGCGGGCGTCCGAGGTGCCCCCCGTGGTGCTGTATTCGGGCCGCCGGCCGAGCACCTGTTCGGCGGCGTCGGCCACGATCACGGCGAACTCGCCGGGTTCGCGCAGGAAGGATTCGCCCGAGGCGGTGGCTTCCAGCGTGACGTTGCCGCCCGCCTCGTCGCAGACCTGCTGCAGGTGGCGCGTCAGCGAGGCGCCGCTGTGGTGGTCGTTGAAGCGGATGTTGAGGCCCGCGGTGGCGCTGCCGGGGATGACGTTGGTCGCGGGGTTGCCGACATCGACGGTGGTCACGGCCAGGGTCGAGGCCTGGAAGTGTTCGCTGCCCTTGTCCAGGGGCGTCGTCGTCAGGCGGTGCAGGATGGCGACCAGGCGGTCGATGGGGTTGTCGGCCAGATGGGGATAGGCGCTGTGGCCCTGGGTGCCGCGCACCGTGATGCGGGCGTTGAGCGAGCCGCGCCGGCCGACCTTGATCATCTCGCCCAGCTGCGTCGGGTTGGTCGGTTCGCCGACCAGGCAGGCGTCCAGGCGTTCGCCCCTGTCGGCCAGCCAGCCCAGCACCTTGGTCGTGCCGTTGATCGCGGGGCCTTCCTCGTCGCCGGTGATCAGCAGGCTGACCGCGGCATCGTCCTCGCCGTGACGGGCAAAGAACCCTTCCGCGGCCGCAACGAAGGCGGCGATGGCGCCCTTCATGTCGCAGGCACCGCGCCCGATCAGCACGCCGTCCTTGAGTGCCGCCTCGAAGGGGTCGACCGACCAGTCCGCGGTCGGTCCCGGCGGTACGACGTCGGTATGGCCGGCAAAGCAGAAGTTGCGCGCGTTGGCGCTGCCGCGGCGGGCATAGAGGTTGTCGATGCGGTCGGTGCCTTCCTGCTCGAAGGGCAGGCGGGTGCAGGCAAAACCCAGCCCTTCCAGGGCCTGCTGGAGGACGTCGAGCGCACCGGCATCGGCCGGCGTGACGCTGGGCCGGCGGATCAGGTCGGCGGCAAGGCTGACGGGATCGATGGTCATCAGGTGCGCAGCAGTTCGTTGATCGAGGTCTTGGCGCGGGTCTTCTCGTCGACCCGCTTGATGATGACGGCGCAGTAGAGCGAGGGCGCGCCCTGCTCCTTGGCTGGCAGGCTGCCGGGCACGACGACCGAATAGGCCGGCACCCGGCCCATGAAGACCTCGCCCGTGGTGCGGTCGACGATCTTGGTCGAGGCGCCGATGAAGACGCCCATGGAGAGCACCGAGCCGGTCTCGACGATGACCCCCTCGACGACCTCGCTGCGCGCACCCACGAAGCAGTTGTCCTCGATGATCACCGGGGCGGCCTGCAGCGGTTCGAGCACGCCGCCAAGGCCGGCGCCGCCGGAGATGTGGCAGTTCTTTCCGACCTGGGCGCAGCTTCCCACCGTCGCCCAGGTGTCGACCATGGTGCCGCTGTCGACATAGGCGCCGATGTTGACGAAACAGGGCATCAGCACGACGTCGGGCGCGATATGGGCGGCGTGGCGCACAATGGCATGGGGCACGGCGCGGAAGCCGGCGGACTGGAAACGCTCGGCATCCCAGCCCTCGAACTTGTTGTCGACCTTGTCCCACCAGCTTGCGGCCTCGCCCGGAGCGCCGCGGATGATCTTGTTGGGCGACAGGCGGAAGGACAGCAGCACCGCCTTCTTGAGCCATTCGTTGACGGTCCAGCCGCTCTCGCCCGGTTCGGCGACGCGGCGCTTGCCGGCATCGAGCAGGTCGAGGGATTCGAACACGGCATCGCGAATCTCGCCCTTCGTGTCGGGACCGATCGTGGTGCGTTCTTCCCAGGCGCAGTCGATGGCGCTCTGCAAGGCGTCCGACATGGCAATTCCTCTCTCAACCAGATGCGGCGCGCACTGATAAACGCCGGGGGCGGGGTGTCAACCGGGTGTCAGCCTGTCGGCCAGCGCGACCAGCCAGGGCGTGAGCTCCGGCGTCCTGTGATCGATGTGGCCCTCGTCGGCGCCGCTGGCGGCATAGGGGCTGTCGCCCTCGATCCAGACCGTGGTCATGCCGCGCTCCTTGGCGGGTTTGAGGTTGCGCGCGATGTCCTCGAACATGGCCGCGCGCGGTCCCTCGATGGCGTGGCGCGCCAGGAAGACGTCATAGACCGAAGGCTCGGGCTTGGGGATGTAGTCCGATTCGACGATGTCGAAGACCGCGTCGAAATGGTGGGCGATGCCCAGGCGTTCCATGGCGCGTTCGGCATGGGGCACGTCGCCGTTGGTGAAGACGATCTTGCGTCCCGGCAGGCGGGTCAGGGCGCCTTCGAGATCGGGGTCGGGCGGGATGTGGCTGTAGTCGATGTCGTGGACATAGGCCAGGTAGTGCGCGGGGTCGCAGGCGTGGAGCCGCACCAGGCCGTTCAGCGTCGTGCCGTGTTCCATGAAGTAGCGCTTCTGGATCTCCCGCGCCTTCATGCGGTCGAGCTTCAGGTGTTCGCAGACGTAGTCGGTGATGCGCCGCTCGACCTGGTCGAACAGGCTGTGGCGCGCGGCATAAAGCGTGTTGTCGAGGTCGAAGACCCAGGTGTCGACGCGCCCGAGCGGATCGCCGGGCCCGCTCACGCCGTGATCTTCGTGCCGGTGCCTTCTTCGGTGAAGAGCTCGAGAAGAAGGACGTGCGGCACCCGGCCGTCGAGGATGTGGGCGGCATCGACGCCGTTGTCGAGCGCCTTCAGGCAGGTCTCCAGCTTGGGGATCATGCCGCCCGAGATCGCACCGGTCTTGAACAGATCCTTGGCCTCGGCGCGCGTCACCTCCGAGATCAGCAGGCCCTTCTCGTCGAGCACGCCGGCGATGTCGGTCAGCATCAGCAGCTTGGAGGCGCCCACCGCCTCGGCGATGGCGCCGGCGGCGGTGTCGGCGTTGATGTTGTAGGTCTCGCCGTCGGCGCCGACGCCGATGGGCGCGATCACGGGGATCGCGTCGGAAGCCTCGAACATGCGGAAGATGTCGGCGTTGACATGGCGCGGTTCGCCGACGAAGCCCAGGTCGAGGATCTTCTCGATGTTGGAATCGGGGTCGCGCTTGGTCCGGCGCAGCTTGCGCGCCTCGATCAGCTTGCCGTCCTTGCCCGAGATGCCGATCGCCATGCCGCCTTCGTTGTTGATGGCGGTGACGATCTGCTTGTTGATCGAGCCGGCCAGGACCATCTCGACGATGTCGACCGAGGCGCGGTCGGTGACGCGCAGGCCGTCGACGAACTCCGACTGGATGTTCATGCGCTTCAACATCTCGCCGATCTGGGGACCGCCGCCGTGGACCACGATCGGGTTGATGCCGACCTGCTTCAACAGCACGACATCGCGCGCGAAATCGCGGCTCAGCGTATCGTCGCCCATGGCGTGGCCGCCGTACTTGATGACGAAGGTGTGGCCGGAGAAACGGCGCAGGTAGGGCAGCGCCTCGACCAGGGTCGAGGCGGTGCGCAGCCACTGCTTGGTTTCGCCGATGTTGCGGTCGCCGATCACGCGCATCTTCATGGGTCGCTACCTTAAGCGAGGGGTTGTTCGACGGCCAGTGCCGCCAGCGTGTCGCGCAGCTCGTCCATGCCCAGTCCGGTGCGCGCGCTGGTCGCGATCACCTGGGGGTGGGCTGCCGGGCGCCTGGCGATCTCGCCATGGGTCGCCTCCATCACGGCGGCATGTTCGGCCTTCTTCAGCTTGTCGGCCTTGGTCAGCACGATCTGGTAGGGCACGCCGATCAGGTCCATGTGGTCGAGCGCCTCGCGGTCGTTGGCCGTGGGGCCGCGCCGGGCATCCATCAGCAGGCAGACGCGGCGCAGGGTCAGGCGACCGCCCAGGTAGGCATCGACCGTGGCGGTCCAGCGGGCGACCTCCAGGCGGCCGACCTTGGCGTAGCCGTAGCCCGGCAGGTCGATCAACCGCAATCGCCCGCCCAGCTCGAACAGGTTGACCGCCTGGGTGCGTCCCGGCGTCTGCGAGGTGCGCGCCAGGTTGCGCCGGTGGACCAGCGCGTTGATCAGCGACGACTTGCCCGCATTGGAGCGTCCGGCAAAGGCGACCTCCGGCAGGCCCGCTGCGGGCAGCGCCTCGGGTCTTGGTGCCGAGGCGACGAATTCGCATGGCATCGCAAACAGCCGCCGTCCGGGATGCTCGGTCTGGTCCTGGTCGGCGGCCATGGTCGCTCCGCCGCCCTACGTCTTCTTCTTTTCGGTGCGCTTCATGATGAACCACTGCTGGCTGATCGAGAGCAGGTTGTTCCAGGTCCAGTAGATCACCAGGCCCGCCGGGAAGGTGGCGAACAGGAACAGGAAGATCAGCGGCATGAACATGAAGACCTTGGCCTGGATCGGATCGGGCGGCTGCGGGCTGATGCGCTGCTGCAGGAACATGGTGCCGGCCATCAGGATCGGCCAGATGCCGATCGCCAGGAAGCCGGTGGCCATCATCGCGGGCAGGGCATCGGTCGAGAAGGGCAGCAGGCCGAAGAGGTTCCAGATGCTGGTCGGGTCGGGCACCGAAAGGTCCTCGATCCAGCCGTAGAACGGCGCGTGGCGCATCTCGATGGTCGAGATCAGGACCTGGTAGAGCGCGATGAAGACCGGGATCTGGACCAGGATCGGCAGGCAGCCGGCCGCCGGGTTGACCTTTTCCTTGCGGTAGAGCGCCATCAGCTCCTGCTGCTGCTTGGCCTTGTCGTCCTTGTAGCGCTCGCGCATCTTCTGCATCTCGGGCGCCAGGTTGCGCATCTTGCTCATCGCCTTGTAGGACTTGTTGGCGAGCGGGAAGAACAGCAGCTTGATGCACAGGGTCAGCGCCAGGATCGCCAGGCCGAAGTTGCCGAGCAGGTTCTTGAAGAACTCCAGCGCCTGGAACATCGGCTCGGTGATGAAGTAGAAGCCGCCGATGTAGTCGGCGCGCGAGAAGACCAGGCGGCCGAAGAACGGCACGCCGCCGTCGTCCTCGTAGTTCTCAAGCAGGCTCACGACCTGGGCGCCGGCAAACAGGCGGTCGGTGACGCTGGCCTCGCCGCCGGCCGGCACGGTGATCGCGGGGCGCAGGTAGTCGGCCTGGTAGAGCGCGGCCTGGGTGCCGCGGTCCTTGGCGAAGAACGACCACTTGTAGGTCTCGTTCTGCTCGGGGATCAGCGCGGTCAGCCAGAACTTGTCAGTGAAGCCCAGCCAGCCGCCCTGGCTCATGCCGCCGGTGTCCTCTGGATCGGGTTCGTCGAGCAGGTCGGCGTAGTCCAGTTCCTTGAGGCGGTAGTCGATGTCGGCCGGCGTGGCACTGTCGATGGTGTCGCTGAAGACGCCGATGGGACCCTCGTTGAGGGTGAAGGTCTGGCCCTGGTGCGGCGGCACGCCGTGGCGCCCGACCAGGCCGTAGGGCAGCAGCGTGACGTCCTGGCCGGTCGTGTTGGCCACCGTCTGGGTCACCGTGAACATGTAGTTCTCGTCGACCGCGATGGTGCGGTGGAAGACGAGGCCGGCGCCGTTGTCCCAGGTCAGCGTCACGGGCTGGCCCGCCGCCAGGTTCGAACCGCCGGTGACCTCCCAGAGCGCATCGGCGCCGGGCACGGCAACGGCTTCGTCCTGGGCAAGCAGGCCGAAGTCGACGAAATAGGCGTATTGGGCGCCGGGCGGCGAAAGCAGCACGACCTCGGGCGAATTCTCCTCCACGGTGGTGTGGTAGCGCACCAGTGTGAGGTCATCGAGGCGGGCGCCGTTGAGCGCGATCGAGCCGTGCAGGGCGGGCGTGGAGATGCGGATGCGGGGGCTGCCTTGCAGCGCCTGCTCGCGCGTCATGCTGCCGGCCTGGACCTCCTGAACAGTCGCGACCTCGGGCACCGTGCCGTCGGTGCTGGGCAGCACGGCATCGGCTGCCTGTTCCTGCTGCTGGGCCGCGATATCGGCCTGGGAGACCTCGCGCTCCTGCTGCTCGCGCACCTTGGGCAGTTCGTAGAAGACCTGCCAGCCGAAGAACATGACCACGATGATCGCCATCGCGATCCAGACGTTCTTCTGTTCACCCTGCATGATGATGTCCCTGATGTCCGGGGCACGGCGGCACCGGATCGTAGCCGTGGCCGCCCAGCGGATGGCAGCGCGCCAGCCGGCGCAGGGCCAGCCAGCCGCCCCGCAGGGGCCCGTGTTGTTGCAGCGCCTGTGCCGCGTAGTCCGAACAGGTCGGCAGGTAGCGGCACGACACCGGTGTGAACGGCGAGATGGCGTACTGGTAGAACCGGATCGGCAGGAGCAGGAGCAAACCCGCGAGGCGTCTCATGTCTTTGCCTCCGTGCGGCCTCGCGCATCGCGCTCGAGCCGGGAAAGGGCCTGCAGCAGGTCGCTGCGCAGCGCCTCGTAGGGGCGGGTCGCGGTGTCGCCACGCGCGATCAGCACGTAATCGGTCGACGGCCGGCCCCGCCCGGGCAGCAGTTCCTGGACGAGGGCCTTCAGACGCCGCCGGGCACGGTTGCGCACCACGGCGTTGCCGACCTTTCGGCTGGCCGTGAAGCCGACGCGAATCTGCGAATCGTCGTCATCGCGCGCCAGTGCCTGAACGACCATGCCCGGAGACACGGCCTTGACCCGGGCCGCCGCCACGCGGAGAAACTCTCGCCTCCGCTTCAGACGTGCGACCGGATCGGACATGAACGTCAGGCAGAGAGGCGTTTGCGACCCTTCGCGCGCCGACGCGCGAGAACAAGGCGACCGCCGACCGTGCTCATGCGGGAACGAAACCCGTGGCGACGTTTCCGGACGAGCCGGCTGGGCTGGAAAGTGCGCTTCACCGTTCTTACTCCAAAGAAAATGTCCGCACCGACGGGGCGGAGCGGGCGGGCGGCTGTATAGGCAAGCCATGGGGAGGAGTCAACGCCACGCGCCACCGATCACGTGGCGGGCACGAGCGCGTCATCAGTCATCACAAGGGGGTTATGCGCCCTTTTTGCGCCGTTGGCGACCGCCCATAGTGTCAAGGGCGGGACGAGGGAGGCGCATCAGGCGATCCCGAGTGTCCCGGCCGGGGCACGGGAGACGGCAAGCATGGACAAGACCAGCCTGGAGGACGGCAAACGGCCGGGATGGCTCCGCCGTCTGGCGCCCGTCGCGGTGCTGCTGGCCCTGCTGATCGCGTTTTTCGCCTTCGGCCTGGACCGCTACTTCACCTTCGAGTCCCTGAAGTCCCACCGGGTCGAACTGCAGGCCTTCGTCGCGCGCAACCTGGTGCTGGCGATCCTGCTCTATGTCATGGGCTACGCCGTGCTGACGGCGGCCTCGCTGCCGATCGCGACCCTGGTCACCCTGGTCGGCGGCTTCCTGTTTGGAGCGGTCGCTGGCGCCGCCCTCACCGTGGTCGGCGCCACGGCAGGGGCCACGGTGGTCTTCCTGATCGCGCGCACGGCCTTCGGCGATGCCCTGCGGCTGCGCGCCCGGCCCTACATCGGCCGCATGGAGGAGGGTTTTGCGCGCAATGCCTGGAGCTACATGCTCTTCCTGCGCCTGATGCCGATCTTCCCGTTCTTTGCCGTCAACATCGTGCCGGCCTTCCTGGGCGTGAAGACCCGCATCTATGTCGTCACCACCTTCATCGGCATCATCCCCGGCACCGCGGTCTTCAACATCGTGGGCGCGGGCCTGGGTTCGATCTTCGACAGCGGCGAGGCCTTCACGCTGTCTTCCGTCGTGACGCCCGAGATCGTCATCGGCCTTGCCGGCCTGGCACTGCTGGCGCTGGCGCCGGCCGTGCTGCGCCATTGCAGGGGCCGGCATTCCCCGACATCCCGCCAACCCGTTTCACGCCTCAAGGGAGACTGAATCATGTCCACGACCCGTTCCGTTCTGCTGGCCGCGGGGCTGACCGCCGCGGCCTTCCTGTCCCCGGCCTTCGCGCAGGAGGCCACCGTGATCGACCTGACCCAGACCGGCTGCCAGTTCCTCGAATCCGAGGACGGCCAGGATCTGGGTTACCAGCCGGCGGCCAAGGCCGATTGCGAGGCGATCAATGCGCAGACCGCCGACGAACGCCTTGCCGCCCACGCGCCGATGCACCTTGCGCCGGGCGAGTACATCTTCCGCGTCACCAACCAGGACGTGCCCTACATGCTGGGCTTTTACCTGCGCGGGTCCGGCCTGATCGACAAGGCGCTGCTGCCTTCGGTTTCCGGCGGCGGCCTGCACCAGGGTGTCACCCAGGACTACGCGATCACGCTGGAGCCCGGCGAATACGTTTATTCCTGCCCGCTCAACACGACGCCCGACTATCGCCTGATCGTCGAGTAGGGTGGCGCATCTGGAACGGGGAACAACGGCCATGGCGGGCGACGACTTCGACATTTGCGTGATCGGCGCCGGCTCGGGCGGCCTCTCGGTCGCCTATGCGGCCAGCCACATGGGCCAGAAGGTCGCCCTGATCGAGGGCCACAGGATGGGTGGCGACTGCCTCAACTTCGGCTGCGTGCCGTCCAAGGCGCTGCTGGCGGCCGGGCACGCCGCCCAGGCGATGCGCGATGCCGGGCGCTTCGGTATCGCTCCCGTGGAACCCCAGGTCGACTTCGCCGCGGTCAACGCCCATGTCCGCGGCGTCATCGCGGCCATCGAGCCCCATGATTCGGCCGCCCGCTACGAAGGCTTCGGCGTCGACGTGATCATGGGTCATGCTCGCTTCACCGGCCCGGCCACGGTCGAGGCCGCCGGGCGCACGATCCGCGCCCGGCGATTTGTCGTCGCCACCGGCAGCCGCGCGGTGCTGCCGCCGATCCCCGGCCTGGCCGACGTGCCGGCGATGACCAACGAAACCCTGTTCGAACTCACCGAACGGCCCGGCCACCTGCTGATCATCGGCGGCGGCCCGATCGGCTGCGAGATGGCCCAGGCCCATCGCCAGCTCGGCTGCAGGGTGACCGTGCTCGACATGGGGCCGATCCTGCCCAAGGACGATCCCGAACTGGCCGGCATCGTGCGCGCGCGCCTGCTCGACGAGGGGGTCGTGCTGCTCGAGAAGGTCGCGGTGCAGTCGGTCTCCGGCACGGCCGGGGCGATCACGATCGCCTACGAGGAGCATGGGCAGGCCCGCACGGTCACAGGCAGCCACCTGCTGGTCGCGACCGGCAGGCGTGCGGCGATCGACGACCTGGGCCTGGATGCCGCCGGCATCGAACACGACCGCTCCGGCATCAGGGTCGATGCCCACCTGCGCACGACCAACCGCAAGGTCTATGCCGTGGGCGATTGCGCGGGACCCTACCAGTTCACCCACCTGGCGAGTTACCACGCCGGCATCGTCATCCGGAACATGCTGCTGAAGCTGCCCGCCAGGGTCGATCTCAAGGCCTTCCCCTGGGTCACCTACACCCATCCCGAACTCGCCAACGTCGGTCTGACGGAGGAGCAGGCGCGCCGGCAGCATGGCGAGGTCACGGTCCTGCGGTTCCCCTTCGCCGAGGTCGACCGCGCCATCGCCGAGCGCGACACCCGGGGCCTGATCAAGGTCGTGACGACGAAGCGGGGCAGGATCCTGGGAGCGGCGATCGTGGGCCCACGCGCCGGCGACCTGCTGCAGCCGTGGACGCTGGCGATCTCCCGGGGCCTCAAGATCGGGGCCATGGCGGGCGCGGTGTCGCCCTATCCCAGCTTCGTCGAGATCGGCAAGCGCGCCGCCGGGTCCTACTTCAGCTCCAGGCTGTTCGGCGCGGGCATGAGGCGCCTGGTGCGCTTTCTGGCGCTGTTTGGCTAGGATTGGGCCGCAGGAACCCCGTTTGCGACCAGATTTCGCCTTCCCGGCAGTTTGTGTGATTGGCCCGCGGCTCTCGCGTCCCTACATTAGCTGCCATGGCTGGGTCCCGGATCGAGATGCCCGGCTTCTGGCGCGGCCTTTCGGCGCGTCTGGTCGTGCTCACCATCACCTTCGTCATGATCGCGGAGGTGCTGATCTATGTCCCCTCGATCTCCCGCTTCCGCCTCGACTATCTCGAACAGAAGATCGATGCCGCCTACCAGGCAACCCTGGTGGTGCAGGCCGCGCCCGACGGCAATGTCGCACCCGAACTGGCCCTTGAGCTGCTCGACTATGTCGGGGTGCGCTCGATCGGCCTGAAGATGGAGAACGTCTCGGCGCTGATGCTGGGGGCGCCCGATCCCGGCGTCGATGCCAGCTTCGACTTCTCCGGTGAGACCGTGCTGGGGCTGATCGCCGATGCCTTCGCCACCCTGGGTGCGCCCGAGGGCCGCGTCATCCGCATCAGCGGCATGCCCCAGGGCGAGGGCGATACCATCGTCGACCTGACGCTCGAGGAAACGCCGCTGCGCGACGCCATGATCGATTACTCCGGGCGCATCCTGCTGCTCTCGCTGATCATCTCGTTCTTCACCGCGGCACTGGTGTTCCTGGCGCTGCAGCGCCTGATGGTCCGCCCGGTGCAGCGCATGACCGAGAACCTCATCGCCTTCCGCGAGAATCCGGAGGACGTCACCCGCGGCATCGAGGTCACCGGGCGCAGCGACGAGATCGGCATCGCCCAGCGCGAACTGGCACAGATGGAACATGGCCTGCGCGAGGCGCTGCGCCAGCGCATCCGCCTGGCTGCGGTCGGCGCCGCGGTGAGCAAGATCAGCCACGACCTACGCAACATCCTTTCCACCGCCGCCCTGGTCTCGGACCGCCTGAGCATGTCGGACGATCCCCAGGTGCGCCGTCAGGCTCCGGTCGTGCTGGCCGCCATCGACCGTGCCGTGAAGCTGTGCCAGGACACCCTGCGCTTTGCCCGCGCCGAGGAGCCCGAGCTGCGTTTCTCGCGCTTCGAGCTCGCGCCCCTGGTCGACGAGGTGGGCGAGGCGCTGGCCGACGGCCTGCCCGCCGAGATCGTCTGGCGCAACGGCGTCGATGCCGCGGTAGTCGTGCGTGCCGACCGCGACCAGATGTTTCGCGTGCTGCTCAACCTGGCGCGCAATGCGCTCGAGGCGATGGCGCAAAGCGGCGGCGAACTGCGCTTTGCCGCCTCGCGCGGCGAGGGCGCCACGATCGTGGAGATCGCCGACACCGGGCCGGGCGTGGCGGCGCGGGTGCAGGAGCACCTGTTCGAGGCGTTCTCGGAGGGATCGCGCGGCACGGGCCTGGGCCTGGCGATCGCGCGCGAACTCATGCGCGCCCACGGCGGCGACCTGGTGCTGGTGGAGACGGGCCCCCAGGGAACCCGTTTTGCCGTCACGCTCCCGGATCGAGACGCAACGCGAGGAACTTGAGGTAGGCCGATTCGGGAAGCTGGGGATGGACCGGATGGTCCGGCCCGGCACCGGCGCGCCGCAGCACGGCGGACTCGCGCCCGGTATCGTGCACGCCGCGGCCGACCTGGAAGAGGAAGGCGTCGGATTCGACGTGGTGCGAGCAGCTCGCGATGCCCAGGTAGCCGCCCGGCGCAACCAGGCGTGCGGCCAGGCGGGCGAGCTTGCGGTAACCCTTCACGCCGACCGCGACATCCTTCTTGGACTTCACGAAGGCGGGGGGATCGCAGATCACGACATCGTAGAGATCGCCCCGGTCGCGCCGCTTGGCCAGGTCCTCGAAGGCCTCGGCGACGTGGATGCGCACCTTGTCATCGACGCCGTTGGCCTGTGCCGCTAGCGATGCCAGGGCGAGCGCCGGTTCGGAGCGGTCGACCAGGGTGACGTCGGTCGCGCCCGCGGTGGCGCAGGCCAGGCCGAAGCCGCCACCGTGGCTGTAGACGTCGAGCACGCGCGCGCCCCCGGCCAGGCGGGCCATGAAGGCGCGGTTGTCGCGCTGGTCGAAGTACCAGCCGGTCTTCTGGCCCAGCGCCAGGTCGGCGCGGTAGGAGATGCCGTTTTCGTGCACCTCGACCTTGTCGGGCAGGAGCGCGCCGACGACGCGGACGTTTTCCTCCAGGCCTTCCAGCTTGCGGATCGGGCTGTCGCCGCGCAGCACCACGGTCTTGACGCCCAGCACCGCGATCAGCGCTTCTGCCAGGGCGTCGGCCAGCCGGTCGATGCCGGCGCTGTTGATCTGGGCGACCACGATGTCGCCGTAGCGGTCGATCGCCACGCCGGGCAGGCCGTCGGCCTCGGCGTGCACCAGGCGGTAGCAGGGCGTGTCGTAGAGCTTCTCGCGCAGGGCCAGCGCACTGGCGATGCGGCCCTCCAGGAAGGCGCCGTCGATCACCGCCTCGGGATCGCGCGAAACGAAGCGCGCGGCGATCAGCGAATGGGGGTTGAACATCGCCACGCCCAAGGGCGCGCTGTTGTCGCTGACGATGCGGACCATCGTGCCCGGCGGCAGGGCCTTGGCGGCCGGATCCATGCGAATCTCGTTGGAAAAGACCCAGGGATGGCCCTGCTCGGCACGTTTTGCCGCGCCCTGATTCAGGGACACGACCGGAAGGTTCTCGGTCACGGGCGTTTCCTCGGGCTGGCGTCGGAGCGCCCCACATACCAGCGTGACGCCCTGGGCGACACCTCTTTCAGCGGCCCAGGGCAGTGCCCTCGCGCCGCGGATCGGCCCCGCCGGTGATCGTGCCGCCCTCGATGAAGAAGCCGGCAAGACCGGTATCCATAGTGCCCAGCGTGACCTCGTGGCCCATGGCTTCCAGCGCCGGGACCAGTGCCACGAGGTCGGTGCCCTCCTCCAGTTCGGTTGTGCCGTTGCGGTTAAGGAAGTGGGGCAACTCGATCGCGGCCTGGATGTCGAGGCCCCAGTCGAGCCGGGCGATCAGGGTCTTGGCGACGTAGCAGATGATGCGCGAGCCGCCGACCGTGCCGATCGCCATGACCACGCCGCCGTCCTGATCGAGCACCAGGGTCGGCGCCATCGAGGAGCGCGGCCGCTTGCCTGCCTCGACGCGGTTGGCCACCGGCAGGCCGTCGACCTGCGCCTCGAAGGCGAAGTCGGTGAGTTCGTTGTTGAGCAAGAAGCCGCCGGCCATCAGGCGGCTGCCGAATCCGCGCTCGATGCTGGTCGTCATGGAGACGGCATTGCCCTCCTGGTCGACGATGCTGATGTGGCTGGTCGAAAGCCCCAGGTTGGTCTCGTCGTCGAAGGCGGCACGGTCGCCGGGCGCAAGGCCGGGCTGCGCGATGCCCATGCTCGCGGCAGGGTCGATCAGGGCGGAGCGTCCGGCCAGATAGGCGGGGTCGAGCAGGGCCTCGAGCGGCACGGCGACGAAATCGTTGTCGGCCACGAACATGTCGCGTTCGGCATAGGCCAGCCGTTCGGCCTCGGCGATCAGGTGCACGGCCTCCAGGCTGCCGGGCTGCACCGCGGCCATGTCGAAACGCTCGAGCAGGCCCAGGATCTGGGCGACCGCGATGCCGCCGCTGCTCGGCGGCCCCATGCCGCAGACCGTCCAGGTGCGGTAGGGCGTGCAGACCGGATCGCGCCGCACGGCCTGGTAACCCGCCAGGTCGGCCAGCGTCATGGCGCCGGGGTTGACCTGCGTGTCCCCGACCGCGGCCACGATCTCCTCTGCGATGGCGCCCCGGTAGAAGGCGTCGGACCCGTCGCGGGCCAGGACGCGCAGGGTCTGCGCCAGCGCCGGGTTGGTCAGCCGCGTGCCGACCGGCTTGCGCGTGCCGTCCAGCGCATAGAACTGGTGGTAGAAGGCCGGGAACCGTTCGGGACCCTCGACCCAGTCGAGCACCTCGTGGAGCCGGGGCGAGAGGATGAAGCCGTTCTGCGCCAGCGCGATGGCCGGCCCGAAGAGATCGGCCCAGGGCAGGCGCCCATGTTCGCCATGGGCCATCTCCAGCATGGCCAGCACTCCCGGCACGCCGACCGAAATGCCGCCCTCGGCCGCTTCGGTCCAGTCCATCACGCTGCCGTCCGGGCGCAGGAAAAGGTCTGGCGTGGCCGCGGCGGGCGCGGTCTCGCGGCCGTCGTAGCTGGCGACCGCACCGCTTGCGGCATCGAAGGTCAGCAGGAAGGCGCCGCCGCCCAGGCCGGAGGATTGCGGCTCGGTCAGGGTCAGCACGAGCTGGGCCGCGATCGCGGCGTCGACCGCGCTGCCGCCCTGCAGGATGATGTCGCGGGCCGCCATGGTCGCCAGCGGATTGGCTGTCGAGACCATGAAGCGCTCGGAGACCGCGGGCGGGTTGGCCGCCGTTGCCGGCAGCGCCAGACCCGCAAGGCCCGTCGCGAGAATGAGGAGGGCCCAGAGGTGGCGGGCGCTGCGAAGGACGGTCATCGTTTTCCTGTCATGGCATAAGGTGCCGGGCGGGCTATTGTTCGGCGTGCGCAAGCGCAAGGCAAGGCGGCAAGCAACGGGTTCCTCATGCTGATCGGTACGCTGGCCTCGGTCGTCCTCGTCTGCACGACGATCCTGGTCCATTACGAGTTCCTGCGACGGGCCCAGACCATGACGGAACATTCGCGTCTGCGTCCGCGTCTGCGCATCGTCGTCATGCTGCTGGGCGCCTTTCTGGCGCATACCATCGAGGTCTATGTCTATGCCGTTGCCTATGTCGTGCTCGACTGGCTGGTCCCCGCGGCCGGCTTTTCGGGCTTCAGCGAGGGCAATTTCGAAGGCCACATCGCCGACTATGTCTATTTCTCGGCGGCAACCTACACCTCGCTGGGCTACGGCGACATCGTGCCCCTGGGACCGCTGCGCCTGCTTGCCGGCACCGAGGCCCTGAACGGCCTGGTGCTGATCGCGTGGACCGCCTCGGTCACCTACCTGATGATGGAACGCTACTGGCGCAGGGACTGACGACGATGCAGGCGGGGCCGCGTAACCTGATCACCGATGTCGAGGGCATCCTCGTGGGCAATGCGCACGACCACGATGCCGCCAGCGGCGTCACCGTGGTGCTGCCCCGGACGCGCAGCAGCGCCGGCGTCGACGTGCGCGGCGGCGCGCCGGGTACGCGCGACATCGAGGCGCTCGACCCGACCTGCCTGGTCGATGCCGTCGATGCCGTGGTGCTCTCGGGCGGTTCGGCCTTCGGCCTGGATGCTGCCGGCGGCGTGATGGCCTGGCTCGCCGCTCGGGGGCGGGGTTTTGCCATCCGCGACGTCGTCGTGCCGATCGTGCCGGCCGCGATCCTCTTCGACCTGCTCAACGGCGGCGACAAGGCCTGGGGCGAGAACCCGCCCTACCGGGATCTGGGGCGGCAGGCGGTCGCCGCCGCCGGCGAAAGCTTCGCGCTGGGCAACGCCGGGGCCGGCTACGGCGCCCAGGCCGGCGTGCTCGGCGGCGGGCTCAAGGGCGGGCTGGGCAGCGCCTCCCTGGTCTGCGGCGACGGGCTGCAGGTCGGCGCCCTGGTCGCGGTCAATGCCGTGGGTTCGCCGGTCATGCCCGGCAGCACCACCCTGTGGGCCTGGCCCTTCGAGCGCGACGGCGAGATGGGCGGACAGGTTGCGCCGCAACGCGTCGACATCGATGCCCAGGCCGGTGCCGAAGGCGCCATGCCGGGCGAAAACACGACGATCGGCGTGGTCGCGACCAACGCCCGCCTCGACAAGGCGCAGGCCCGCCGCGTTGCCATCATGGCGCACGACGGTTACGCCCGCGCCCTGCGCCCGGTGCACACACCCTTCGACGGCGACACGATCTTCTGCCTGGCGAGCGGCACGCGGGAGGGTATCGTCGAGGCCGGCGAACTCGCCCGCATCGGCGCGCTGGCGGCCGACTGCATGGCCCGAGCCATCGGGCGCGGCATCTGGGAAGCCGGGAGCCTGCTCGGCATGACCGGCTATCGCGCCTGGGCCGCGGCGCGTTAAGGTCGCCGCAGGCAAGCGGGAGCGACCATGCCCACCACCCTCATCACCGGCGCCAGCCGGGGCATCGGACTGGAATTCGCACGCCAGTACCTGGCGGCGGGCTGGACCGTGCATGCCGGCGCGCGCGATCCCGATGGCGCCGCCCTGCTGCAGGCGCTGTCCGGTCCCTACCTTCACATCCATCGCCTCGACGTCGCCGACCGTGGCGGCATCGCCGCGCTGGCAGACAAGCTCGCCGGCCAGCCCATCGACCTGCTGATCAACAATGCCGGCATGTGGCTCGGCCCTGAGGAGGGCTACGGCCGTTTCTCGGATGCCCAGTGGATGGAGGAATTCCATGTCCACGTCATGGGCACCATGGCGATGTGCGAGGCCTTCGTCGATCATGTCGCCGCCAGCCGGGACAGGCGCATCGTGCAGATCTCCAGCGGCAACGGCAGCCTAGGTTGGGCCGACAACGGCAGCGACTTTCCCTACAACACGAGCAAGGCGGCGCTGAACATGATCACCCGCTCCATGGCCATCGACCTGGCGCCGCGCGGCATCGTCGCGGTCTGTTTCACGCCCGGTTTCGTCGCCACCGACATGTCGGGGCCCGTTGCCGACCTGACGCCCGAGGAGAGCGTGTCCGACATGCGCGCCCTGATCGATACCCTGGGGCCGCGGCACAGCGGCACCTTCCTGCGCCACAACGGTGCGAGCGTGCCGTGGTGACGCGGCGGGAGACGTGACGATGGCTGTTGTCCTGATCACCGGCGCCAACCGCGGCATCGGCCTGGAACTGGCGCGCCAGTACGCCGCGGAGGGCTGGCGTGTCCACGCCTGCTGCCGCAGGCCGGCCGAGGCGAGCGACCTGGTGGCCGCCCTGAAGGGGCACGACGGCCTGGTCCATGCCCTCGACGTCACCGACGGCGCGGCCATCGCGGCGCTGCGCGAGGCGCTCGACAACGAGGCGATCGACGTGCTCATCAACAACGCCGGTGTCATCGGCGGCGAGCGCCAGGATTTCGGCGCCGTCGACTACGAGGCCTGGGAACGCACCCTCCGCACCAACGTCCTTGGTCCCTACCGGGTGAGCGAGGCGCTGGCCGACCTGGTCGGGGCGAGCGAGCGGCGCGTCATCGCCAACGTCTCCAGCCTGATGGGTTCGATCGCCGACAACGGTTCGGGCGGCGACTACATCTACCGGTCGAGCAAGACGGCGCTCAACATGGTCTCGGTCAACCTGGCGCGCGAACTGGCCGGGCAGGCGATCACGGTGCTGGCGCTGCATCCCGGCTGGGTGCGCACCGACATGGGCGGTGCCGATGCACCGGTCACGCCGCGCGAGAGCGCGCAGGGCCTGCGCCGGGTGATCGCCGGCGCAACGCTGGACAGGAGCGGCAGCTTCACCAACTACGACGGCCGCCCGCTGCCCTGGTGAGCGGGTTCAGACGTTGAGCTGGGGCAGTTCCTCGATGGCGACACCCTCGATCTTCCAGCTGCCGTCCACCTGGCGCGCCATGGCGTAGCGCGCCAGCACCTGCAGGCCGTCCTGGCCGGTCACCACGACTTCCTGGAGCAGATGGTCGCCGCTGCCGGTCAGCGGCCCGAAGGCGGCCGACGCCGAGCGGTAGACCGGGGCATAGGCGCCGCGCACCATGGCCATGAAGGTCTCCACGGTCTGGAAGCGGGCCTGGATGTTGGGTGCGGCAAAGCCCCAGGCGGTGTTGCCGTCGTCGCGGTTGAAGGCGGCAAGCTGCTCGGTGATGACGCTGCGCACGGCCAGGGCATCGGCGCTTTCGGCTGCCGACTGGGCCCAGGCGGGCAGGATGGTGAGGACAAACAGGGCCGTCAGGGCAAGGCGACGCATCGGGACCTCCCGTCAGCAGGGCAATCGCGGCTCGTGCCTCCTCCTACGCGCCCGCAGGCGCGCCGGATCAGCGCACGAAGATGCGGACCTCGTTGGCCTGGGCGTCGAAGCTGGTCGTTGCCGAGATCGACACACGGTCGCTCGGCAGGCCCATCTCGGTCAGCGTGCGCAGAACGTCCTCGGCGCTGCGCTTGACCTGGTTGCCGGCCAGCGCGACGTCGCCGGCGCTGCCGCCGGCCGGTGCCACCGCGACCAGGTCGAAGACGGCGCTGGGCTTGCGCTCCAGGGCGGCGCTGACGGCCTGGTAGAGCGGCTCCTGGTAGGCGACGTTGGGACGGTCGAAGCGGATCACCACCAGGGCCTGGCGGCCGGCCAGGGCGCCCTCGCCGCTGTAGATCGCCGGGGCCTGCTGGGTGCCCATGTCGGCGAGCGCGGGACCGTAGAGGCGGCCGTTGCTGATCGCCAGGGCAAGCTGGGCAAGACGGGTGCGTTCGGTGTTGACGTAGTTGGTCTGGCGTTTGACCACGGCATTGAGGTTGCCCATGGTGCGCTCGACGCTGACGATCGCCCGGTCGTTGAGATCGTCGAGGTCCTGGAGCTGGCGGTGGTCCTCCTCGACCGCGCCCGACAGGCGCAGGGTGCCGTCGATGGCGTTCGAGAGATAGGAACTCGTCGCCGCGTTCGAGGCCACGGCAGAACCCAGGGTGTTGAAGGCGGCGACGTCGTTGACCAGCTGTTCGAGCTGGGTCTGGGCAACGTCGAACTGGCTCACCAGGACCGGGTTGCCCGGCGTCGTGCCGATCTGCAGGCGGGCCATGATGGCCGCGATCGTGGCGTAGTAGCGCTGGGCGTTCTGTTCGGTCGTGGCGATCTGGTTGTTGAAGGCGTGGCGGTTCTGGTTGACCGCGCGCTGCAGGGTCTCCAGCTCGCCCGCGATGTCGCGCACCTTCTGGCTCACCACCGTGCCGGTGTTGCCGTAGTTGCCGGCAACGACGACGGGCTGGTCGACGCCCAGAGGGCCGAGCTGCTCGACCGCGACGCTGTCGTCGCCGCCGATCGCGATCATCTCGCTCTGGGGCGCAGCGCCCGCGGGGTCCTCGCCGGTCAGGCTGGGAAAGAGCGTCTCGTCGGCCGTCTCGCAGGCTGCGAGCAGGGCGAGAGCGCTGACGAGGACGAAAGTGCGTGAAGCAACGGTCATGCGGGAAACCTATCGCCCTGCGGCGGAGATGAAAACGTCGAACGTGATCATGGTGGAGGTGCCCCCAACGCCGAGCAATTGCCGCCCCCTGACCGGAACGTCGACGGGCCGGATAGTACGCGACCCAATTGGGCGTCACAAGGCTCAAATCCCAGCCTTTTCAAGGCCTTTGCAAGGGCTTGCAGCCGGGCGTGGCTTCGATTAGGTTCCACGCCTTCGCCGGGTCCCGGCCAGCCGGGACACGACTTGGCTGCGCACCCCTAGCTCAATTGGATAGAGCACTTGACTACGAATCAAGAGGTTGGAGGTTCGAGTCCTCCGGGGTGCGCCATTTTCTCCCGATCCTGACGTCCCTGCCTGACCGCCGCCGTTGCTGCGGCTTGAGGGTTCAAGTTCGCCGATCAGTTCGGCGCCCGGCCTTGCCCATTTCCCGCCCATCTCGCCGGTCAAGGCGAAGCTCGACCAGGCCTTGAAGCCCGGCAGACGGCGCATCGGGTGCGAGGCATCGGCCAGAAGGGGTCAGGCGGCCTGCCACAAGCCGCAGTGCCATTGCTCGGCTTGGTTCATCCACCCGACGAACTGAGCGGCACGACCCGCAGCTTGGGGATCTTCCCGCCGCCAGCGTTCCATTTTCTCGGGGTCCATGAGCGCCAGCCCCCACCGCAGCAGCATGGCGCTGATATCGGGATGGTAGACGCCATCCTTGTCGGTGTGGCCCAGCCACTCTTCGCAATTGCCGGAATCCCGTGGCTTGGCGGGAAGGGCGAACTGGCATCGGCCCGCCAGGACCGTCGCGCCCCTCGGTGCCACGACGTTGCACGAGAGATGATAGCCGACAGGGGCCGCTTCCTCGATCATGGTGCGGATCAGGTCGATGGCACCCCCCTGCTGCGCCGGGGGCACGTCGATCGCGCGGAAGGCCATGACCGCGATCGTGCCGACCGGCGGTGGGTCCGTTCCATCGGTGCGCACCACGATCCCCCGGACCTGACTGCCGTCCAGGATTGCATCGACCTGCAGGAATACCGAGAATTCAACCCGCGGGGCCGAGGTGTTGCACTGGCAGGCTCCCAAAGCCGACACGGCAAACACGGCCAGCACCCGAAGGTGTCGGCGCCATTGCAGACCCGATAGCTGCATTCGCCCCCCTTGCACCCTGACGCCTCAAGGTTCGAGTTCGCCGATCAGTTCGGCGCCCGGCCTTGCCCATTCGCCGCCCATCTCGCCGGTCGAGCCGTAGCCAGACCAGACCTTGAAGCCGAGCAGGCGGCGCATCCGGGGCGAGGCATCGGCCAGCACCTCGGGCCTTGTTCCCAGCGTGAAGTTCATCAGCGTTCGCATCTGCGGCGCGGCATAGAGTGTCGGCATGCCGTAGCGGATCTCGTTGGAGGTGTTGGGCCCTGCCGAATGCCAGGTGCGGCCCTCCCACATGGCGATCGTGCCGGCCGGTCCCTCCGCGGCGATGCTGGGCACGACATGGGGCACCGACTGGTCGGGCTGGACGCCGGTCATGTGGCTGCCCGGCACCAGGCGGGTCGCCCCGTTGGCCTCCGTGAAGTCGTTCACCATCAGCATGGTCTGCACCACCATGGGTGCCGCGATGGGGTGATCGGCGCGGCGCAGCGGCCCCTGGACGGCGCTCTCGCGGGTGATGCGCCCCGCCGCGACGCGGGGCGCACCGGGCATCACCGGCGGAGGCATCCACCACTGGTCGGTATGCAGCGCCATGGCCGGGTTGCCCGGCCGGGTAAGGTGGGCCGAACTCTCGCTCAGCAGGTAGTCGGGCCCCAGGACATGCTCGAGCACCTGGTCGACCACCGGATGGTCCAGCACGTCCTGGAAGACCCTGCCCTTGTTGATCAGCATCAGCAGCCACTGGTTGGTGCTGCCCGGGCCGTTGACCTTGTCGGGAATCTCCAGCGCGCCGCGGCGGACCTCCGCCTCGGCCTGTTCCTCCAGGCGCAGGCGGATCTGAGCCAGCCGGTCGGCCGGCAGCGCCTCGGCGAGCAGGCAGTAGCCCCAGGCATCCATGTCCGCCCTGAGCTGCGCCACGTCGCGCGTCGGGCGCGGCAGGTCCCGGCTACATGCACACGCAGGTCACCCAGGCCGGCATCGCGGCGATCGACGCGGCGACGGGAACCGAACGCGCCGCCACCGTGGTCGCGCGGCTGGAAACCGAGACGCCGCCCGGTGTCGACCACTTCGACCCCGTCACCAATCTCCATGTCAGCCATCTTCACGGCGGCATCGTGGGACGCTGGCGCCGGGAACTCTCACCCGACTTCGCCGCACGGCTGCAGCAGGCCTTCGGCCCCTATCTTCAGGCCTACGGCTACGAACCCTGACCGGGTCATGCCGGGAACTCAGTCGCCGCGTGCGTAGCCCGGTCGCGCGAATTCCGCCGCGAAATCGTCGCTGGCGCCGTAGTCGTTCCAGACGCGAAAGCCGAGCAGGCTGCGCAACTCGTCGGAAAGTGCTGCCTGGGCCGAGGGGCGCAGGGCATAGGGAAAGTTCTGCTGCTGGCGGAACTGCGGCCCCATGAAGGTCGCCGTGATGCCCATCCGCGCGCCGTTGCCCCGGTTGGCGCCCGAGGCGTGCCAGCAGCGCGCATCCCAGATCACCGCGCCGCCGGCCGGCAGCTCCGCGCTCACCGTCGGCCAGTCGATCGCGGGGTCGGGATGGTGGCCCGACAGGTGGCTGCCGGGCACGAAACGTGTCGCCCCGCTGTTCTCGCTGAAGTCCGAGAGTGCCCACATGACGTTGACCACCACCGCCGGGCTGATCGGCCCGGTGGCGATCTCCGGCGCCCCGTAGGGCTGCCGGCCGCGCGTGATGTCGCCGGGCCGCACCGCCGCCGCGCCGGGCACCACGGGCGGGGGCAGCCACCACTGGTCGGTGTGCAGGCCCATGACGTCGTTGCCGGGATGGACGATGTGGCAGGAGAAACCGGAAAGATTGACGTGCTGCCCCAGGACATGGCGCACCAGGGCGAGCGCGGTGGCGTTGGTGATCAGGTCCTCGAAGCCGTCCTCGCCGGCCAGCAGCAGGAGCCACTGGTCGCCCTCGCGCCCGTCATAGGTCGTGGGCGCATCGGGGCCGGCACGCCGGGCCTCCGTCGCGCGCACCGCCGCGACCGTGCGCGCCAGCGCCGCGCGATCGAGCAAGCCGTCCGCCAGGCAGTAACCCCAGCGCTCCAGGTCGGCCACCAGCACCGCGGGATCGCGGCTGGCGCGGGGCAGGTCGTCGGCATTCCAGGTCGCCATCGGCAGGGTTTTCCTCGGGGCGGAAACGGGTCGGGGTGGGACGGTCAGCCTGCCGGTACACCCGCCGATGCGGCGGCCTGCGCGGTTTGCCAGCGCGGCACGCCGCTTTCTCCCCCGACATAGTCGATGTCGCTGGCGACCGTGGGGTAACGGGCCGGCTGCCCCTCGCCGACGAAACGCGCCAGCGGGCCGACCGGCATGGGCGCCAGGTTCTGGAAGAAGGCAAGGCTGGTGCGTGGCTGGACTGTATCCAGCACGCGGTGGCGCACCGCGGGAATGCGCCCGTTGGTGAAGAGCTCCATCCAGTCGCCGGGGATCACGACCAGGGCCCCCGCCGGGTCGGCCGGCGCGGTGAGCCAGTCCCCGTCGCGCCCCCGGATCTGGAGCGATGCCATGCTCTGGGCCAGCATCGTGAAGACGACGGCATCGGAATGTTCGTGCAGCCCGGTCCCGTCGGCCGCGCCGGAAGGCCGGGCGGGACAGTGCTTGAGCGCCATGTAGGCCGGGGCATGGCGCAGGAAACCCGGGGCCTCGCCCAGGACACGCTCGAACGCGGCGAGCAGCGCGCGGGATGTCGCGTCGAGCAGTTCCGCGGCAGCCCTGGCGCCGGCGGCAAACCCCGGCGCGACCTGCTCGTCGGGCCACAGGGTGCGCCCGGTCTCCACGCTGAAGCCGTATTCCTGCTTGGGTTCGGCGCTTTCGAGTTCACCCGCGCCCATGTGGCTGGTGTAGACGGGATGTTCGCGCATCAGCGACCAGCCGCCCCTTGCCTCGCCCGCGCGCACGGACTGGTGGTACCTCTGGCGCAGCTCCAGCGGCAGCGCCGCAAAACCGCTCCAGGCTGCCAGCGCCGCACCGACGCAGGCCAGCCGCGGGCCGGTCAGGACAAGGTGGCCGTCCTCGAGCAGTGCGGCCTCGACATCCCGCGCAACGGTGGCCCGGTTCGTGTCCGAGTGCAGTGCTTCGATCTCCATGGGCTGTCCTCCGCCGCTTGTCGTCATCCCGGACAACTTGAGCCACACTTGTCCCGCCGGGGCAAGTGCGGGAACGGAGCCGGGGCCGGGCCAGGGTCATTGCCCGCGGTGTCACGGTCGCGCGGTCACCATGCCTTGACCGCCAGCACGTCGCAGGGCGGTGCGTTCAGCAGGTCCTCGGCAACGCTGCCGAGCAGGGCGTGGGCGACGCCGTTGCGCCCGTGGGTACCGATCACCAGCAGTTCGGGCTTGCGCTGCTTGACCTGGTTAATGATGACCTCGCGCACGGTGCCTTCGCGCATCACCCGTTCGATGCGGTTGCCGTTTTCGGGCAGCGAGTCGACGAGGGCCTTCATCTCGCCCTCGACCATGGCGTCGAACTGCTCCTGGTGGCGCTTGCTGACCTCTTCGCGGGCCGAGCGCCCGGTGATGAAGCCCTTGAAGGGCACGTCGTAGGCATGCACCAGGACAACTTCCGCCATCGGCAGTTCGCTCAGGGCGAATTCCGCGGCGCGCCGCGAGTAGGGCGAGAAATCGACCGCCACGAGGACCTTGCGGTAGGGCCCCTCGACCCGGTCCCTGACCACCAGCACCGGCGTCTCGCCGTGGCGTATGATGCGTTCCACGGTGGTGCCCACGAAGAGGCCGCGCCCGGACGCATTGCGGTGGACGCCGAGCACCAGAAGGTCGGCGGCGACCTCCTCGGCGTGCCGCAGCACCAGCTCTAAACCACGGCCGAAGCCGACGCGCCGGTGCACCGCGCGCAGGCCCTGGCCCGCCGGACCCTGGCAGAGGCGTTCGATGGAAGCTTCTGCCTCCGCCTTGATCTGGTCGGCGACCGAGGCAGGCAGTTCGTCGTCGACCGCGTGCAGGATGGTCAGTTCGGCGCCCGTCTCCCGGGCCAGGGAAAAGGCCCGTTCGATCGCCCTGTCGGAGCGGGCAGTCAGGTCGGTGGCCACCAGGATGTGCTTCATCGTCGGTTCTCCCTTGAGTGCTGGGTGGGGTGCTGGATCAATCGTCAATGCCCCGCTGACCTTCCGGCGCGCTGTCTTCCAGGCGGACCGGTCGGCCATCGGATTCGAGCAGTTCGACGGCGCGGTCCGCGGCGTCCTGGAACGGTTCCAGCACCAGGTCGGCGCCGGCGCCCAGGAACGAGGCGCGGTCGGCGTCCCGCGCCGCGGTGACGGCGATGCGCGCGCGGTAGCCCTGCTCCCGCAGGGCCTGGATGAAGACGCGATGGGCGTCGGCCTGGTGCACGCCGCCGTGGTGCTCGCGGATGGTCGAGACCACCCAGCGGACCGTGGACAGCGGCAGGGTCGCCAGGAACTCCGGGTCGGTGACATCGCCGTAGATCGTGTCGATCTGTCCGCTGCGGCCGTGGCGCACCGCCGCCGGGCTGAAGTCGATGCCCAGGACGCGCCAGCCGCGGCGCGACAGCCGCAGGCCCAGCGCCCCGCCGTAGCGCCCCAGGCCGAAGATGACGATATCGTGGCCCGCGGCACCTGCCGCGTCCTCGTCGACCGGCTGCGCGCGGCCCAGGCGGTCGGACCAGCCCAGCAGCGGCTCGCAGAACCGGTAGAGTTCGTGGGAATAGGTGATCATGTAGGTCGAGGTCGCGATCGTGATCAGGCCGATCAGGGTGACCAGCCCCAGGGTGTCGTTGCCGACATGGCCCAGGGTCACGCCCATGGCGATGAAGATCAGCGAGAACTCGCTGATCTGGGCCACCGTCAGGCCGGCCAGGAAGCCGGTCCGGCGCCGGTAGCCCAGCACCTGCATGATGATGAGGACGATGATCGGGTTGCCGATCAGCACGAAGGCCGACAGCACGGCGGCTTCCAGCGCGTCGGGCCCCAGCGCGCCGAGGTCGAGGCGTGCGCCCAGCGCCACGAAGAAGAACAGCAGCAGGAAGTCGCGCAGGGGCGCCAGACGGGCCGAGATGGCGTCGCGGAACGGTGTGGAGGCAAGTGCGACACCGGCCATCAGGCCGCCCAGTTCCTTGCCCAGGCCCAGCTCGTCGCCCGCCGCGGCGAAGGCCGCCGCGAGGCCGACGGAAAAGCCGATCAGCAGCTCCGGCGCATGGGCGAGGCGCGCCGTCAGCGGGTCGGCGACGTAGCGGATGAACAGGACGACGACCACGACCATGGCAAGGCCGGCGCCCAGCACCCAGAGGATCGCGCCGAGACCGGCCTCGGGGTCGAGACCGATGCCCAGGGCCGAGAGCACGATCATCGCCAGCACCACGACAAGGTCCTGCACGATCAGGAAACCCAGGGCGATCCGCCCGTGCAGGGAATCGATCTCGCGTTTGTCCGAGAGCAGCTTGACGATGATGATAGTGCTCGAGAAGGTCAGGGCGACCGAGACGTAGAGTCCCGTCACCGGGTCCATGCCCAGTGCCAGGCAGATCGCGAGGCCGACCGCGGCGGTAAAGATCACCTGGCCCAGGCCCGTGGCCAGCGAGACCAGGCCCAGCGAGCGGATCAGCTGCACGTCGAGCTTGATGCCGACCAGGAACAGCAGCACGGCCACGCCCAGTTCGGCCAGAAGGTCGATCGGCTCGGCGGAGTGGACGATGTCGAGCACGGAGGGGCCGGCGACGATGCCCACCGCGATGAAGCTGACGATCAGCGGCTGGCGCAGCAGCAGGCCCAGGAATCCGATCGCAGCGGCCAGCGCCAGCAGAGTCGCCACCTCGTTGAACACGGAGCCGCGCACCCACTCCGATAGCACCTCCATGTCCCCATCCCCTCGTCCATCGGCTTGCCTGGATGCCTGCGAGCTGGTCGTTCGATCCTTCTCTGGATATGGGAACGGCGGGCACCGCTGACCACGAAAACCGGACGGCCGGCCGCGCCCGAAGGTGCCGGGGGCAGTTACCTCCGGGGTGGTCCGTCAGGGTGCCGGGCCAGGCTCATGCGCCGGTGCGAGAGCGCCTGTGCGCCGCTGGATTCGCGGTTCATGGAACAGGTGCCGCATGGCTGCGGGCTGCAGCGCTGCCCTAGAACCACAGGTCCCGCACGCACCTTCCGTCCCGTGGCAGGTCGTCGAAGCTGTCCAGGCCGTCGAAGTGGTCGATGGGCAGTTCGGCGACCGCCTCGGCCGGGGCCAGGCGCAGGTTGACGGCGATGCGGCGGCGGCCCTGCGCGTCGGGCTTGAGGCCGCGCTAGGAGAGGACGCAGGCGCAGGTCGGGCAGAACAGGATTTCCAGCGACGGCTCGGCCGTGTCGGCGCGGGTGTAGGAGGCGTGCGGCCCATGCACGCGGATGCGCTCGTTCTCGTAGTCGTAGGCCCAGAGCGTGCCGTAGCGGACGCAGAGCGTGCAGTTGCACGCCGTCGCCGGGCCGGGGTCGCCCTCCAGCGTCCAGTGGGTCGCGCCGCAGTGGCAGGTGCCGGTGAGCATGGATGCCTCCTGTTGACGGTTCGAGTTCGGTGCGGCTGGCGGTTTCGTCCGGTGCGGCGAAGCGGCGCTTCACCTTGACGGCCACTACATTCTGTCTGGCCCCGGCAGCCGCCGCCAAGCGGCAATACTGAGCAGACTGTCGCTGTCATTTCCCAGGCAGTCACTGCGGCAGGGCCGTGCCGTTCACCCAGGCCGCCTCCTTACATGACGTCGCCGTCCCAGGGTCTGCCATGACGTATGACTGCCCGTCGCACCTCGACATCGAAGGCATGGCTTTCCGGTGCGCGCGGATGCGCCTGCGGCATTGCCGCAAGGCCCAGGATCGTCTCGCGCATGCTGGCGAGCCAGTCAGCCGCCGCGCGCGGATTGCGAGCCTGTAGCCATGCGTGGGCATCGGCGGGGTCGGCCGCCGCGCGCGGCGTGACGACGACCCGCCAGGCAGCCGTCATGCCTTGGCGGCGAGCCGATCGAAGACGGCAGCCGCATCGGCGCCTTCGCCGCGCCTTGCCTGCTGGAGACCCTCGCGGATACCGGCGACCGCCTCGGCATGATCCATGCGATCCTGCATCGCCTGCCAGGCCGCCGCGTCCATCACCACCAGCGAAGGTTTGCCGTTCACGGTCAGCACAGAGGGCCGGCCGCTTTCACGCAGATGATCGACGAAGCGCGCGGTATCGCGCTTGAACTCCGTCAGGGGGCGAATGTCCTTGGTGATATCCATGGCGAGCATCCCGTACGCAGCAAATGCGATGCGAATTTGGTGCGTCATGGCTCGCCTGACGAGTGGGCAGGGCCGTCTCTTGCCAGCCAGGCAGGCCGGTTTGCTGAACTATCACCGAGCCGGTAGCGCCGAAGATGCAGCCGCGCCCCGAACGTGGCACCATGCCAACGGGCATAGGGGGAGGAATGACATGGTCTGGGAGGGCGGCTGTTTCTGCGGTGAGGTCCGCTACCGGGCGGAGGGCGATCCGCTGCGTGTCATGCACTGCCACTGCACGATCTGCCTCCGCGTCAGCGCGGCCCCGGTGGTCACCTGGATAACCTTTCCCGTCGACCGCCTCGCCTGGACGAAGGGAAACCCGGCGCGGCTGAAATCGACGCCTCCGGCTTCCCGCTTCTTCTGTGCAGCCTGCGGCACCCACTTGGTTTTCGAGATCGACGGCGCCAGGGAACTCGACATCACCGTCGGCAGCCTGGACCGCGCAGCCGACGTGACGCCCGGCTACCACATCTTCGCCGATACCCACCTCGACTGGCTCAAGCTGGAGGACGGCCTGCCGGCCTATGACGACTGGGGGCCGGAGGTGTGAGGGCGCGCCGGAAGGGCGCGGAAGTAGGTAAACTGTCGCTGTAATTCTGGACTGTATGATTCACGTCATCGGCTTCACCCAGAACGTCTTCGCTACAACGCGCCAGTTGCCGTCGATTTTCACCATGGCAAGCTGGTCCTCAAACCAGAGTTCGGCGTAGCGACCGCCGACGACCGCGTAGGCCGTGTCACCGTGGAGTTCCACGCGCTCGATGCGGGACTCCTCCTTGCCGTGCTTGCCGACAAAGTCGCAGGTTTCGGCAATGAAGGCGTCGAGGTCCTGCCACAGGAGCTGGCCTTGGAAATGGCCCACCACGGGAGCGCGGGAATCGAAGACGCGGCGGATGCCCGCCTCGTCGGCCGCGACCATGGTGTCGTAATAGTCCTGCGCCAGCGCGCGCACCGCCGCCTCGTCCGTCGCTTCGTGGGACATGCCCCGCTCCTCCCTATGGCATGATGGATCGTCACATCAGTGTACCGGGCCCGTTCTTGCTGGCAACTGAATGCCAGGATTTCGGTGACTATTACGGTTGCAGTTTACTCAATAGGCTTGGCTAACTCTGGGGAAGCGGTAGCCGTCATCAAGCAGGAACTAAGTAAACTTCCCCCTAATTGCAACATGCCTTCAGTCCAGCATCCGAATGAGCAATGAACCAGAGCATGCCCTGGGATGCGATCCCGCGAACACCTACCCCCGCAGCCGCTCGTTGCCCGGATCGAACAGCGCCTGCGGCTCCAGCCTGGCCTTGCGCATCTCGCCAAGGATCTCGACCTCCAGCCCCCCGGCGTCGTCGGCGAGGTCGGGGTTGACGTAGACCATGGCGATGGAGCGGTCGACGTGGTGGCCGTAGCCGCCCGAGCTGACCACGCCCACCACCTTGCCGTCCTGCAGCACCGGCTCGCTGCCCCAGCAATCGGCCTTGTCGGCATCGACCGTGATGGTCGCCAGCTTGTAGCGCGGGCCTTCGTTGCCGGCGCGCTCCAGGGCCTGCTTGCCGATGAAACTCCCCTTGTCGAGTTTCACGAAGCGGTCGAGGCCGGCTTCCATCGGCGTGGTGTCGGCGGTGTATTCGGTGCCCCAGCGGCCGTAGCTCTTTTCCAGGCGCAGGCTGTCGAGGGCGCGGCTGCCGGCGAGCGTCAGGCCGAGGTCGGCGCCGGCTTCCATCAGGCCGTGGTAGAGCGCGCGCTGGTATTCGGCCGGGACGTGGAGTTCGTAGCCGAGATCGCCGGTGAAGGCGATGCGCATGGCGCGCACCGGGGTCATGGCGACCTCGATCTCGCGGGTGGACAGGAACGGGAAGGCGGCGTTGGAGAGGTCGGCGCGGGTCAGGCGGCCGAGCAGCGTGCGGGCGTTGGGGCCGGAGATGGCAAAGCCGGCGCGCTGCAGGGTCACCGGGCGGATGGCCACACCCGAGGCCGGCATGTGGTCGGCGAACCAGCGCATGTGGAAGCGTTCGGCGGCACCGGCGCCGACGATGTAGAAGAGCTGGTCGCCAAGGCGCGTGACCGTGAAGTCGCCGATGATGCCGCCCTTGCGGTTGAGCATGGGGGCAAGCACCGTGCGGCCAATCTTCTGGGGCAAGCGGCAGGCCAGCACCTGGTCGAGGAAAGCCTCGGCCTTCGGTCCCTCGACCTCGAACTTCGAGAAGCCCGAGATCTCGATCATGCCGACACCCTCGCGCAGGCCCTTGCACTCGCGCTTGACGGCGTCGAACCAGTTGGGCCGGCGGAAGGTCAGGATGTCGCGGGGCTCCTCGCCCTTGCCTGCGAACCACAGCGGGCGCTCGAAGCCGTAGCTCGCGCCCATCACCGCGCCCTTGTCCTTCATCAGGTCGTAGACCGGCGAGGTCTTGAGCGGGCGCCCGGCCAGGCGTTCCTCGCCGGGGTAGGAGATGGCGAAACGCTTGCCGTAGTTCTCGGCGGTGCGCGCCAGCACGTAACCCTGGCCCGCCCAGTCGCCGAAGCGCGAGACGTCGAGCGGCATCATGTCGAGCGGCGGCTCGCCCTCGAGCACCCAGGCGGCCAGCGCCCAGCCGACACCGGCGCTCTGGCTGAAGCCGGGGATCATGCCGGCCGCGCAGAAATGGTTCTTCAGGCCCGGGATGGGGCCGACCAGGGCGGCGGCGTCGGGCGACCAGATCATCGGGCCGTTGACGACGCGCTTGAGCCCGGCGTTGCCGAAGGCCGGGATGATCGTCATCGCGGCCTCCATGTTCTTTTCCATGCGCTCGATGGCGTCGGGGAAAAGCTGCATGCCGAAGTCGAGCGGCGTACCGTCGATCGCCCAGTGGACGCCGTGGCGCTCGTAGCAGCCCAGCAGCAGGCCCTTGCCCTCCTGGCGCATGTAGAACTCGCCGTCCTGGTCGCGCGTCAGGGGCATCTCCTTGCCCAGGGCCTCGATCTCGGGGACGTTCTCGGTGACGACGTACTGGTGCTCCATGGGCATCAGGGGCAGGTGATAGCCCGCCAGCGCGGCAACCTCGCGCGCCCACAGGCCGGCGACGTTGATCACGGTCTCGGCGACCACGTTGCCCTTGGGCGTGGTGACGTCCCAGCCACCGTCGCTGCGCTGGGTCAGCGCGGTGACGGGGCATTCGCGCTCGATCGTGGCGCCGCCCATGCGCGCACCCTTGGCGAAGGCCTGGGTGACGCCGGAGGGATCGACATGGCCGTCGCTCGCCCCCCACATGCCGCCCAGCACGCGGTCCATCTTCACGAGAGGATTGAGCTTCCTGATCTCCTCGGGGCCGACGATCTCGAACTCCTGGCCGAGGTACCGGGCCCGCGCGCGCTGGATCTTCAGCTCGTCGAAGCGCTCCTGGCTGGTGGCGAGATAGAGGCCGCCGCAGCGGTGCAGGCCGACCGACTGCCCGGTTTCCTCCTCAAGCCGGTCGTAGATCTTGATCGTGTAGTCCTGCAGACGGGCGAGGCTCGCATTGCCGTGCATGGCGTGGATGTTGGCCGCGGCATGCCAGGTCGAGCCGGAGGTCAGTTCGGCCCGCTCCAGAAGCAGCACGTCGGCGCAGCCCGCCTTGGTCAGGTGATAGGCGATGGAACAGCCAAGGACGCCGCCGCCGATGACGACGACACGGGCATGGGTCTTCATGTAGGCAAACCTCCGGGGGACGAACTGGAGCGCAACACTGCGTTGCCCCGTGCCGCTCGGCAAGAGCGGAGAGGGCTTCAGTCCCCCGACAGCCGTTCCCGGGCAGGGGCGATGCGGCCGGCCGGCAGCAGCAGGCGGGCGGTGGTGCCCTTGCCCGGTGTGCTCTCGATCTCCAGGGCGCCGCCGTGCATCTCGGCGATGCGCCGGGCGATCGGCAGGCCTAGGCCCGTGCCCTCCAGGCGGCCACGCCTGCGGCGCTGGATCTGGCCGAAGGGTTCCATGGCGATCAGCAGTTCCTCGGGGCTCATGCCGATCCCGGTGTCGGCGATGGTGATGGCGAAGCCGCCTTCCTCCCCCGAGCCCGCACTGGTGACAATGGTGCCGCCGCTCTGCGTGAACTTCACCGAATTGGTCAGCAGGTTGAGCAGCAGCTAGCGCAGCCGCCGGTTGTCGCCCAGCAGCCGGGGCATGTCGCGGTCCAGCCTTGTCTCCATGGTGATGCGCTCGCGGGCGGCGCGGTCGCGCACGAAGCGCATCGACTGCTCGACCAGCACGGCGACATCGACCACCGATTCCTCGAGCTCCAGCCGGCCGGCGTCGGCCTTGGCGAGGTCCAGGATGTCGTTGACCAGGTCGAGCAGGTGTTCGCCGCTCTCCAGGATGTCGGCGATGCAGCCGCTGTAGCGCGGACTGCCCAGGGGGCCGAACATCTCGTCGCGCAGGACCTGGGCAAAGCCGATGATGGCGTTGAGCGGCGTGCGGAACTCGTGGCTCATGTTGGCGACGAACTCGGCCTTGGCGGCATTGGCCCGCTCGTAGTTGTCGCGCGCCTCGCGCAGCTGGCGTTCGTCCTCGCGCTCGGCGGTGATGTCCTCGAAGGTCGAGACCGCCAGCGACCAGGTGTCGAGAAGGTCGGGCGGGATGAAGACCCGGCCGCGCAGCACGATCTCGGATCCGTCGTAGGCCTTGCAGGCCATCTCGGGCCAGACGACGTCGGTGTTGCCCGCCACCAGGTCGGCGATCAGGCGGGCGATGGGCGGCACCATGCGGGGTTCGAAGGCGACCAGGTAGTCGGCGTAACCCTCCTCGCGGTCGGCGCGGTTGAGCTCCAGCATCGCCGGGTTGGCGACGATGTAGTCCTGGCTCAGCACGAAACGTTCGGCCAGTTCGGGATGGGCAAGGACATGGGCCTCGGCCGAGCCCGGGGCTGCCGCCCTGATCTCCTCGATCAGCAGCTTCGTCCTGCTCCAGTCCTCCAGCGTGATGGGCGCCGGAGACAGGCGGAACAGATCGCGGTAAAGATCGGCGCTGGTGGCAAACACGCGATCGAGCCGAGTGTGCCAGTCGTCCAGCTTGCCCGGTCCCTTCGCGCCCGGAGAAGGCCCTTGCAGCGTCATGTCCTGTGGCGCCCGTGTTCCACGTGACGAAGAAGGTTTCATGCACGTCCCGCGCCATCATCCCGCAGAAGCCATGGAGGATGCAACGCATGCGCGCATCCGCCGGATTCCGCCGCTCTGGGTCCTGATCGTCGCGACGGCGCTGTCCTCCTTCGCGCTCCAGGTGCTGGTTCCGGCCATGCCGGGCCTGGTCCATGTCTTCGGCGTCGACTACGGCACGGTGCAGGCCTCGCTCACGGTCTACCTGATCGGCCTGACGGTGGGGCAGCTCGTCTACGGCCCGCTGTCGGACCGCTTCGGGCGGCGCCCCGTGCTGCTCGCCGGCTTCGGCCTCTTCCTGGTCGGCACGGTCTGCTGCGTCTTTGCCTGGGACATCGGCGCGCTGCTGATGGGCCGGGCGCTGCAGGCCTTCGGCGGCTGTTCGGGCATCGTGCTCAGCCGCGCCATCGTGCGCGACATCTACGAGCGCGAGAAGGCCGCGCAGATGATCGCCTACATCACCGCCGGCATGGTCGTTGCCCCCATGGCCGGCCCGGTGATCGGCGGCTACCTCTACGAATGGTACGGCTGGCAGGCGATCTTCTGGTTCGTGCTCGCCTTCGGCGTCTTCACCACGGCGGCCTGCGCCCTGCTGCTGCACGAAACCCACCACGACCGCGGCCCGACCACGACCATGGCCGATCTCTTTGGCGGTTTCGGCGTGCTGCTGCGCATGCGCCGCTTCCGCGGCTATTCCCTGCAGGTCGCCTTCACCACCGCCAGCTTCTACAGTTTCCTCGGCGGTGCGCCCTTCGTCGCCCAGGAGATCATGGGCCGCACGGCCTCGGGTTACGGCTGGTGGTTCGTCATGATCTCGGGCTCCTACATGGCCGGCAACTTCATTTCCGGGCGGATCGGCGGGCGTGTCGGGTCGGACCGCATGATCATGATCGGCACCGTGCTTTCGATGATCGGCGGCTTCGTGCTGCTCGGGGTGACCCTAGCCGGCCAACTCGACCTCCACGGCTTCTTCCTGATCTCGGGTGTCATCTCGGTCGGCAACGGCTTTTCCATGCCCAACGGCTTTGCCGGTGCGGTCAGCGTCGATCCCACCCGCGCCGGCACGGCCTCGGGCCTGGCCGGGTCGCTGCAGATGGGCATCGGCGCGATCCTGATGACCATCGTCGGTCACACCCTTTCCGACAGCGCCATGCCCGTCGTCGTCATGATGCTGGCCGGCGCGGTCTTTGCCTGGCTCAGCCATTTGCACGGCATGAAGCGCTGACTAGACTCCCGGCCGATTCCAAGAAAGGACGATCATGAAGGCTCTGCTCTGCCGCTCCCTGGGCGGCCCCGAAACCCTCGAGGTCGCCGAGATCGAGGCCCCGGTTCCCGGCCCCGGCGAGATCGCCATCGATGTCGAGGGCTGCGGCGTCAACTTCGCCGACACCCTGATCATCCAGGGCAAGTACCAGGTGAAACCCGAACTGCCCTTCTCGCCCGGCATGGAGGTCGCCGGCCGTGTCGCCGCCCTGGGCGAGGGCGTCACGGGGTTCTCGGTCGGCCAGCCTGTGATCGGCATGTGCGGCACCGGCGGTTACGCCGAGCGCGTTGTGCTCGAGGCCAGGCGCGCCAAGCCGCGCCCCGAGGGCATCGACGGCGTCATCGCCGCGGCGATTCCCGTGGCCTACGGCACTGCCCATCTGGGTCTGCACCAGCGCGCCCGGCTGCAGCCGGGCGAGACGCTGCTGGTCCACGGCGCCTCGGGCGGCGTCGGCCTGGCTGCGGTCGAGGTCGGCAAGCGCATGGGCGCCACGGTCATCGCTACCGCCTCGAGCGCGGACAAGCTGAAGGTGGCGGTCGAACACGGCGCCGACCACCTGATCAACTACGAGGAGGGCGAGTTCCGCGAGAAGGTCAAGGAACTCACCGGCGGGCGCGGCGCCGACGTCATCTTCGATCCGGTGGGCGGCGACGTCTTCGACCAGTCGGTGCGCTGCATCGCCTGGGAGGGCCGCCTGCTGGTCGTGGGTTTTGCCGGCGGGCGCATCCCCCAGCTCCCCGCCAACCTGCTGCTGGTCAAGAACTTCGCCGCCATGGGCGTCTTCTGGGGCGCCTACCACGACAAGAATCCGGAGGTGGTGACCCGCTCGATCGCCACCCTGATGGACTGGCTCGCCGAGGGCGCGCTCCGGCCGCTGGTCTCGAAGACCTATACCCTGGACGAGGCCGTCCAGGCGCTGGAGGACATCGCTGCCCGGCGCGCCACCGGCAAGCTGGTGGTCACGCCCTGAGCGGCGGCGCGATCCTCTACCGCGCGATGACGCCGCGCGACATGGCCGCGATCGCCGCGGTGCATCGCGCGGCCTGCCTTGTTGCCTACCGCTTCATGGCCTGGGATCATGCCCTTCCCGAGATCGAGGCCTGGTATGCCGGCAAGTTCCCGGGCTGGGACCATGCCCGCGTCGCCACCTGCAACGGGCGGGTGGTCGGCTACCTGGGCGCGGCCGGCGGCCTGCTCGACGACCTCTTCGTCGATCCGGCGTTCCATCGCCGCGGCATCGGGCGGACCCTGCTGCAGGGCCAGCTCGACCGCGGCATCCGCCCGGTGACCCTGGAGGTCTTCGAGGAGAACGCGCCGGCGCGCCGGCTTTACGAAACCTTCGGCTTTATCGTCAGCGAACGTTTCTTCAACGCGCTCGACGGCGCCTGGGAGCTGCGCTGCAGCCTGGCCTGAGGCGCACGCAGCGGCTGGCGGGCCAGCCGTTCCAGCACGCCGGTGATCAGGTGACGCATATCCTCGGCGGCCCCGGCGGCGGTCTCCTCGACTTCGGCGGCCGAAGGCGGCCGACGCACCATGCCGGCCGCGAAGTTGGTCATCAGCGACAGGCCGAGCACGGCCAGGCCGGCCTGGCGGGCCACGATGACCTCCGGCACGGTCGACATGCCCACGGCATCGGCGCCCAGGCCGCGGAAGGCGCGGATCTCCGCCGGGGTCTCGAAGCTGGGGCCCGACACCGCCAGATAGACGCCCTCGGACAGCGCGATCCCGGCATCGGCGTCGGCACGCGCGGCGATCGCGCGCAGGCGCGGATCGTAGGCATCGTTCATCGGCACGAAACGGGGACCCTCGCGCAGCCCGCGCCCGCCGATCAGCGGATTGGCGCCCATCATGTTGATGTGGTCGCTGATCGCCATGATGGCGCCGGGCCGGCGCGTCATGCGCAGGGAACCTGCGGCATTGGTGACGATCAGCTCGGCGCAGCCCAGGGCCTTCAGGGTGCGCACCGGGGCGGCGAGATCGCGCGCCTCTGCACCTTCGTAGAGGTGGACGCGGCCCTGCATGCAGGCCACGCGGCGTCCGCCCAGCCAGCCCAGCACCAGGCGGCCCTTGTGGCCGCCGGCCGAGGGAACGGGAAAACCCGGGATCTCGGCATAGGGGATGGTCGCGATGGCCGAGATGGCGCTGGCCAGGCCGCCCAGCCCCGAACCCAGGATGATGCCGGTATCGGGCCGGAAGCCCGGGGCGCGGCGGGCGATGGTCTGGAGGGCGTTCATGGCCGTGAGATTCTTTCCTTCAGGGGTTGGGCGTAGTGCAGTTCGGTGTCCCAGGGGAAGTGGATCCAGGTGTCCTGGCTGACCTCGGTCAGGAAGTGGTCGACCAGTTCGCGCCCCTCGGGCTTGGCATAGACCGTGGCGAAGGCCGCGCTGGGCAGCATGTCGCGCACCGCGCGTGCCGTGCGGCCGGTATCGACCAGGTCGTCGACGATCAGGGTGTCGGCGCCGTCGCCCAGCACCTCCTTCAGCACCGTCACCCGACCCTGGGTCTGGTGGTCGTAGGAGGCGATGCAGACCGTGTCGATCAGGCGGATGTCGAGCTCGCGGGCGACGATGGCGGCGGGCACCAGGCCACCCCGCGCGATCGCCACGACCCGCTGCCATGGGCCGTGGTCGGCCAGGCGCCAGGCCAGGGCCCGCGTGTCGCGATGGAGCTGGTCCCAGGAGACCAGGAAGTTCTTTTCGGCGGGTTCGGCCACGGCGCTCTCCGGGGCAGGGGATGGTTCCGGACGCCTGTCGGCCAGCTCCCGGATGCGGCTGGCGCAAGGATGCCGTTCCCGCCGCGATTTGCTAGCCCAATCTTGCGCAAATCCGCTTTGCTCCGCTGCGCCGCCATGAAAGATTGCGCCGTTGCCCGCCGCTGCGGCGGTGCCATGGAGATGCGGCATGACAGTGGGCGATCCGGCGGCGGGTGCGGCCGGTACCGACCGGACCGGGCGGGGAATCCTGCTGCTGGTCGGCGGCATCTTCATCTTCTCGATCCAGGACGTCATCGTGCGCACGGTCTCGGGCACATATCCGGTGCTGGAGTTCGTCTTCATCCGCAGCGTCTTCTCGGTCCTGCCCGTGTTGGCGCTGGCCGTGATCGACGGCGGCCTGCCCGCCCTGCGGGTGCGCCGGCCCTGGCTGCACCTATTGCGCGGCATCCTCATGCTGGCGGCGTACACGACCTATTTCCTGGCGGTCGCCTCGGCCCCGCTCGCCACCGTGGTCGCGATCTTCTTCTCCGCCCCGCTCATCCTGACCGCGTTTTCGGCGCTGATCCTGCGGGAATCCGTGGGCATCCGGCGCTGGGCGGCGGTTCTGGTCGGATTCGGCGGCGTCCTGCTGATCCTGCAGCCGGCCAATGGCATCGCCTTTGCGCCCGGCGCCCTAATCGCGGTCGTCTCTGCGGTCTTTTATGCCCTTTCCATGATCATCGCGCGGCGCCTGGGCAAGGTCGATTCGGGCGTCAGCATGGTCACGACCCAGACCATGGTCTACCTGCTGCTCTCCGGGCTGGCCGGCCTGACCATGCAGGGTTTCGAGGTCGCCCCGGACGCTTATCCGGCTATCGCCTTCCTGCTGCGGCCCTGGGTGATGCCCACGATGTTCGACCTTGGCCTGATGGCCGCCTGCGGCCTGATCGCCGCAGCCGGATTCTTCGGCCTGACCCAGGCCTACCGCCTGGCGCCGACCAGTGTCGTCGCGCCCTTCGAATACACCGGCATGATCTGGGGCATCGTCTGGGGTTTCACCTTCTGGCAGGAAGTGCCCGGCGTGCCGACCTGGGCCGGCATCGCGGTGATCGTCGGCGCCGGTCTTTATGTCCTGCGCCGCGAGGCGGTGCGGGGCCGGCCCCTGGTGAGCGGCCGCCAGTTGCGCCCGCGCATGTAGGCCCTTGCGGCCGCCGGGGGGCGGTTTGCGGGGCCCCTTGTCACCAGATCGACAAATCGACCGCCCTGCGCACCGCTCAGATCGCCGTGCGCAGTCCATTCCTGGCGTCCTTGGCCGCGCCGTGCCCGGTGCCGGACCTTCGGCAAGGCCGCAGGGCGCGCGCCCGGGCTTTGGAATGGAGGCAGGACTTGCGCTGTGCGGCCTTGTCGATCGTCCCGGCCTGACGGACGCGGTTTCCATGGGATCGAAAAAAGCCAGCAATTGCATAAGGTTGGAGGCGGTTCGATGGGCTCATCGCGGCCATGGCCTGCCATCGGAAGGGTCCTTGGATACCGCTCCGCCGAGGCCGGGATAAACAACTCAGAAATGCGCAATGATATCCTCAATACAATCATGAATGGCTCTTCGTTACGAAATGAGAAGTCCGATTGTCACGGCTGAAACGGCATTGTCGCCCTGACTGACGCGGATGTTGGCGTGAGTGGCCCGTTCCCGGGCATGGGGCCATCTTCTCCTCATCAAGAGCAGCCCCGCAGGCAGGGGCACCGAGCAACGCAACGGATCTGGGGACTTCGACATGACCATCAACACCGCCACCAGCGACCTCTTCATCGGCGCCGTCGACAGCGACACGCTGGTTCTGATCGGCGAGGACGAAGCCATGTTCGGCGCCGAGGGCACCTTCGCGGGCGCCGAGAGCGATGTCTTGGCCTGGGGCGGCAGCATCGACCACCCGATCGAGATCGAAGACGCCCTGCCGGCCGGCGAGGAGCGCGACGTGCTTTCGACCAGTGCCGACAGCGACATCGTCTTCGACGTCGCCGACGACCGTTTCGAGGCCGATGACGTCGACGCCATCGAAGGCGACGTCTGGGAGCTCGATATCGCGGCCTGATCACGACGAACCGGCCCCGTCAGGCGCGACCCCAGTCGCCGTCGGGGAGCACGGTTCACAACCACCCAATACAAGGGCGGCCGGTCGGGCCGCCCTTTTTCGTTCTCCGCCTGGCATGGCCGGGCTGTCCTGAAATGGTACGCATTTTTCCCCGCCCCGATCAACGAGGCACTGCCCGGGGCAATGCCCGCCGCAGCACGCCTCCGCTGCGCGATGCCCAGACATGGCGTGCTGCCTGCACGGAGCAGCCGGTGACCGGTCAGCTTCCGCAATGAGCACTCCCAATGTCAGGAGAAGCGGCGGAACACCGCGGCTTTCGCCATGTTCAGGGCGGATGTCGCCGTGACGTCGGCAACTCCGTTTCCGGAGGTGATGGCGATCACGTCACTTTGGCCCGCTCATTGCGGGGCCCGGTTCAACAACTGATTCGATGCGCACAAGGAAAAGAACATCACCGCCACCGCCAACAACGATCGACTCGTCGGCTCGGCCGGCAGCGACACGATCGACGGCCTTCAGGGTGACGACACCATCATCGGCCTCGGCGCGGGCGATGTCCTGAGCGGCGCCCAGGGCCCCGACACCCTTGATGGCGGTGACGGAGCCGATGTTCTTGTGGGGGGCGAGGGCGCAGATCGGCTCAATGGGGGCGTCGGCGACGACAGCCTGCTCGGCGGCGATGGCGATGATGCCCTGTTCGGTGACGCCTGGATCGACGACTCGATCGATGAAGACACGGATGGCGAGGAGGACAACGCTGGATCCGGAAGCAAGGGTTCCAAGGACGAGGGTTCCAAGGACAAGGGATCCAAGGACGAGGGTTCCAAGGACAAGGGCTCCAAGGACGAGGGATCGGGTTCCGGATCAGGTTCTTCGGCCGGCTCGGGCGCTTCGGACGGCTCGGGCAGCGCCAGCGAGGGTGGCGGCACCGCATCGATCACGTTCGACGACTATCTGGACGGTGGCGCCGGCAACGATGTGCTGTTCGGCCAGCAGGGCGACGACACCCTGATCGGCGGCATCGGCGATGATGCCATGAATGGCGGCGATGGCGACGACACGCTACTAGGCGGTGCAGGCGCAGACCTGTTGCTCGGCGAAGCCGGGAACGACACACTTTCGGGTGACGAAGGCGACGACGCCATGAACGGCGGCGACGGTGACGACACCATCGACGGCGGCGAGGGGCACGACCTGCTGCTCGGCGGCCAGGGTGCCGACCGCCTGTCGGGCGGTGACGGCCAGGATGCGATCAACGGCGGCGACGGCGATGATGTGCTCGAAGGCGGTGCAGGCCCCGATCTGCTTCTGGGCGAGGCCGGCAACGACACGATCGCGGGCGGCGACGGCGGTGACCAGATCAATGGCGGCGACGGCGATGACACCATCGACGGCGGCGAGGGCTCCAACCTGATCCTGGGTGAGGCCGGCGATGACGTACTGACCGGCGGCGGCGAGTTCGACTACATCGCGGGCGGCACGGGTGACGACACCATCGTTGCCGGCGGCGCCGGTGACTGCCTGCACGGCAACGAAGGCAACGACACGATCTATGGCGAAGGCGGCGACGACGACAACGTGGTCGGCATGACCGGCGACGACACGTTGCTTGGCGGCGCCGGCAACGACTACATCGTCGGCGGGACGGGCAACGATACGGCCATGGGCGGCACCGGCAACGACAACATCGACGGCGGCGAGGATGACGACGATCTCTCGGGCGGTGACGGTGACGACTTCATCATCGGCGGCCAGGGCCATGACCTTCTGCGGGGCGATGCCGGCAACGACGGCCTCGCTGGCGGCGATGGCAACGATGTCCTGGATGGTGGCGATGGCGATGACGTGATCAACGCCGGCGCCGGCGACGACCTGGTTTCGGGCGGCCAGGGCCGCGACGTGGCCTATGGCCTGGAAGGCAACGACCACATGAACGGCGATGCCGGCGACGACGACCTGTTCGGGGGCGCTGGTGACGACATCCTGTCGGGCGGTGAAGGCGATGACGCCCTTGCCGGCCACGACGGCGCCGACACCCTCGATGGTGGCGCTGGCGACGACTATCTTGAAGGCGGTGTCGATGACGATGTGCTGACGGGCGGTGAAGGCGATGATGGTCTCACCGGTGGTGACGGCAATGACAGCCTGGACGGCGGAGAGGGCAACGACGTGATCCTCCCCCACTGAATTGGTCCATCCTGAAGTTTTGGAAGGAGGGCCAGAAATGGCGATGAAGC
>JAQCLG010000147.1 GCA_027592745.1 Pseudomonadota bacterium | reverse complement strand
GGGCGCGAGGGGCCGGTCGTGCACCTGGGCGCGACCGTCGCCTCGGTCATCGCCCAGGCGCTGGGCCTGCGCCGCAGCGCCGCCATGACCCTGCTGGTCTGCGGCGTGGCCGCTGCGATCGCGGCCTCGTTCAACGCGCCCATCGCCGGGGTCTTCTTTGCCCTGGAGGTCGTCGTGGGCCATTACGGCCTGACCGCCTTCGCCCCGGTGGTGCTCGCCTCGATCGTCGGCACGATCGTCACCCGGGTGCATTTCGGCGACTATCCCGCCTTCATCCTCGACAGCCACGTCATCGTCTCGTTCTGGGAGATCCCGGCCTTCGCGCTGCTCGGCATCGTCAGCGCGCTGGTCGCCTGGGCCTTCATGGCCAGCATCTTTGCCGTCGACGACACGATGCGCCACTTCCGCATCCCGCCGGTGGTCTCGCCAGCCCTGGGCGGCCTGGCGGTGGGCGCCATCGCCATCGCCCTGCCCGAGGTCCTGGGCGTGGGCTACGAGGCGACCGACCTGGCGCTGCAGGGCAAGCTCGCCTTTTCCATGCTGATCGCCCTTGCCGTCGCAAAGACCCTGGCGACGGCGCTGACCCTGGGATCGGGCTTTTCCGGCGGCGTCTTCAGCCCCTCGCTGTTCGTCGGCGCGATGGTCGGCAGCGCCTTCGGCGTGATCGCGGCGGCAGCGGTGCCCGAAGGCGCCAGCACGGTCTCGACCTATGCCATCGTCGGCATGGCCTCGGTCGCGGGCGCGGTGCTGGGCGCGCCGATCTCGACCATCCTGATCGTCTTCGAGCTGACCGCGAACTTCGACCTGACCATCGCGGTGATGATCGGCGCCGCGCTGGCCGCGCTGATCGCCAACCAGGTGATCGGGCGCTCCTACTTCCGCTGGTCCCTGGAACGGCGCGGCATCAGCCTGGGTGCCGACCGGGCGCGCCAGATGCTGCGGCAAGGCAGGGTGCGCGACATCATGGCGACCGCCTATGTCACGCTTGCCGCCGACGCCGACCGCGACGTCATGCGCCGCGAGCTGCGGCAGAACCCCCGCGGCAACATCCTGGTGCTCGACGAGGCCCACCAGCTCGCCGGCGTGCTGACGCTGGAGGACATGAAGGTCCTGCTGTTCGGCGAGGACGACGACAGGGACCAGGCGGCGACCGCGGGCGACCTGATGCACGTCTCCTATGCGACGCTGACGCCCGAGGACGACCTTGCCACCGCGCTCGAGCGCATGGAGGACTGCGACGACGATTTCCTGCCCGTCGTGCGCAGCGCCGAGGATCGGCGCATCGCCGGCGTGATCAAGCAGCGCGACCTCACCCTTGCCCACAACCGCGCCCTCGCCGAGGCCGGCATGGAGGCACGGGGCAGCACCTGAGGGGCTGCCATGGTCCCGTTTTGTGCTAGGTTGCCCCGACCATGAACGAGACCAGCCAGACCATCGCTCCCCCCTCGGTGGCGAGCCACCTGCTCGACCGCCTGAACGAGGCCCAGCGCGCCGCCGTGGAGGCCGCCGACGGCCCCGTGCTGGTGCTCGCCGGCGCCGGCACCGGCAAGACCCGCGTGCTGACCGTGCGCCTGGCCTACATCCTGGCGACGGGGCGCGCCGCACCGGGCCAGATGCTGGCGGTGACCTTCACCAACAAGGCCGCGCGCGAGATGAGCGAGCGCATCGCCCACCTGATGGGCCGGCCGACCGACGGCATGTGGCTGGGCACCTTCCACGCCATCGGCGCGCGCATCCTGCGCCGCCATGCCGAACTGGTGGGCCTCAAGAGCAACTTCACGATCATCGACCAGGACGACCAGTTGCGCCTGATGAAACAGATCATCGAGGCCGCCGGGATCGACGAGAAGCGCTGGCCTGCCCGAATGCTGACGACGATCGTGGCGCGCTGGAAGGACAAGGGCTGGCTGCCCGAACAGGTGCCTGCCGCCGAGATCGGCGACTTCGGCCACGGCAAGGCACTCGACCTCTACCGCGACTACCAGATACGGCTGGGCGAACTCAACGCCGCCGACTTCGGCGACCTGCTGCTGCTCAACCTGAAGCTCTTCCTCAAGCACCCCGACGTGCTGGCCGACTACCACCGGCGCTTCCGCTACATCCTGGTCGACGAATACCAGGACACCAACGTCAGCCAGTACCTGTGGCTGCGCTTGCTTGCCCAGGGCTCCAAGAACATCTGCTGCGTCGGCGACGACGACCAGTCGATCTACGGCTGGCGCGGCGCCGAGGTCGGCAACATCCTGCGCTTCGAGGAGGACTTCCCCGGTGCCAAGGTGATCCGCCTGGAGCGCAACTACCGCTCAACGCCCAACATCCTGGGCGCGGCCTCGGGCCTGATCGCGCACAACCAGGGGCGGCTGGGCAAGACCCTGTGGACCGAGGCGGTGGACGACGAGGCGGGCGAGCCGGTCAAGATCCAGGGCGTGTGGGACGAGGCCGAGGAGGCGCGCACGGTCGGCGAGCACATCGAGGACCTGCAGCGCCAGGGCGGGCGCCTGGACCACATGGCGATCCTGGTGCGCGCGGGTTACCAGACCCGCGCCTTCGAGGAGCGGCTGATCACCATCGGCGTGCCCTACCGGGTGATCGGCGGCCTGCGCTTCTACGAGCGCCAGGAGATCCGCGACGCCATGGCCTACTTCCGCCTGATCCGCCAGGGCGACGACGATCTGGCCTTCCAGCGCATCGTCAACACGCCCAAGCGCGGCCTGGGCGACAAGTCGCTGCAGCAGCTCTACACCATCGCGCGCGGCCGCGGCCAGTCGCTGCTCTCGGCCTCCGAGGAGATCGTCACAACGGACGAACTGCCGCCCCAGCGCCGCGCCGGCCTGCGCCGCTTCGTCGAGGACATCGCTCGCTGGCGGGCGCAGGCGAGCCACCTTGCGCCCTCGGAACTGGCCGAGATCGTGCTCGACGAGAGCGGCTATACCGGCATGTGGATGGTCGACAAGTCGGTGCAGGCGCCCGGCCGCCTGGAGAACCTCAAGGAACTCGTGCGCGCCATGGCCGAGTTCGAGAGCCTGGACGAGTTCCTCGACCACGTCAGCCTGGTCATGGACATCGACAACAACAGCGCCGACGACATGGTCAACGTCATGACCCTGCATGCCGCCAAGGGGCTGGAGTTCGAAAGCGTCTTCCTGCCCGGCTGGGAGGAAGGCATCTTCCCCAACCAGATGGCGATCGACGAGAACGGCTACAAAGGCCTCGAGGAGGAGCGCCGGCTGGGTTACGTCGGCCTGACAAGGGCCAGGAAACGCGCCTTCGTGCTTTATGCCGCCAACCGCACGGTGCACGGCCAGTGGCAGAACAACATCCCTTCCCGCTTCATCGACGAACTGCCCGAGGCCCATGTCGAGCGCGCCGAGGCGGCCGGCTACGGCTTCGTCCAGGACGAGGAATCGCTCTGGCAGATCGCCATGAAACGGCCGGCCTACGGCGGCCGCCAGAGCAACTACCACCGGGTGATCGAGGCCAGGAGCCAGAGGTTCGGCGACGGCCAGGAGGTCTACGTGCCGGTCGGGCGCGGCCAGGGCGTGCCGCAGACCGGCGACCGGGTGTTCCACGAGAAGTTCGGCTACGGCATGGTCAAGGGCACCGACGGCTCCAAGCTCGACATCGCCTTCGACAAGGCCGGCCGCAAGAAGGTGCTGGCCGATTTCGTCAAGCCGGCGTGAGGCGGGCGGGGCTTGCGATTCAGGCCGCGCTGGGGCTTGTCAGCCGCTCGTTTCCCCTCTCCCCTTGTGGGAGAGGGTTGCGCAGCCTTGGTGTGGCCGCAAGGCCACGCCCAGGCGAAGCTGGGTGAGGGGAACTCGGCCGAGGCTGACGCAAGGATTCTTGTCCGCGCTGCCGCGCGTAAGACCCCTCACCCCGACCCTCTCCCACAAGGGGAGAGGGGATGCGATTCACGATTCGAAATTGGAAGCCGACATGAACGAGAAGAACGAAGGCATCTGGGAGGTCAGCCTGACGCTGGAGGCGGCGGCCGTGGCGGTGGTGGATGCGGCCTTCGAGGAGGCGGGCGCGCTGTCGGTGGCGAGTTTCGAGCTGGAGGAGGGCGGCGCCTGGACGATGACGGCGCTGTTCGAGGGCCGGCCCGACGGCGAGGGGCTTTCGGCCACGCTCGCCCAGACCCTCGGCGGCACGGCCCCTGCCCTGTCGCTGGCCGCGGTCGAGGACAGGGACTGGATCGCCGAGACGGTGCGCGCCTTCCCGCCCCTGCCGATCGGCCCGTTCTGGGTCCACGGCGGCCATGTCGCCCCGCCCGACACGACACGCATCCCGCTGCTGATCGATGCCGGCATCGCCTTCGGCTCGGGCGAACACGCGACCACGGAAGCCTGCCTGCTGGCGCTGGCCCGGCTCGGCGATGAGGGCCGCGCGCCGGCCAGCGCGCTCGACATGGGCTGCGGTTCGGGAATCCTCGCCATCGCCGCCGTGAAGCTCTACGGCTGTGCCATGCTGGCGGTCGACATCGATGCGGCCTCGGTCGCCTTCGCCCGCGAGGCCGCCATCGCCAACGGCACCGGCGCGCAGATCGTGCTGGAGGCCGGCGACGGCTACGCCGCGCCCCAGGTCGTCCGCCGCGCGCCCTTCGACCTGGTGATGGCCAACATCCTGGCCAACCCGCTGATCGCCATGGCGGGCAACCTGGCCGGGGTGCTGCGCCCCGGCGGCACCGCGATCCTCTCGGGCCTGCTGGTCGACCAGGCCCCGGCCGTGATCGCCGCCCACGAGGCCGCGGGCCTCCGCCTGCTGCACCAGGACGACCTGCGCGGCTGGTCGGCGCTGGTCATGGCAATACCGGCCTGATCGGCGCCCGGCGGGCGAAAGCCGCGCCGGTTCAAGATGTTCGCGACATGTTCTGAGGGCGTTTCGAAGAGATCCTGATTCGTTCCTGCGAATCAGGGCGCTAGGCCGAATTGGGTTCGGTCGGCAAGAATGCAAGACGCTACAATCTATGGTTGGATAACTCAGACTCTTACGTCGCCCAACCAGCAGACCTCCGTCTCCACCCGGCCGTCCTCGTGCAGGGTCAGCCGGCGCCAGGCGGGCGGCTCGGCGGTGCGCACGAAGCCCATCTCGGGGCGGGCGTCGAACTGGATGCAGGTCGAGGTCGTGCCCAGGCGGCGCACGCCGTTGCGGGTGCTGTCGTGGACATGGTGGTTCTCGCCAAGCGCCTCGAACACATCCCGCACTCCGATCCGCCCAAGGTCGTGATCAAGTCAGTGAACCCCGAGTACCAGACCTACGAGCTCGACGCCGAGGAGGTGAATATCGTCGGCAGGGTCGTTTGGGCGGCCAAGAGGCTTTGAAGTGGCCTCACAATGGTGCTATCACTACGATACGCTCGGGCTGCACAGCAGTCCCGACTGCCAGCACCGGAAACGATCGTCCAGCCATGCAAGCCGTCCGGCCTCGCTATGCCAGCCGGCCAGCTTGGCGACGAAGCCGACCATGCACTAACATTGAAACCGGACCAGTCAGCAGGGGCAGGTCAGACAACCACGGCTGCGGCCAAAACAAGGACCAACACATATGCGTATGATCTTACTGGGGTGCTATTCACCTCATGCCATGAAGGGCCTCATCGGCGGCTCGGACCGCGAGGCCGCCGTCAAGGCGCTCCTCGGGACCGTCGGCGGCACGCTGGTCTCGTTGATGTTCACCCGCGGCGAATTCGACGTCGCCGTCACGGTCGATGTGCCGGACCAGGCGGCAGGCGTGGGGCTGGCCATGGCGATCCAGGCCAGCGGCGCCTTCAGCCGGACTTCGGTGCTCACCGAACTCGACATGGCCCCGGTGCTTGCGGCAGCCCAGAAGGCGCTGAAGGTTTATACGCCAGCCGGCTGAACACGCGATCGGCTTGCGCGATCACGGTGGCGGCCGGCCAATAGGGTCGGTCCGCCACCGCGGTCGACGGGCACGATGGCTCGTTCAGGCAGGCGTGCTGCCGACCAGCCACATGGCGCCGGGCAGGTGCACGCTGGCGCCGTCCGGAGGCAGGGCTTTGAAAACGCGGCCCGATCTCTCGTTGAATGACGAGACGGGGAGGCAATTTCCCTGTCTCGTCATGTTTCTTTGCCGTTCGCGGTGCCTGGTCTTGTGGTGCGCGACCGAAACATTCCGACGGGCGGCCCGCAAAGATGCTCTGGCTTCCACATCGGACCCCCCTCCATCCCCATTCGGGTGCGCAAAAAGGAATCGCAAACGATTTCTCCGACTCAACAACGTCTTGGATCGGCTCTGACATTCTCCGATAGTCTTCTTGTCGAGGGAGCCAGGGCATGAAACGTCGTCTAGCCGCCATACTCGCCGCGGATGTGGTGGGCTATACGCGCCTCATGGGAGCCGATGAGGCGGGAACCCTTCAACGTTTTACCGAGCTACGTCACCAAAGCCTCGAGCCCCTCATTGCCGAACACCACGGCCGCATATTCAAGCTCATGGGCGACGGCCTGCTGGTCGAATTTGCCAGTGTTGTCGATGCTCTTTTATGCGCGGCGGCCTGGCATAAGAGCGTCGCTGCGGCCGAAGCGACGGTAGATGAGGGCAAGCGCCTCATGTTCCGCATTGGCGTCAACCTGGTGGCCCCAGACCATGGCGCGCACCCGCTGGTGGCGGTCGAGCACGGCATGCAGCGCCTCGGCGTCCATCAGGCCGACGTCATCGAGCGGGCTGCCAATCGGGGCCGGCGGATGGTGCAGCGCGACCAGGATGTGGGGTTGCGCGGCGGCGGCAAGCGCCGCATCGAGGGCGGCAAGCCGCTCCGGCCCCAGATGGCCGTGGGGCTCGCCCGGCACCAGGGTATCGAGCAGGACGACATGCCAGGCGCCCGCCGCGACGCAGGGGCCGACATGGACGTTGCCGCCGGCAAGGTGTCGGGCCATGGCGGCGGGATCGTCGTGGTTGCCCGGAATGGCATGGACCGGCGCCGGCAGACGTCGTAGCAGAGGCGCAAGGCGCCCGTAGGAAGCCGGGCTGGCGTCGTCGACGAGATCGCCGGTGGCAAGTACCAGGTCGGGCGCGGGGCCCGCAGCAATGGCGTCGATCACCGCCGCGAGGGTGGCGTGGGAGTCACGCCCGCCCGAACGCGCGCCAGGCTCGGCGCGGATGTGGAAGTCGGTGATCTGGACGACGTGAAGGGCGGCCATGCGGGTTCCCGGACAGGACGGCAGCATCCTACATCGCAATGCAGGTTTTGATGACAGGGGCAGGCCGGTCAGGAACGGGCTGGCGAGCGGTCGCGGGCAGGTCCATGCTGGGGCCGGTGATCAGCTCGGAGCCCGGGGATGCCTCAGACCACACACGCCGACAGCCCTGCGACGGACACACTCGCACGAATGCCGTTCGGCACCGCGGTCGCCGACGTCATGGCGACCATCGCCCGCGACGGCGGGGTGGTGCTGACCGGGGCCGTCACGCGCGAGCAGGTCGCCGCCATCAACGCCGAGCTCGATCTTGTCATGGGCACGGCCGATGGCCGGTTCGGCATGACTGAGGACAACTACCTGGCCAAGTTCATGGGCGCGCACACCAAGCGCCTGCAGCATTGCATCAAGTACAGCAGGACCTATCGCGAAGCCTTCGTCGCCAACGACACCCTGGCCGAATACGTCGCCGCGCTGGTCGACGGCGGCATCGGCAGGCAGTCGCTGTTTTCCAGCCATGCCATCGAGATCCATCCGGGCGAGCAATGCCAGGAACTCCATCGGGACGGACGCGGCTTTCTCGCGCGCCTGGGCATCGACCGCCCCGGCGGCGCCGAGATCCTGGTCAACACGCTGCTGGCGCTGACCGACATCACCGAGGACATGGGCGCCACACGCGTCATCCCGGGCAGCCATCGCTGGGAGGACTACACGGCACCCGGCAGCCAGGAGCAGACCGTTCCCGCACTGCTCGACGCCGGCGACATCCTGATGCTCAACGGCCGCGTGCTGCACGGCGGCGGCGCCAACGTCACCGCGAACCGCGCGCGCCGCCTGATCGCGACATCCTGGGTGATGAACTTCATCGTGCCGGAGGAAGCCTGGCCCTTTGCCCTTTCCATCGACGAGGTGCGCGACTATCCGCCGCGCCTGCAGGCCTTCCTCGGCTTCCATTCCTTCAGCTACCGCGGCGAACATCCAGGCTTCCTCTGGCGCGTCGACAACCGGCCGCTCGAGAAGGTACTGGGCCTGACGGGCAGGGACACGACAGGTCAGGGCTAGGTTCCGTCGGCCTCAGCGCGGAACCGGGCATTGTCCTGGCGCGCCACCGCCCGTTAAGGTGCCTGCAACCATGCAGGACACAACATGAGCGGCCATTCGTACAGCACCCCCCAGGGCTCCTTTCCCGGCGACGCCACCCTCGCCCGGCTGCTGGCGCGGGCGCGGGCGGGCATGTCGGTGGCGGCGGTGAAGGACCTTGTCGCCGGTGTGCTGGCGGCACCGGCGGGGTTCGATGGCGAGGGCTGGATCGCGCTGGTGGTGCCCGATGCGGAGCCGGAGCTGGCGGATGCCCTGAAGGGCCTGAAGGAGGCCATGGCGGGCCGCGTCAACGACGGGCTGGAGGCCGGACCCCCGGCGCCGGCGTGGCGGCTGAAGGCGTTGCGGGACGAACTCGCCCGCCTGGGGCTGGACGGCTTCGTGGTGCCGCGCGCCGACGAACACCAGGGCGAATACGTGCCGCGTAACGGCGACCGGCTGCGCTGGCTGACCGGGTTTTCGGGCAGCGCGGGGGTCGCCATCGCGCTGGCGGCCAAGGCCGCGATCTTCGTCGACGGGCGTTACACCCTGCAGGTCGAGGACCAGGTGCGCACCCAAGACTGGGAGCGCCATCACCTGAGCGAAAGCCCGCCCACGGCCTGGATCGGCGCGAACCTGGCCGGCGGCAGGCTGGCCTACGATCCCTGGCTGCATACGCCCGCGGGCGTGCGGCGGCTGGCGGCGGCCTGCGCCAAGGCAGGCGGCACGCTGGTGCCGGTGGAGCCCAACCCGCTCGACACGGTGTGGTCCAACCGCTCGCCGGCGCCGCTGGCGCCGGTGATCCCCCAGGCAGGGGAGCACGCCGGACAGGCGGCGCAGGACAAGATCGCGCAGGTCTGCGCCGTGCTGGCGGCCGAGGGCCAGGCCGCGGCGGTGCTCTCCGACCCGGCCTCGCTCGCCTGGCTGCTCAACATCCGCGGCGGCGACGTGCCCAACACGCCGCTGGCGCTGGCCTTCGCCATCGTCGAGGCGGACGGGCGCGTCGGGGTCTACGGCGACCGGCGCAAGTTCGGCCCGGCGGTGGAGGGCCACCTGCCCGAGAGCGTCACGGTGATGCCGCGCGCCGCCCTTGCCCCGGCGCTGGCGCGGGTGGCAGCCG
>JAQCLG010000009.1 GCA_027592745.1 Pseudomonadota bacterium | reverse complement strand
CGCGGGCCGGTGACACCGTCGCGGCCGCGATCGGCTGCCTCCTCCAGCGCCACCCCGCGGCCGTCCGCGGCGGCCCGGGCCAGGGCGAGTGCGGTGCCCGAGGGAGCATCGACCTTGTGGCGGTGGTGCATCTCGACGATCTCGATGTCGAAGTCCTCGTCCAGCGCTGCGGCAATCCTGCGCGTGATGCCCAGCAGCAGATTGATGCCCAGGCTCATGTTGGCGGCAAGGACGATGGCGGTGCTGCCGGCGGCCTCTTCCAGTTCCGCCCGACCTGCTGCTTCGATGCCGGTGGTGCCGATCACCATGGCCGTGCCGGTCGCGCGCGCGATGGCGGCGTGTTCGAGTGTGGCCTGCGGCGTGGTGAAGTCGATCACCACGTCGCTGGCTTCGAACAGGGCCTGCGCGGAACCGGTGGCGACGACACCGATCGCCGCGATGCCGGCCAGTTCGCCCAGATCGCGCCCGACTGCGTCGTCCTCGGGACGTACGCTCCCGGCGGCAACCGACGCGCCGGGCGTTTCGTGGATGGTGCGGATGAGCAGGCGCCCGACGCGCCCGCCGCATCCGGCGATGCCGATGCGTGTCGTCATGGCGCCTGCATAGGCCAGAACCCGGCGGAAGGGAATCCCGGCGGGCTGTGGCCTGCCGCCGTCGTCGTCCTACTGTACCGGCGCTGCCTGCAGCGCGGAGACGGGCACAGCGACATCGGGGTCCGAGCCGGCCTCGGCTGCGGTCCGCTCGAAGCGGGCGCTGCCCGCGGCATGGAATTCCTCGAAGGTCACGCCGCCGCTGCCGTCGCTGTCCATCTTGCGCCAGACCTCCGACAGGCGCGCGGAGAGCGCGGCGGTATCGGCGGTGGTGTCGGTGACGTCGGGGGCCACATCGCGTGTGGCGAATTCAGCGAAGCTCACGGTGCCGTTGCGGTTGGCATCGGCCAGGGTGAAGCCCTGGGTGATGGCGTTGCCGGCCTCGACCGTGCCGACCATGTCGTCGCCGTTGCTGTCGGCCTGGACTGCGAGCAGGGCAAAGCCGTCCATCGCACCGTCGAAGGTGGTGTTGTTGATCATGCCCGCGCTCTTTGGAGCGCCGGCGTAGAGTTCCTGGGCCTTGGCGGTCCACTCCGCGGCATCGATCTGGCGGTCGCCGTTAAGGTCGGCGGCAAAGACGGGGTGGCTGGCGCGCAGCGTGCCGCTCAGCTTGGTCGTGGTACGGATGCCCGAGCCGGCCCGGCAACTCATGAACTCGGCCATCGTGACGGTGCCATCGGCATCGCCGTCGAGCAGCTCGAAATGGGCCGGAAAGGCCATTTCCGCCTCCTCGCGTGTGACCCAGCCGTCGCGGTTGTGATCGGCCACGGTCAGGCCGTCGGCACAGGCAGCGATGATTGGCTCGAGGATCACCTGATTCTCGGCGCTGGCGCCGGCAGTCAGGGCGACCACGGCGGCACCGGCCAGAAGAAGTTTGCGCATGGAGGTCTCCCGTGGAGATGGGCTGTAGGGTGGCAGCCTGCATCGCCGGCATGGCGAAAACACGGCGGGGCCATGACAGGGAAACGCATGTCCGGGCGCGCCGTTGCCCGTCGGGCTGGGCGGCGGCTACTCGGTCAGGTCCTGCCAAAGCTCCTTGACCTTGGCAAAGAAGCCGTCGGTTTCGGGATTGGTCGTGGAACTGCCACCGGCTTTCTCGAATTCCTTCAGCAGTTCCTTCTGCCTGGCCGTCAGGTTGACCGGAGTCTCGACCACGGTCTCGATCAGCATGTCGCCGCGGCCGGCGCCGCGCACCGTGGTCATGCCCTTGCCGCGCAGGCGGAACTGGCGCCCGCTCTGGGTCCCCGTGGGCACTGCGACCTTGGCGCGCTTGCCGTCGATGGTGGGCACCTCGATGGTGCCGCCCAGCGCCGCGGTGGTCAGCGGAATCGGTACCGGGCAGAAGATTGTCGTGCCGTCGCGCTGGAAGATCTGGTGCGGCTTGATCGAAAGGAAGAGATAGAGATCGCCTGCGGCGCCGCCGCGCAGCCCGGCCTCGCCTTCGCCCGTCAGGCGGATGCGCATGCCGTCGTCGACACCCTGGGGAATCGTGACGTTGAGGCTCTTGTCCTTCTGTACGCGGCCCGAACCCGAACAGACCTTGCAGGGATCGGCGATGACCTGGCCCATGCCGCCGCAGGTCGGGCAGGCGCGTTCGATCGAGAAGAAGCCCTGCTGGGCGCGCACCTTGCCGTGGCCGCCGCAGGTGGCGCAGGCCTTGGTGGCGCTGGGATCCTCGGCGCCGCTGCCGTTGCAGCTCTCGCAGGCCACGGCCGAAGGCACGCGAATCTTGGTCTGCTTGCCCTGGTAGGCTTCCTCCAGGGTGATTTCCATGTTGTAGCGCAGGTCGGCGCCGCGCTGGCCGGAACTGCCGCGCCCGCCGCCCCGGCGGCGTCCGCCGCCGCCCATGAAGTCGCCGAACAGGTCGTCGAAGACATCGGCGAAGCTGGAGGCGAAATCGCCGGGATTGCCGCGCGCAGCGCCCATGCCGCCGTCGAAGGCCGCGTGACCGAACTGGTCATAGGCGGCCCGCTTGTCGGCGTCCTTGAGGATCTCGTAGGCCTCGTTGGCTTCCTTGAAGCGTCCCTCGGCCTCGGCATCGCCCGGATTGCGGTCCGGGTGGAACTTCATCGCCAGCTTGCGGTAGGCCGATTTGATCTCGGCGGCATCGGCGCCGCGCTGCACGCCCAGCACGTCGTAGAAATCCCGCTTGGCCATGCTACTCCGCCCACATCGTCATCAAAGCAGGACGCGGGCTGCGTCGGCGAAACCGTCGCAACCCGCGTCCGGGTTCCAGATCGACCGGGATCAGTTGCCCGTTCCGGTCTTCTTGTCCTCGTCGTCGACTTCCTCGAACTCGGCATCGACCACGCCGTCTTCGGCAGCCTGCTCGGACGCGCCTTCGCCGGTCTCGCCGCCGGCGGCCTGCTCGGCCTTGTAGATCGCCTCGCCCATCTTCATGGCGGCTTCCGCCAGGGTCTGGGTCTTGGTCTTGATCTCCTCGACGTTCTCGAGCTCCATGGCCGACTTCAGCTCCGCGATGGCGTTCTCGATGGCGCCCTTGTCGGCGGCATCGATCTGCTCGCCGTGTTCCTTGAGCTGCTGCTGCGTGCTGTGGATCAGCCCGTCGGCCTGGTTCCTGGCCTCGACCATCTCGCGGCGCGCCTTGTCCTCGCTGGCATGGCTCTCTGCGTCCTTGACCATCTTCTCGATGTCGGCGTCCGAGAGGCCACCCGAGGCCTGGATGCGAATCTGCTGCTCCTTGCCGGTTGCCTTGTCCTTGGCCGAGACGTTGACGATACCGTTGGCGTCGATGTCGAAGGTGACCTCGATCTGGGGCATGCCACGGGGAGCCGAGGGCAGGCCGACCAGGTCGAACTGGCCCAGGATCTTGTTGTCGGCCGCCATCTCGCGTTCGCCCTGGAACACCCGGATCGTCACCGCGGTCTGGTTGTCCTCGGCGGTCGAGAAGGTCTGGCTCTTGCGCGTCGGGATCGTCGTGTTGCGGTCGATCAGACGGGTGAAGACGCCACCCAGGGTCTCGATGCCCAGCGAGAGCGGCGTGACGTCGAGCAGGAGGACGTCCTTGACTTCGCCCTGCAGCACGCCGGCCTGGATCGCAGCGCCGATCGCCACGACCTCGTCGGGGTTGACGCCCTTGTGGGGCTCCTTGCCGAAGAACTGCTTCACCTTTTCCTGGACCTTGGGCATGCGCGTCATGCCGCCGACCAGGACGACCTCGTCGATCTCGCCGGCGGTGACGCCCGCGTCCTTGAGCGCCTTCTTGCAGGGCTCGATGGTGCGGTCGATCAGGTCATCCACCAGGGCCTCGAGCTTGGCGCGCGAGAGCTTGACGGTGAGATGCTTGGGGCCAGAGGCGTCCGCCGTGATGAACGGCAGGTTGATCTCGGTCTGCACCGTGCTCGAAAGCTCGATCTTGGCCTTCTCGGCACCTTCCTTCAGGCGCTGCAGGGCAAGCTTGTCCTGGCGCAGGTCGATGCCGTTCTCCTTTTTGAACTCGTCGGCCAGGTAGTCGAGGATGCGCTTGTCGAAGTCCTCGCCGCCCAGGAAGGTGTCGCCGTTGGTCGACTTCACCTCGAAGACGCCGTCGCCGATCTCCAGGATCGAGACGTCGAAGGTGCCGCCGCCAAGGTCATAGACCGCGATGGTGCCGGTGTTCTTCTTGTCGAGACCATAGGCCAGCGCGGCGGCCGTCGGCTCGTTGATGATGCGCAGGACCTCGAGGCCGGCGATCTTGCCGGCATCCTTGGTCGCCTGGCGCTGGCTGTCGTTGAAATAGGCCGGAACCGTGATGACGGCCTGGGTGACGCTCTCGCCCAGATAGGCTTCGGCGGTTTCCTTCATCTTCTGCAGGATGAAGGCGCTGATCTGGCTCGGGCTGTACTTCTCGCCCGACGCCTCGACCCAGGCGTCGCCGTTGCCGGCCTTGACGATCTTGTAGGGGACGAGATCCTTGTCCTTCTGCGTCATCGGGTCCTCGAAGGTCCGGCCGATGAGGCGCTTGATGGCAAACAGGGTGTTCTCGGGGTTGGTCACGGCCTGGCGCTTGGCCGACTGCCCGACCAGACGCTCGCCGTCGCCCGCGAAGGCGACGATGGAGGGGGTGGTACGCGCGCCCTCGGCGTTCTCGACGACCTTGGCTGCGCCGCCTTCCATCACCGCGATGCACGAATTGGTCGTGCCCAGATCGATACCGATGACTTTACTCATGATGCTTCCGGCTCCTTGCTGGCGGATCCAAAGGGGCCCGCTTGGCGGCGCCCGCGGCTGGATCCCCGATTAAGTCCACAGAGGTTGTCAGTGATATAGGGCCTCGTCACGGTCGTGCAAGGGCGGCAAAGCGCCAAAAGCCGTGCCTTTGGAGTCCCTTAGGGGCCACTGGAGGGGGCTTTGCCGCCCCTTCCATTCATGTTCTGTTCGGACAGACAACAAGGGGAGGGGCCATGACAACCCGGCTTGCCGAGAAGGCCCGCCGTTTCCGCGACCTGCATGCTGCGGGCAAACCCTTCGTCATGCCCAATGCCTGGGACGTCGCCAGCGCCCGCCTGCTTGCCGCCCGCGGCTTTCCTGCCATCGCGACCACCAGTGCGGGCATCAACTGGGCCCACGGCCTGCCCGACGGCCCGGGTGCCGCGCCGCGGGACGTCACCCTGGCGCGCCACGGGGCCATCGCGCGCGCGGTCGACCTGCCGGTCAACGGCGACCTGGAGAACGGCTACGGCGATGCGCCCGAGGAGGTCGCCGCCTGCATCCGGTTGGCGATCGCGGAAGGTTTCGCGGGCGCTGGCATCGAGGATTTCACCGGCGACCGGCAGCGGCCCTACTACGACATCGGGCTGGCCTCCGAACGGATCGCGGGCGCAAGGGCGGCGGCCGATGCCTCCGGCATCGCCTTCACGCTGACCGCCCGGGCCGAATGTTTCCTGTACGGCCACGACGATCCGCTGGGCGAGGCGATCCGGCGGCTGCAGCGCTACCGGGAGGCCGGGGCCGACTGCTTCTACGCGCCGGGTCCGACGGACGACGAGACGGTGCGCCGCTTGGTGGGCGAAACCGGGGGGCCGCTCAATGTCGTGGTCGAGCAATGGCGCACCACAAGCGTGGCGCGGCTGGCCGCGCTCGGCGTGGCGCGCATCAGCACCGGGGGCAAGCTGTTCCGCTCCGTCTATGGCCGGCTTGGCGCGCTCGCCACCGAGATGGCGCAGGAGGGCACCTTCTCCTTCGGCACCGACATCGTGAGCGATGAGGAGATCGACGGCGCGGTAACCGCCTGACGGCGCCGCCTTTGCCGGCCGTCCCGGAACACAATCGCCCGCCGCGGCGATGATGCCGGCGGCGGGCGAGCTGCGTTGCCCGGGGGCGCGGGTGTGCCTGGCCGGGGGAGCCTGGCTGGCACACGATGGGCCGGGGGATCTGCTGGTGGGGCTGGACAGGCTGGGGGACCGGCGCCATGCGGGGCGGCTGGGCGACGGCCCGGACCATGCCGGGGCGGTGCTCGGCTTTGGCCCTGCGATGCTGGTCGGGCCGCACGTCGTTGTGGGGCTGGCAGGCCTGGCACACGGCGCCGACGGACCCCGCAGCGGTGTGGTTGCCGCCGGCAAGGGCGCCGGTTGCGGCCAGCGTCAGGCCCAGGGCAAGGGTGCTGCCCCGGATGAACGTGCGGGCGATCGTCATGGCATCGGTCTCCTCGTCTGCTGGCCGGGGCGTTGTCTGCGGCGTTGCGAGGAATGTGGGCGGGGCCGGTGTCTCCTGCGTTGCACCATGGGCATCGTTTGGTAACCGTTTGTAACGGTGCGCCGGGCGGGGGCGGGGCTGTTACGCGCCGTTACCCGATTCTTGTCCCGCCTGCCCGCGCCAGCCTCTATGTCAGGAGCATGAGCACCACGCCCACCATCCTCGTCGTCGATGACGACCCCGAGATCCGTGACCTGCTGGCCCGCTTCCTCGACAAGCACGGCCTGGCGGCGCTGACGGCGCCGGATGGCGAGCGTGCCCTGCGCGCCGTGCGCGACGAAAGCGTCGACCTCGTGGTTCTGGATCTGATGCTGCCGGGCGAGGGCGGTTTCGAGATCTGCCGCAAGCTGCGCCAGATCTCGACCGTGCCGGTGATCATGCTGACTGCTCTGGCCGAGGACACCGACCGCATCGTCGGCCTGGAACTGGGCGCCGACGACTACGTCACCAAACCCTTCAATCCCCGCGAACTGCTGGCGCGCCTCCGTGCCGTGCTGCGCCGCGCCTCCGGCCAGGCCGTGGCCGGGGAGGAAGCTGGCACCACCTTCGCCTTTGCCGGGTGGAGCCTGGATGTCGCGCGGCGCGAGCTGCTCGACCCCGAAGGCGCCATGGTCAGCCTCACCGCCGGCGAATTCGACCTGCTTGTCGCCTTCCTCGAGCACCCGCGACGCGTGCTCGACCGGGACCAGTTGCTCACCTTCGCCAAGGGACGCACGGCCCAGCCCTTCGACCGCAGCATCGATGTCCAGCTCTCGCGGCTGCGGCGCAAGATCGAGGCCGATCCGGGCGAGCCGCGCCTGATCAAGACCGTGCGGGGCGGCGGCTACCAGTTCACCCCGGAGGTGACGCGGCGATGAAGCTCGCCCGTCACGGCTGGGGCAACACCGCGGGCGTCGTCCTGCTGGTCGCGGCCGCGATCATCGCCGTGGTCGGCGTCGGCGGCATTGTCAGTTCGCGCGACCGCGAGGTTGCCGCCCAGGAATCCTTTGCCCGTTCGGTGATGGACCGTGCGGTTGCCATGGCGGGCGCACTCGATGCCGCCGAACCCGACAACCGCGAGGCGGTGCTGGCGCGTTTCCACGACCGCGGTTTCCGCGTCTGGCTGGCACCGCGCCCGCCCCGTCCCGGCGGTGCCCGCTGGCCCCATGGCGCGGCGATTGAGCAGGCTGCTCTGGCAGCCGTGCCGGTCGGGCTGGATGGGGTCTTCGTACGTGCCGCGCCGGGCCAGCCACCGCCCTTCGAGCCGGGCGAAAGCCCCCATGCGCTCGATCCGCGGGACTGGCACCGCGGCTTCTACACGCTGATCGTGGCCCTGCCGCTCGACGGCGGCGGCTGGGTGGTGGCGGCCGCGCCAGCCCGGCCGCTGGCGACGCCGCCGGGTACCTTCGCGATCGTCGCCCTGGCGCTGGTCGTCATCGCCATCGTTGCGGTCGCCATGATCGTTGCCGCGCGCATGACGCGGCCCCTGCGCACTCTGGGCGGTGCCGCCGAACGGCTCTCGAGAGATCTCGATGCCCCGCCCCTGCCGGAGACAGGCTCGCGCGAGATGCGCAAGGCGGCCGCGGCCTTCAACACCATGCAGGAACGCCTGCGCGGCATGGTCAACGATCGCTCCGTGATGCTTGCGGCCCTCTCCCACGACCTGCGCACGGTCATTACCCGCCTGCGCCTGCGCGCCGAGGAGATCGAGGATCCCGTGCAGCGGGGCAAGGCGCTGGAGGACCTTTCGGACATGGAGGTCATGCTGCGCGAATCACTCGATGCCGCGCGCGGCGAGGCCTCCCGCGAGCCGCGCCAGAAGGTCGACCTCGCCGCCCTGGTCAAGAGCCTGGTCGACGACCTGACCGATGCCGGCAAGGCAGTGGCCTACGACGGGCCTGAGCGGCTGGTCGTCCAGTGCCGCCCGGTCGCCCTGCGCCGCGCCCTCGCCAACCTGGCCGACAACGCTATCCGCTATGGCGGCCGCGCCGACGTGGCGCTCGAGGCGACCCGGGAGGGTATCGCGATCGTCGTGGCCGACCGCGGTCCTGGCATTCCGCAAGCCGAGCGCGAGGCGATGTTTCGCCCCTTTATGCGCGGCGATCCTTCGCGCAACCGTGCCACCGGCGGCACCGGCCTGGGTCTGGGCGTGGCACGTTCGATCCTGCGTGCACATGGCGGCGATGTCGTGCTGGACGCACGCGATGACGGCGGCCTGATGGCGCGCGCCAGCCTGCCCGGCGGGCCGCAATCGGGGCAGGCGGGAACGTAGGGCCCGGTTCGTTGTTGAAGAGGGGAGCGTCCGTCAAGGGGCGCAACCGAACAACAGGACCGGGAGACTGCGCTGAAGTTCCGCACTGCTGCACTGGCTGCCTCCACCACGATGTTCCTGGCGCTGCCCGCCGTGGCCGCCGATTGCGCGACCGACCTTCAGGAGAACGACGCCTGGCTGCGCAACCAGCCCGAGGTGCGCGCCAGCCTGGACGCCAACACCCAGCGCGACCTCCGCGACCTGCGCTCGGCCGCGCTGATCCTGGAGCGCAACGGCCAGGACGACGCCTGCGAGGATGTCGTCGATGCCATGGAGACGATTGCCAACGAGCGCCACGAGGAGGCCCAGAACGCGGCCGATGCGGTGGACGCCGAGAGCCGCAGGGAAACCCTGACTGCTGCGGTGAGCGTCGCCGAGCTGCAAGGGGTGCTGCGCGCCGACGAGCTGATCGGGCGTGACATCCGCAACATGGAGAACGAGGACCTGGGCGAGGTCGATGACGTCGTCGTCGCCACCAGCGATGCCGGCACGTCCTATGCCATCGTCGCCTATGGCGGCTTCCTCGGCATCGGCGAGGAACAGGTCGCCGTGCCGCTCTCCTCGCTGCGTCTGACCGAGAGCCGCGACGTCCTGGTGCTCGACATTTCCGAGGACGCCTTCGAGGCCGCTCCCCGCTTCGAGCGCGACGACATGTCCTCGCTCAACGATCCGACGTGGGTCGAGAGCAACCAGGCCTACTTCGACACCAACATCTGATTCGACCCGCTCCCCCGGACGTCCGGCCGCCCGTACCGGACGTCCCCCCGGAAGCCGCCGCGCATCCCCCCGCATGGCGGCTTCTTCCGTTGTGAGGATGGTGTTTTCCGGCGGCCTCGGGTTGCAGCGTCAGCCCGCGGCGGGTGCCTTGGCGACGCCGACCATGGCGGCGCGCAGCAGGCGGTCGTGGATGGTGTAGCCGTCGCGCAGGACCTGGACGACGGTGCCGGGGCCGGCATCGGCGCTTTCGACCTCGAACACCGCCTGGTGCACGTTGGGATCGAAGCGCTGGTCGGCCGCCGCGATCGGGCGGATGCCGTGGCGTTCCATGGCGCCAGCCAGTTCGCGCCCGGTCAGCTCGACGCCCTCCACCAGGGCCTTCACGGCCGGATCGTCGTGACCCTCGGCGGGAATCGCGTCGAGCGCTCGCTTCAGGTTGTCGGCCACGGCCAGCATGTCCTCGGCGAACTTCTGCACGGCAAACTTGCGCAGGTCGTCGCGCTCCTTCTCGGCGCGCCGGCGCACGTTCTCGGTCTCGGCCGCGGCGCGCAGCAGGCGGTCGGTCAGGTCGTCGACCTGGCCTTCCAGTTCGGCGATGCGCGGGCTGTCGGCGGCTCCCGCACCCAGCGCCTCGGCCAGCGCGTCCAGCGTGGCTTCGCTCGCGGGGTCGCGGGCCTCGTCGTTGGCGGCCTCGTGGCGGCGGCGGGTGTTCTCGTCGTCCCGCTCGGGCTTGTCCTGTTCGTTCATCATGGTTTCTCGCAACGCAACGGTCGTGGTGTCGTGGGTTCGGCCTCACACATGGGGTCGCGGGGCCCGCGATCCCAGCGTTCGAACCCTGTGTTCTATCCAAGCAGGCGGCTGACCACCTTGGAGGTGTAGTCGACCATGGGAATGATGCGGGCATAGTTCATGCGCGTCGGCCCGATCACGCCCAGGGCGCCGACGAATCGTCCGCCCTGATCCGATACCGGGGCGACGATGGTCGAGCAACCCGAAAGCTGGAAAATGGAGTTGTCGGCGCCGATGAAGATCGAGACGCCCGGCGCGTCGTGGGTGAGCTGCAGCAGGCGCATCATGTGGCGGTTCTGGTCGAGCTTCTCGAACAGGTCGCGGATGCGCTCGATGTCGGAAAGGGCGCGCACGTCGTTGAGCAGGTTGGCCTGGCCGCGCACGATCAGCGTCGCCGGCCCCTCGCCGTCGCCCGACCAGGTCGCCAGCCCGGCCTCGACGACCCGCTGGGAAAGCTCGTCGAGTTCGGCTTCGTGGCGCGTCAGTTCCAGGTTCACCTCGCCCTGGGCCTGGTCGAGGGTGCGCCCGGCCAGGCGGGCGGAAAGGTAGTTGCCCGCCCGCGTCAGCATCGCCGGCGTGATGCCCGGCGGCAGGTCGATGACGCGGTTCTCGACCGCGCCCGATTCCAGCACGACGATGACCAGGGCGCGGTCGGGCGCCAGGGAGACGAACTCGACATGCTTGAAGGGCGCCTCCTGCTTTGGGGCAACGACCACGCCGGCATGCTGGGAAAGTCCCGAAAGCAGGGCAGAGGCCGCACCCAGGACTTCCTCGTAGGTTCGCCCGGCACCCTCGCAGGCGCCTTCGATGGCCTCGCGCTCCTCGCGCGAGAGGTCGCCGACCTGGAGCAGCGATTCGACGAACAGGCGCAGGCCCGGCTCGGTTGGAATCCGCCCGGCCGAGGCGTGCGGCGAGGAAAGCAGGCCCAGTTCGGCCAGATCGGCCATGACATTGCGCACCGAGGCGGCCGAGAGCGGTCCCTGCAGACGGCGCGAGATCGTGCGCGAGCCGACCGGCTCCCCGGTCGCGACGTATTCGTCGACGAGGATGCGGAAAATCTCGCGCGAGCGGTCGTTGAGCTCCTGGATCATGGTGTTCTGGCCCGTTCCGGCGCCGTTGCGTGCAGCAACCGGGGCGCTCTGCTGTCGCAGCCGGTACCCGTGATGTAGGGGGTGGCCCGGCCAAGGTCAACGGGCGGCGGTGGCGCATGGCCGAGGGCGCACGGTTCCCTCCCCGGCCATTCCGCTCTAGGTTCCGCGCCACTCGAACCCGACGCACCGCGACAGAAGAGAACCACCATGAACCGCCCCTCAGGCCGCGCCGCCGACGCGCTGCGCACGATCCGCCTCGAACCCGGCTTCTCCAAACATGCCGAGGGTTCCTGCATGGCCCGCTTCGGGGACACCCACGTGCTGTGCACCGCCTCGATCGAGGAGCGCGTGCCGCCCTGGCTGCGCGGCGAGGGCCGTGGCTGGGTCACGGCCGAATACGGCATGCTGCCGCGCTCGACCAACACCCGCACCGACCGCGAGGCCGCGCGAGGCAAGCAGTCGGGCCGCACCCAGGAGATCCAGCGCCTGATCGGGCGCAGCCTGCGCGCCGTCACTGACCTGGTCGCCTTGGGCGAGCGCCAGATCCGTGTCGATTGCGATGTCATCCAGGCCGACGGCGGCACCCGTACCGCCGCGATCACAGGCAGTTATGTCGCCCTCCATGCCGCACTCGCCCGCCTGGTTGCGGCCGGCGATCTCAAGGCGTTGCCGCTGACCGACCATGTCGCGGCGGTCTCCTGCGGCATCCACGAAGGCGTGCCCGTGCTCGACCTCGACTATGCCGAGGATTCCAAGGCGCACGCCGATGCCAACTTCGTCATGACCGGCAAGGGCCTGATCGTCGAGGTCCAGGCCACGGCGGAGGGCGCCACCTTCGACCGCGCCGCGCTCGATCGCCTGATGGAACTGGCGGGCCAGGGCATCGCCGAGCTGGTCGGGCACCAGAAGGCCGCGCTCGGGCTGTGAGCGCCGATCTGCTCGTGCTGCCGCCGCGCCTGGTGCTGGCGAGCCACAACGCCGGCAAGCTGGTCGAACTCGAGGAGCTGATGGCCCCGCTGGGCGTTGCGGTGGTCGGCGCCGGCACGCTCGGCCTGCCCGAACCGGAGGAGACCGGCGACACCTATGTCGCCAACGCCCTGCTCAAGGCCCATGCCGCCGCACGGGGCAGCGGCCTGCCCGCGCTGTCGGACGATTCGGGGCTGTCGGTCGCCGCACTGGGCGGCAAACCCGGCATCCACTCGGCCCGCTGGGCCGGACCGGAGCGGGATTTCAGGCTGGCGATGAAGAAGGTCGAGGAGGCGCTGGGCGACGATCCCGACCGGCGCGCCAGCTTTCACTGCGTTCTGGCCCTGGCCTGGCCCGATGGCAGCGAACGGGTCTTCGAGGGCTGCGTCGACGGGCATCTGGAGTTTCCCCCGCGCGGTGGCAACGGCTTCGGCTACGACCCGATCTTCGTGCCCGATGGCGGGAGCCGGACCTTCGGCGAGATGGCCCCTGCCGAGAAGAAGGCGCACAACCACCGCGCCCGTGCCTTCGCACGCCTGCTGGGTGCGGCGGATTTCCATTGAACGGGGCGTGCGAACCGGATCGTCTTCGAACTGCGCCATGACCGCATCGCCATGAACACGACCAGCGCCGGCCCCGGTTTCGGGGTTTATGTCCACTGGCCGTTCTGCCAGTCGAAATGCCCTTATTGCGACTTCAACAGCCATGTCCGCGAGGCGATCGACGAGCCGCGCTGGCGCGCCGGCCTGGTCGCCGAGATCGGACACATGGCAGGCCTGGCCCCCGGCCGCACCGTCACCAGCATCTTCTTCGGCGGCGGCACGCCATCGCTGATGAATCCGGCGACGGTTGGCGCCGCGCTTGACGCCATCGCCGCGGCCTGGCCGGTCGCGGACGGCGTCGAGGTGACGCTGGAGGCCAATCCCGGCAGCGTCGAAGCGGGCCGTTTCGCGGGTTATCGCGCCGCCGGGGTGGGACGCGTCTCGCTGGGCGTCCAGGCGCTCGACGATGCCGCGCTCAAGGCGCTGGGCCGGCGCCACGACAGAGCCGAGGCGCTGGCCGCCATCGCCCTCGCGCGCCGGCACTTTCCGCGCATGTCCTTCGATCTGATCTATGCGCGCCCCGGCCAGAGTCCGGCGGCATGGGAGGCCGAACTCGCCCGCGTGCTCGCCTTCGGCACCGACCACCTCTCGCTCTACCAGCTCACCATCGAACCCGGCACCGCCTTCCACACGCTGCACCGCCGGGGCGAGCTGGTGCTGCCGGTCGAGGACGATCAGGCTGCCATGTACGAGGCGACCCAGGTGATGACCCAGGCCGCGGGCCTGCCGGCCTACGAGGTTTCCAACCATGCCCGGCCGGGGCAGGAGAGCCGTCACAACATCGTCTACTGGCGGTCGGGCGAGTGGGTCGGCGTCGGCCCGGGCGCCCACGGCCGGCTCAACGAGCCGGGCGGCACCAGCATCGCACGGCGCCAGGAAAGGGCGCCCGAGACCTGGCTCGCCGGCGTCGAGACCCAGGGCCACGGCACGGCGCAGACCGAGACCGTGAGCGGCGAGGATCGCGTGATCGAAGTGCTGATGATGGGCCTGCGCCTGACCTCCGGCCTGAGCGAAGCCGATGTGCAACGTGCCACCGGGCAGCCGCTCGATGCCATCGTGCCGCCAGCGCGCCTTGCGCCGCTTGTCGCGGGCGGCCTGCTGGTGCGCGATGCGACGGGCCTGCGGGCCACCGCCGCCGGGCTTCAGGTGCTCAATGGCGTGCTGGCGCGCCTGCTCTGACAAGCGGCTCCAACAAGACGAAGCATAACAAGAATCACGCGTCGGACGGGGTCAATCCGAAACGATCCTGTTCTAGTTGGTCAGCATCGACACCGCCGCCGGGCGGAAGGAGGTTGGCGCAGGGTCGGCGACGACCGCGCCGCTGGGCTGGATCTCCATCACGACCAGGCCACGTTCGGGGGTGCCGTCGCTGTTGAAGCGGAACAGGCCCTCGATGCCCGAGAACCCGCGCCAGTCGGTCACGACGGCCTGGCTGAAATCGCCGCCGTTGCCGGCGCGCGCGAGGCCGGCCGCCAGGGCCATGGCGTCATAGGCTAGGGCCGCCACCGCGGGCGGCGTGCTGCCGTAGGCAGCTTCGAAGCGGCTGTCGAACCAGGCGGCCCGGTCCTGGGGCGGCATGGCGTACCAGGCGCCGCGCAGCAGGGGTTCGCGCAACAGGCCGGGATCGTTCCAGTTGGCCAGACCCATCAGGCGGACCTGGGTCGGATTGACGTCGTAGTAGCCGAGCCAGGCAGCCAGTTCGCGCAGCAGCGAGCCCGATTCGGGGATGAGCAGGGCATCGAAGGAGACCGTGCCGGCCTGTTCCATCTCCTCCAGCCTGGCGATCGCGGCCAGCGAGACCTCGTCGCCGCGCAGGCGCAGTTCGGCGATCTGGGCTTCCAGATCGGCCTGGCGCGCCTTGTAGCGGGTGAGTTCGCGCACCGTCTCCTCGATGCCCAGGCCGTCGGGATTGTAGAAGGCGCGTTGCACCACCTGGCCGCCGCTCTGCGCCACCGCCTGCTCCATGGCGCCGGCCATGCGCCGGCCGAAGGCGCTCTGGGGTGCAAGCACGGCAAAGCGCAGGAAACCCTGCTGGGCGGCATGGGCCACCACCCGGTCGATCTGCTGCTCGGGGGCGATGCCGAGCAGATAGACGCCGGGTTCGGCGACGGTGAGGTCGGAAGACAGCGCGATCATGGGAATGGCAGCCTGTTCTGCGACCGGTGCCGCCGCACTCACTTCCTGGGCGAAGAGCGGTCCCACGATCAGGTCGGGTTCACCGGCCAGCACCTGGCGCACGGCGGCCGCCGCACCCTCGGGCGTGCCCTGGGTATCGGCAACCACCAGTTCCATGCGCTCCCCGCCGATGTCGAAGAGCGCCAGGGTCGCGGCATCGAGCAGGTCGGAACCGACTCCGCCGTATTGTCCGGTGAGCGGCAGCACCAGGGCGATGCGCCGGGTAAGCGGCGCGGCCTGGCCGTAGTTGGCCGCGGCGGTGCCCGACAGCGGCGCGCTATCGATTTCGGGCGATTCGGTGAAGGCGGGTTCGGCCAGCGCCTCGGGTTCGACGGTTGCCTCCGGCACGGGCGCGGCCTCGAAATCGCGCTCCTTGGAGGCGCAGCCGGCCAGCATCAGCGCAGACACCAGGAGGGGCGCAAGCCATGCCGCGGTCGCGGGAATCCTGTTGCTTGCTCGATGGGTCATCGCTGCTGTCTCCGTAAGGCCGGCACCTCTGTTATCATCTTTGGCGAACCGGGCGGAAATGAGAAGACGGGAGCCTTCCAGTCATGGACATCTGGATGACCACCCTGGCGCTGGGCGGCATGATCGTTCTGGCGGTGATCGTCGCGGGCGCGCTGGGCAGCCGCCCGGCCCGCCCGATGCCTTCGGCCGGCCGGCGCGGCGCGATTGCCCTAGCCCTCGTCCTGGCTTTTGCCGGTGCGGCCGCCATCGTGCTGGTCTGGTTGCTCCACATGCTGGCCTAACGCATGGCGCGTCCTGCCGATCCCCGGCGGCGCGATGCCGAACGTTACGGCCGCAGGGCCGAAACCCTGGCGGCGCTGCTGCTGATCTGCCAGGGCTTCCGCATCCTCGCCCGGCGGGTGCGCGGCCCGGGCGGCGAGATCGACATCCTGGCCCGGCGGGGGCGCCTGCTGGTCGCCTGCGAGGTCAAGGCGCGGCGCAAGGGCGAGAGCGAACTGGTCGCGCCGCGTCAGTGGCAGCGCATCGCGGCGGCACTCGACGGCCATGTTGCGCGCCATCGGCAACTTGGCGGGTGCGAGCGGCGTTTTGATCTGATCGAGGTCGTCTCAGGTCGCCTGCCGCGCCATCACCGCGACGTCTGGCGGCCCTGAAACCGGCCTTGTGCCGCAAAAATGCCGGCTTGTGATGTGCCAATGCCGGTCTCGAACCTATACTCGCAGCGACCAGCAACAAGGGGATACCCCGCGATGACGCTCCCGCGCCTCGTCACGATCCTTGCCCTGTGCGCCATCGGCCTGGGCTCCACCGGCTGCGTCGGCCTGTTCGTCGGCGCCGCCGCGACCGGCGGCATCGCTGTCGCCGAGGAGCGCACGGTCGGCACCCAGGTCGACGACGCCACGATCAAGATTGCCGTCAGCGAGAGCCTCTTTTCCTACGACGAGAGGCTGTTCCAGGACGTCTCGATCGACGTCACCGAAGGTCGCGTCCTGCTCACCGGCAAGGTCGTCGATCCCCAGGACCGGATGGAAGCGGTGCGGCTCGCCTGGCAGGCCGAGGGCGTCAAGGAGGTCATCAACGAGATCCAGGTGACCGACAAGGGCGGCATCGGCAGCTACATGACCGACGTGCGCATCTCCAACGAGCTGCGCGCCGACCTGCTGTTCGACGGCAAGATCCAGGCGATCAACTTCAACGTCGATACGGTCGGCCAGATCGTCTATCTCACCGGTATCGCCCAGAACCAGGCGGAACTCGACCGCGTCATCGACCATGCCCGCACGATCTCCGGGGTCAAGCAGGTGGTCAGCCATATCCGCGTGAAGGGGAGCGCTGGCTGAGCCTTTCGCTGCCGTGCTAAGCAGGGCGCCGTTGCGGCCCTGCATGTCCGGCACCGGCCGCCTTTCGTCTGAGGGGATTGCCGCATGGCGTTATCCGTCGCGGTCCAGATGGACCCGGTGCAGGGCATCGACATCGATGCCGACACCACCTTCGTCATGGCGCTGGAAGCTCAGGAGCGCGGCCACGCGGTCTATTTCTACACGACACGCGACCTGATCTTCCGCGAGGGCAGGGTGCTGGCCTACACCCGCCCGATGTTCCTGCGACGCAAGAAGGGTGACCACGTCACCCTGGGCAATCCCGCTCTGATGGACCTGCAGGAGATGGATGTCGTCCTGATGCGTCAGGACCCGCCCTTCGACATGGCCTACATCACGGCGACCCACCTGCTCGAGAAGATTCACCCCGCGACGCTGGTGGTGAACGATCCCGCGGAGGTGCGCAACGCGCCCGAGAAGATCTTCGTCACCCAGTTCGAGGGTGTCATGCCGCCGACGCTGATCGCGTCCTCTGCCCAGGCGATCCGCGACTTCCGCGAGGAGCACCAGGACATCATCGTCAAGCCGCTCTACGGCAATGGAGGCGCCGGCGTCTTCCACATCACGCCGGGCGACGAGAACCTGGGCGCGCTGCTGGAGATGTTCACCCAGATGTTCCGCGAGCCGGTGATCGTGCAGAAATACGTGCCCGCGGTGCGCGAGGGCGACAAGCGTATCATCCTGATCGACGGCGAGCCCGTGGGGGCGATCAACCGCATCCCCGCGGCCGGCGAATCACGCTCGAACATGCATGTCGGCGGCCGGCCGGTGGCCTCGACCCTGACCCAGCGCGAACGCGAGATCTGCGACACGATCGGGCCGGAGCTGGCCCGCCGCGGCATGCTCCTGGTCGGCATCGACGTCATCGGCGGTTTCCTCACCGAGATCAACGTCACCTCGCCGACCGGCATCCAGGAGATCAACCGCTTCGACGGGGTCAAGCTGGAGGCGACCCTGTGGGACGCCATCGACCGCCGGCTGGCGGCACGTTAGGGCCGATCCCCTCTTCGCGGCGCCTGGCTCAGGCCCGGGGATAGAGGCGGCGCAGCTCCGCCGAGGCCGTCGCCGTGGCATCCTCGAGCGGCGCCAGGGCTTCTTCCACGGCCTGGGCATCGTGCAGGCGCAGGGCCTTCTGCGCCCGGTCGGCCACGGCCGCGACGCGGTGGGCCCCGAAGTTGCCGGCATTGGAGACAAGATTGTGCGCCGGTCGGCAGGCGGCGTCCCAGTCGCGCACCGCCCAGGCCCTCCGGAGATCGTCGTGCAGCGTGCCGGCCGCCACGATGTACTCGCCCACGAAGCCGGCCATGCGCTCCTCGCCCAGCACCGCCTCGAGCGCCCTCAGCGCTTCACGGTCGATCGCATCCTCCGGATCGTCCTCCACCATGGCTGCGTCTTTCCCGATTCCCGTAGTCATGATGGACGCAGCCGAGGGCATCGAAAAGCCCTGCCTGAAACGCTCCGCCTCAGGCGCGGTAAAGGAAATAGCGCCCCTGCCTGACACCCTCGGGCAGCTCGAGGGTGCGCCAGTCCGGCTGCGGCAGCGGCTGGTCGGAGATCAACACGGCGCCGGGCGCGAGCAGCGACGGAAGGCGGCCGGCCAGCCAGGCGCCCAGGCGCCGGCTGGCGGCCTCGTCGCCGCTGCCGATGTCGACATGCACCAGGGCCGCCCGGGCACCGAGCCGGGCCACGGCTTGCGGCAGGGTCGCCTCCAGTTCGCCGAGGAACAGGTGGTCGGGATCGGGGATGCAGTCGGGATGGGCCGCGACCTGACGGTCGAAGCAGAAGATCTCGCGGCCGGGCAGGATCTCGCGCAGGTGGTCGAAGGTGCGGCCGTTGCCCAAGCCCAGTTCCAGGACATGGCCGTCCAGGCCCTCGATCAGGCTCGCGGCAAGGCCCAGGCAGGCGCGCTGGGCGGTCAGGCGCCGGATGACGCTGTCGAGACGGCTCATGGGCCGCGCGGCGTGACTGCCGGGCCCCCGCCATGGGAAACCGCCTCGCGCAACTGCGCGGTGGTACGCTCCACGCGACGGGCCAGTTCGCGCATGATCTCGATCGACATCGAGGGAAACTGAGAAACCAGCTGGAAGAAGAGATCCTTGGAGATCATCAGTGTCTCCAGGTCGGTGCGGGCCAGCACCGTGGCGGTGCGCGGCACGTCGCAGAGGATCGCGGTCTCGCCCAGGAAATCGTTCTTCTTCAGGGTTGCCACGGTGACCGGGCCACCCGTGGTTGCCACGATCACGTCGGCCTCGCCCTCGATGATGATGTAGGCCGAATCGCCCTCGTCGCCCTGCTCGCAGACCACGTCGCCCTCGCCGAAGCTCAGACGCTGCGCCGTGAAGGCGAGCAGCTTCAGCTTGCTGGGCTCGATCTTGGCAAAGAGCGGGATGTTGCGGAGAAGATCGACATCCTGCTGCAGGCTCATCGCGGGTACTCCATGGTTGCGGCTTATTCTGCCGCGATCAACTCGCTCAGGAGCGAGCTCTTTTCGACCAGTTCGTCATAGCCGCCGCGATCGACGAGGCGGCCGGAAGCCATCACCAGGACATGATCGAAGCCGCGTGCCTGGCTTGGGCGATGCATGGCCCAGATCAGCGGGCGGCCGCGGAATTCCTCGCGCACGTTCTTCAATATGTTGCTCTGCGCGGCGCCGTCCAGCGAAGCTGTCGCCTCGGAGAGTATGAGGATGGCCGGGCGCTTGAGCACGGCGCGGGCGATCGAGGCCTTCTGGCGCTGGGCCGGCGACAGGCGGGCACCGCCGATGCCGACCTCGAAATCGAGCCCGACCTCGACCACGGTCGATCGCAGGTGCAACGCCTCGACGACCTGCGACATCAACTCGCCGACCTTGGACTGCGCCTGGGCGCGGCCATAGACCAGCTTGCCGAACAGGATGTTGTCCTGCAGCGAGGAGGCGGCATTGTAGCGATCGACATCGAAGAACTCGACCGAGGCCCGCAGGTCGGCGGGCAGGTTCTCGGCGAAGGCGCTGCGGGCTTCCAGGATGCGGTTCTGGAAGGCCTCGTCGATCAGGCCCAGGCGGTGGCGCACGGGCGACAGCTTGAAGGGCAGCGACAGCAGCATCATGCGGTCGGTCTCGTCGAGCTTGTCGAGGCCGTCGCGCTCGACCTTGCGCAGGATCGCCTGGTAGTCGGGCAGGTCGTCCAGACTGATGAAGGAGAACTGGGCGAAGTATTCGTGATCGGGTGGCAGGCCGGCGAACAGCTCGATCATCGTCTGGGCGACCTCGTGGCCCATGGCGAGCAGGTCGTCGACCAGCCCGGCCCTGGTCAGGGTCTCCATGACATAGGCGTTCTGGGGCAGCCTCTCGAGATCGAAGGCATCGCCCACCGGCGTGCCGAACAGCAGGTTCTCGCCGACCGTGGCGTTGAGGTTGTAGGCGCTGCGGTCGAAGGATTCGACCAGTCCGCTGTAGGCCTTTTCGCCCAGGCGCTCCTGCAGCATGTGGCGCGCCTCCAGCAGGCGCCGTGCGGCCTCGGGCCGGGCCTCGGGGTCGAGCGTGCCGCGCAGGCCGAGCAGATAGACGTCGTTTTCCATGTCGGCAACGACCAGGGCATGCCGCACCGCCTCGATCAGGGCCTCGCGATCCGCGATGCCCAGGCTCGCCATGTCGACCCAGTCGGCATCGGGGTCGTCAATACTGTTGCCGGTCTTGCCGGACTCGTCGAGATACCGCTCCAGCGCCTGGCGACGCGCGGGGTCGTGCGCCTCGCGCGGGGCCTGCGGCTTCTGGCGGATGCCGTAGAGCAGATTGTCGACCAGAGGGGCCGAGAAAAGGTGCGAAGTCGCCCCGACGTAGCCGATCGTGCGACCCGTGGCCGCCTCGTCCAGCTGGGCGGCATCGTTCGATCCAAAGCGCAGGGTGCCGCCGCTGGTGTCGAGCAGGCGTGCCAGGAGCAGGGCAAGGTGGCCCTTGCCGCTGACGGCGTCGCCGACGATGGCGACATGAATGTCGAGGGGAATCTCGGCCGACAGGTTCTCGATCAGGAGATCGCCGTCCTCCTCGTACTTCAGGTTCACGGCAGCGAGGTTGCCTTCGAGCCTGGGCGGGTTGCCATCGCCGAAGACGATCTCCTCCTCGCGCATGCCCGGGGTGGCGAACTGGGCGACGACCTGGTCGTACTTGATCCCGGCGTCGGCCTGGATCTGGTAGTGGTTGAGCAGTTCCTTCCAGGGCGGCGGCAGATCCTTGTAGGCAGCCAGCACGGCGACCAGGCCGCCAAGGGAGAGGTCGCCGGTGATCACGAAGTAGCCGCCGATTGCATAGAAGAAGAACGGCGTCATCTGCGCGAGGATGCTGTTGAGGAACTTGATGAAGAACTTCTTGTTGTAGATGTCGAAGCGGATCTCGAAGATCCGCCCCATGCGCTGGCTGAATTCCGCCAGTTCCCAGCGCGCCATGCCGTTGGCATGCATCTCCTCGGCCGAGTGGGCGGTCTCGGCGATCCGCTCCGAAAGCTTGCGCACCTCGCGCACGCGGGCCTTGCCCAGCAGGTTCACGCGCCGCTGCAGCTTGGGAATGATCCAGCCCTGGATGGGGTAGAGCGAGATCGAGGCCAGGCCCATCCAGAAGTCCTGCATGAAGATGAAGATCAGCGCGGTGATCAGCAGTCCGCCCTGGTACATCGGCAGGGCCAGCGCATCGCCGATGAAGCCGCCCAGGGGTTCGACTTCCTGGGTGATCATCGGGATCAGTTCGCCGGCGCTGACCCTCCGGAAATGGGGCAAGGGAAAACGCAGGATGCGGCTGTAGAGCTGGTAGCGCAGGCGCCGCAGCATGCGTTCGCCCAGGCGGCCCTTGTAGACGTTGATGTAGTACTTGAAGCCGCCGTTGATCAGGACCAGCAGCAGGAAGAGGCCGCTGTAGACCGCCAGCAGCCACAGCCGGTGCATGTCGATGATCTCGTAGCCCATCAACACGAAGGGCCGCGGTGCCAGGTCGAGCGCGATGGTCTCCACGGTGGCGTCGAGGCCGCTTGTCTCCGTCGTCGCGCTCAGTTCGGGCGCGATCTCGTTCAACACGTTGTTGACGATCAGTTTCGGGATGTCGAGGGAGACGTAGTAGAACGGCAAAGAGAACACGGTGAAGAGCAGGATGAAGATCTGCTCCCGCTTCGAAAACTTGAAAACAAAATCGTAAATGGTCCGTTCCATGCCGAACGACCGTACCCCCGGAACCCCGAACGGGCGGCAGTCTAGGCCATCGCTGCGGAATCCGTGAACGAATCACCGCCGCAGCCGCCTTTTGTCCTCGGGGGCCCTGTGGCATAGTTCGCCACCCGTTGGGGGAAAGGGAGCCTGGATGGCCACGGTCACACAGCGACCGCGTGTGCTGATCTACAGCCACGACAGTTTCGGCCTGGGACATCTCCGGCGCTGTCGTGCGATCGCGCATGCCATGGTCGGCGCCGTCGACAACCTGACCGTGCTGATCCTTTCGGGTTCGCCGATCATCGGCAGCTTCGATTTCCGCGCGCGGGTCGACTTCGTACGTGTGCCCGGCGTCATCAAGCTGCGCAACGGCGAGTACACCTCGCTCAACCTGCTGCTCGACACCGACCAGACGATGGCGATGCGGGCCTCGATCATCCAGCACACCGCCGACATCTTCGATCCCGACATCTTCCTGGTCGACAAGGAGCCGCTTGGGCTGCGCGGCGAGGTGCGCGAGACGATCGAGATGCTGAAGGCCCGCGGCACCAGGATCATCCTCGGCCTGCGCGACGTCATGGACGATCCCGTCCTGCTCAAGCCGGAATGGCGGCGCAAGAAGGTGGTGCCGGCGCTGCGCGACCTCTACGACGAGATCTGGGTCTACGGCCTGCCCCAGGTCTACGATCCCCTGGCGGAGATCGACGTGCCCCAGTCGGTGCGACGCAAGATGGTCTATACCGGCTACCTGGAGCGCAGCGTGCCCCAGATGCCGCCGGCCGCACCGCTGCCCGACGGCATCACCAAACCCTTCGTCCTGGTCACCACAGGCGGCGGCGGCGACGGCGAGGCGCTCGTCGACTGGGTGCTCAATGCCTACGAATCGCCCATGGCGCCCAAAATCCCGGCGTTGATCGTGTTCGGGCCCTTCATGCAGCCCGAGGCCAAGGCCGAGTTCCAGGAGCGCGTCGAACGCCTGGGCAACGTCTCGGCCATCACCTTCGATGCCCACATGGAGGCGCTGATGGCGGCGGCCGCCGGCGTCGTGACGATGGGCGGCTACAACACGTTCTGCGAGATCCTCTCCTTCAACAAGCCGGCGCTGATCGTGCCGCGCCAGATCCCCCGCCGCGAGCAGCTCATCCGCGCCAGTCGCGCCCAGGAACTGGGACTGATTTCCATGCTGACCGAGGACAAGGCCTCCGTGCCCGAGGCCATGGCGACGGCCATCCGCCAGCTCACCCAGCAGCGCCGTCCCAGCCAGGTCGTCGTGCCCGGCCTGCTCGACGGCCTGGAAAACGTCAACCGGCTGGTCCAGATGCATCTCGCCGAGGGCCGCGAGGAAGCCGGCACGCCCCATGCCGTGCGCCAGGGCCGGCTGACCGTGGCTGCCGGGGACAAGCGTTCGACGGCACGTTGACGCCGCCGGTCGCCTTCATCCTCAAGGGTTACCCGCGCCTTTCCGAGAGCTTCATCGCCCAGGAGATCGCCGCACTGGAGCGGCGCGGACTGGCGATCGAGATCGTCTCGCTGCGCCATCCCACCGATACCAGGACCCATCCTGTGCATCGCGAGATCGCCGCCCGGGTGACCTATCTGCCCGAATATCTCCACCGCGAGCCCATGCGCGTGCTGGCGGCATGGCGCAAGGCGCGAAGGCTGCCGGGCTACGATGCGGCGTGGCGGACATGGCGGGCCGATCTGGCGCGCGACCGCAGTGCCAACCGCATCCGCCGCTTCGGCCAGGCCTGCGTCCTGGCGGCCGAGGTGGCGCCGCGGGTCGCCTGGCTCCATGCCCATTTCCTGCACACCCCGGCCTCGGTCGCGCGTTATGCCGCTTTGATGACCGGCCTGCCCTGGAGCGGTTCGGCCCACGCTAAGGACATCTACACCTCCCCCGACTGGGAGCTTGCCGAGAAACTCGCCGATTGCCGATGGCTGGTGACCTGCACCGCGGCCAACCGCGATCATCTGGCGCGCCTGGCCCCGCCGGGCCGTGTCGGGCTGGTCTATCACGGGCTCGACCTGGCGCGCTGGCCCGCCGCGCCCGAACGGCCGCCGCGCGACGGCAGTGCCCCCGGGGACCCCGTCATCCTGGTCGCAGTCGGTCGTGCGGTGGAAAAGAAGGGGCTGGACGATCTCGTCGCCGCGCTCGCCCTGCTGCCCGCCCACCTGTCGTGGCGCCTCGTCCACATCGGCGGTGGCCCGCTGAAGGAGGCACTGCAGCGACAGGCCGCCCAGGCGGGCCTGGCCGCGCGCATCTCCTGGCTGGGCGCCCGGCCCCAGGAGGAGGTGCTGGAGGCCTACCGCAGCGCCGATCTCTTCTGCCTTGCCCCGCGCATCGCCGGCGACGGCGACCGCGACGGCCTGCCCAACGTGCTGATGGAAGCCCAGAGCCAGGGCCTTGCGGCCGTGGCAACCCGCGTCTCGGCCGTGCCCGAACTGATCGCGCACGGGGTCAACGGCCTGCTCGTGGCGCCGGGCGATCCTCCCGCCCTGGCGGAGGCGCTGGAGGCCCTGATCCGCGACCCGGGGCGCCGGGCGGCAATGGGTGCGGCCGGCGAAGCGCGCGTGCGCAGCGCCTTTGCCATGGACGGCGGGATCGACGACCTGTCGGCGCGCTTCGGTCTTGGGGGGCGGTCATGAGGATCGCCTTCTACGCCCCGATGAAACCGCCCGGCCACCGCGTGCCCTCGGGCGACCGTGCCATGGCGCGCCTGCTGATGGCGACCCTGGCCGGCATGGGCCATACGGTGACACTGGCATCAAGCCTGCGCTGCTACGATGGCACGGGCGATGGCAAGCGCCAGCATGAGCTCGCCCGCCGCGCGATCGCCCAGGCGCAGCACCTAGCCGAGGCATGGAGGCACGCGCCGCCCGACCTGTGGTTCACCTATCACCTCTATCACAAGGCTCCCGACCACCTGGGCCCGCGGGTCGCCGGGGCGCTGGGCCTGCCCTATGTCGTGGCCGAACCCTCGGTAGCGCCCAGGCAGCGGCGCGGGCCCTGGGCGGCGGGATTTGCCCTCTCGCTGGCGGCGCTGGCCCGCGCCGACGCGCTGCTGCCGGTGACCTCGGAAGATGCCGACGGCCTGATTGCCGCGGGCATACCCGCCGAACGGATCGTGCCCCTGGCGCCCTTCCTCGACACCGGACCACACGAACGGGTGCGCCGCGCCGGCCAGCGCCGCCGGCTGGCGGCGCAGTGGGGCCTTGATCCGCAGCGGCCCTGGGCCGTGGTCGTGGCGATGATGCGCCCGGGCGACAAGCTTGCCTCCTACCGCGTCCTGGCGCAGGCCCTGCCGGAAATGGGCGGGGAGTTCGAGTTGGTCGTCGTCGGCGACGGTCCCTGCCGGAGCGCGGTCGCCGGACTCCTGGGCGGTCGTGCCCACATGGTCGGGCGTGTCGCGCCGCGCAGCCTGCCCGGCCTGCTCGGCGCCTGCGACCTGTTCCTGTGGCCTGCGGTCAACGAGGCCTACGGCATGGCCCTGCTCTCGGCCCAGGCCGCCGGACTGCCGGTCGTCGCGGGGCGCGCCCGCGGCGTGCCCGAGATCGTCGTTCACGGAAAGACCGGCCTGCTCGCACCCGAGGGCGATGCGGCGGCCTTTGCCGAGGCTGCCGTGACCCTGCTTGCCGATCCGCGCCGACGCGCCGCCATGGGCGCCGCCGCGGCCGAACATGTCCGCATGCACCATGGCATCCCGGCGGCCGAACAGGCGCTGGGCCGCGCCATCGCCGAGGCCTGTCGCCGGAGGGCGCCGTGACTGCGGTGGCCCTGATGCGCCATGCGCCCAGCGACTGGAACGAGGCAGGACTGATACAGGGCCGTGCCGACCGTCCGTTGTCCGCCGCCGGCCGGGCGCTGGCGGCGCGCTGGCGCCTGCCGGCTGGGCTTGCCTCCTGGCGGGTGTTCGCCAGCCCCCTGCGGCGCACGCGCGAAACTGCCGGCGCCATGGGCCTTGGTTCGGTCGTCCTCGAACCGCGCCTGATCGAGATGGACTGGGGCGCCTGGTCGGGGCGCAGCCTTGCTGGGCTGCGCGCGGAACTGGGCACGGCGATGGACGCCAACGAGGCGGCCGGCCTTGATTTCCGGCCCGAGGGCGGGGAGAGCCCGCGCGAGGTTGCAGCACGTCTTGGAGCCTGGCTCGCCGAGATCTCCGCCGAGGGCGGCCCCGTGGTGGCGCTGACCCATCGCGGCGTCCAGCGCGCCGCCCTGGTTCTTGCCTGCGGCTGGACCATGCTGGGCAAGCCACCGCTGCGCCTGATGCGCGAGAGCATGCTGCTGCTGGAGGTCGATGCCTCGGGCGTGCGTCTGGCCGATCCCGCCCTCGTGCCCCTGGAGCATGCCCTGTGAGCGGCGGCGTGCTCTTCTGGGTTCAGCACCTGCTGGGCAGCGGCCACCTGCGCCGTACCGCCGCGATCGCGCATGCCACCGCGGCCCTGGGAGTGCGTTGCGTCGTGGCAAGCGGTGGCCTGCCGCTCTCCAATCTCGACCTCGGCGAGGCCCGGCTCGTGCAGTTGCCGCCGTTGCGCGCCGCCGATGCCGGGTTCCGCGCCATGGTCGATGGCGAGGGTCGCCCGGCCGACGATGCGCTGATGGCGCGACGGCGCGCCATGCTCGAAGCCCTCGTGGCCGAAGAGGCACCCGCCGTGGTCGTCACCGAAACCTTCCCGTTCGGCCGCCGCAGCCTGCGCGCCGAGGTTCTCGCACTGCTCGATGCGGCCGGCCGCCTGGGACGCCCGCCGCTCGTCGTGGCCTCCGTGCGCGACATCCTGCAGCGCGAATCCCGGCCCGACCGCATCGCGACCATGATCGAGACCGCCCAGCAGCGTTACGATGCCGTTCTGGTCCATGGCGATCCCGCCCTGGTGCGCCTGGATGTCAGCTTTCCGGCCGCCGCCCTGCTGGGCGAGCGGGTGATCCACACCGGCTACGTCGCCGATACCCGCAAGGCTCTTCGGGCGGCGGATGCAGCCGGCCGCGACGAGGTCATCGTCTCGGTCGGCGGGGGCCTAGTCGGGCGCAACCTGCTGCAGGCCGCGGCGGCGGCCCGACCGCTCTCGCGCCTGACCGCAGGGCGGACCTGGCGCCTGCTGCTCGGCGAGGCCGGTCTTGCCGAGGGGATCGACCAAGCGCCGGGCCTGGCGATCGAGCCCAACCGCGCTGATTTCGCCTTCCTGCTTGCCAATTGCGCCGTCTCGGTTTCCCAGGCTGGCTACAACACCGCGACCGACCTGTTCGTGGCCGGTGCCCGTGCCGTGCTGGTGCCCTATGGCGCCGAGGGTGAGACGGAACAGGGCGAGAGGGCGCAGATCATGGCCGAACACGGCCTTGCCGTGGTCCTCACCGAGGACCGTCTCGATCCGGCAGCCCTGGCGGCTGCGGTCGACCGCGCGCTCGAACTGCCGCCTCCTCCTGCGGCCACGATCGATCTCTCGGGCGCGCCGACCAGCGCGCGCCTGCTTGCCGGGTGGGCCGCCCATGGCTGACTGGGGCGACCTGCAGCGCGAACTCGACCTCTGGGGCGAGGCCGGCCGCACAGCGACCTTCTGGTGGCGCGACGACGACGCGGGGCCCGACGACGGCAGGCTTCCCGGCCTGCTCGACCTGCGGCGCGGTCTCGGCGTGCCCCTGGCCCTGGCGGTCGTGCCGGCCTGGCTGGAGGAAACCAGCGCAGCCCTTCTACGCGCCGATCCCGGGGCCAGCGTGCTCCAGCACGGCTATGCCCACGCCAACCGGGCGGGGCCGGAGCGGCGCAAGTGCGAACTCGTCGACGACGGGGGCACGGGCGATCTCGCGGACTGTCTCAGCAAGGGACATTCCCTGCTTGCCCATGCCTTCGGGTCGGGCTTCCATGGGGTCATGGTACCGCCTTGGAATCGTATCGATGCCCGCGTCGCCCGTGACCTTGCCGCGCGCGGCTTTTCCGGCCTGTCGATCCTGGGGCCGCGTCGCCATGCGCGGGAGGACGGTCTGGCCATCGCCAACGTGCACATCGACATCGTCGCCTGGAAAGGCGGCGGCGGCTTTGCCGGCGAGGGTGTGGCACTGGCCGCAGCCTGCGATCATCTGGCCCGCCGTCGCACCGGCATGGCCGATGGTGCCGAGCCGACGGGGCTGATGACCCATCACAGGGTCCATGATGCGGCCTGCGACGGCTTTGTCGCCCGATTTGTGACGGCGACACGGGATCATCCGGCCGGATGCTGGCAGGATGCCGCCGCCGTCTTCGCACCGGACGCCTGACCCGCATGGACACAACGCCCTATCGATACGAGACAAAGACCCTGGTCGCCGACTACCTGCGCGCGGGCGTCGGCGCGTTTCTCTGCCTGGCGCCCCTGCTTGTCGTTCAGGGCGGCTCCATCATGGTCTACATCCTTGGGGCCGTGGGGGCGGTGTTTCTGGCGTTCGGGGCGCGCACCTTCCTTCGGCATCGCTCGGGCGTCACCCTGTCGGTACAGGGATTGCAAATCCACGGTCCATGGCCGCGGTCCCTGGCATGGCGCGATCTTGCCGTCATGAAGCTGGCGTACTTCTCGACGGGACGCACCAAGGCCAAGGGCTGGATGGAACTGAAGTTGCGGGGAGGCGGTACCAGCATGTCCTTTGATTCGTCGCTCGACGGCTTCGACGCCGTCGTGGCCGCAGCGCTCCACGCCACCCGCGCCAACGACCTGGCGCTTTCGGAGGTGACGCGGGCCAACCTCGACGCCATGGGTTTTGCGGTCTCTCCCGGCAGCCTGCCGGACGATCACCTGTGAACGCCCCGGCCGTGACCCCCCTGATCGACATCCGCGACCTCAAGGTCGACTTCCGGGTCGGCGACGGCACGGTCCAGGCGGTCAAGGGGGTCTCCTTTGCGATTCGCCCGGGGCGGACCCTGGCCCTGGTGGGCGAGTCCGGTTCGGGCAAGACCGTGATCAGCCAGACGATCATGCGCATCCTGCCCCAGAGCGCGCGGATCACCGGCGGCCAGATCCTGCTCCACGATCCCTCCCGGCCCGATGCCGCACCGGTCGATATCGCCGCCCTGCCCGCCGACGGGCCGAAGATGCGCGCCATCCGCGGCGGCACCGTCTCGATCATCTTCCAGGAACCCATGACCTCGCTCTCGCCGCTCCACACCGTGGGCGATCAGGTCAGCGAGGCGCTGTTCCTGCACAGGAACTGCAGCAGGCCCGAGGGACGCGAGCTCACCATCGAGATGCTGCGCCTGGTCGGCTTTCCCGATCCGGCCAAGGCCTTCCGCAGCTATCCCTTCGAGCTTTCGGGCGGCCTGCGCCAGCGCGCCATGATCGCCATGGCGCTGGTCTGCCGCCCTTCTCTGCTGATCGCCGACGAACCCACGACCGCGCTCGATGTCACGATCCAGGCACAGATCCTCAAGCTGATCGCCGACCTGCAGGACGAACTGGGCATGGCGGTGCTTATGATCACCCACGATCTCGGGGTCGTTGCCAACGTCGCCGAGGAGGTCGTGGTCATGTACCACGGCCGCATCATGGAACAGGGCGGGCTGAAGGACATCTTCGGCGATCCCCGGCACCCCTATCTCAAGGGCCTGCTCGCCGCGGTGCCGCGCTTCGACATGAAACCCGGCGAGCGCCTGGTGCCGCTGCGCGAGATCAAGCACGAGCCGGGCAGTTCCATGGGCACCCGCGTGCCCTGGCCCGAGAGCGCCACCGGGCCGCTGCTCTCCGTCGAGGGGTTGAGCAAGGGGTTCGACGTGCGCAAGGGCGGCTTCATGACGCGCGGCACCGTGCGCCATCTCGCGGTCGACGACGTCAGTTTCGAGGTGCGCCGCGGCGAGTGTCTCGGGCTGGTCGGCGAATCGGGCTGCGGCAAGACGACCACCAGCAAGATGATCATGAAGGCGCTGACGCCCGATTCCGGGCGCATCGTCTTCAACGATCGCGGCAACGCGGTCGACATCGCCGCGCTCGAGGGCGACAGGCTGTTCGATTACCGGCGCAAGGTGCAGTTCATTTTCCAGGACCCCTTCGGTTCGCTGAACCCGCGTATGACGGTCTACGACATCATCTCCGAGCCGCTGCTGATCCATAACGTCGGCACCCAGGCCGAACGCGCCGACCGGGTGATGAAGCTGATGGCGCTGGTCGGGCTGGATGCCCGCCACCTGCGCCGCTACCCCCACAGCTTCTCGGGCGGACAGCGCCAGCGCATCGGCATCGCCCGCGCCCTGGCGCTGGAACCCGAACTGCTGATCTGCGACGAGCCGGTCTCGGCGCTCGACGTCTCGATCCAGGCCCAGATCCTCAACCTGTTGAAGGACCTGCAGGCCGAGCTGGGGCTGACCTACCTGTTCATCTCGCACAACCTGGCGGTGGTCGACTACATGGCCGACCGCATTGCGGTGATGTGCTCGGGCCGTCTGGTCGAGACGGCGCAGCGCGCCGACCTCTTTGCCAACCCGACCCATCCCTATACCCGCGCGCTGCTCGCCGCGGTGCCCGAACCCAATCCCGACCGGCGCCTCGACCTGACCGCGCTGATGGCCGGGCGCGCTTCCCAGCCGGACGCCTGGCCCGAACCCTTCACGGTGCGCGAGGGAGCGGGCCTGCGCATGGTCGACATTGGCAACGGCCACATGGTGCGCGCCAGCGGCGTGCCCACGGGGGAGGCGGCATGATGCGCCGCGTTTTTCTTGTCCTGGCCCTGCTCGTGGCGGTTCCGGCTGCGGTCGCTCCGGCCGTCGCACAGGTCGCCGAGGACGTTCCGTACTGGGCCGAGGAGATTGCGGAAGGCGAACTGCCGCCGCTGGCGCAGCGCCTGCCCGACCACCCCCTGGTGGTCGATGACGGGCGGGCGCTGGGCGTCTATGGCGGCGACTGGCGCATGCTGATCAACCGCGCCAAGGACACCCGCCTTCTGGTCGTCTTCGGCTACGCCCGCCTGGTCGGCTACGACGAGGACCTGGATCTGGCGCCCGACATCCTGGAATCCTTCGAGGTCGAGGACGGCCGCATCTTCACCTTGCACCTGCGGCCGGGCCACAAGTGGTCGGACGGTGCGCCCTTCACCATCGAGGACTTCCGCTACTGGTGGGAGGATGTCGCGCTCAACACCGAACTCTCGCCCGCCGGGCCACCAAGCATCCTGCTGGTCGACGGCAAGCTGCCGGTCTTCGAGGTGATCGACGCGACGACCGTGCGCTACACCTGGGAGGGGCCCAATCCGGACTTCCTGCCGGCCATGGCCGCGGCCGCGCCGCTCTTCATCTACCGCCCCTCGCACTTTCTCAAGCCCTACCACGCCGACTACGGCGATCCCGATGAGCTGGCGCGTCTGGCCGCCGAGCGCAGCCTTTCGGGCTGGGCAGCCCTGCACAACGATCTCGACAACCTCTACAAGTTCGACAACCCCGACCTGCCGACGCTGCAGCCCTGGCGCATCACCAATGCCGCCCCGTCCCAGCGCTTCGTCGGCGAGCGCAATCCCTACTACTACAAGGTCGATGCAGAGGGCCGGCAGCTTCCCTACATCGACCGCGTCGTCATGGACGTCGTCGATGCCAAGCTGATCCCGCTGAAGACCTGGGCCGGGGAATCCGACCTGCAGGCGCGCGGCCTAGCCTTTTCCGACTATACCTTCCTCAAGGAAGGCGAGGACCACAACGACTACCGCGTGCGCCTCTGGCAGACGGCACGCGGCAGCCAGCTCGCGCTTTATCCCAACATGTCGGTCGCCGATCCGGGCTGGCGCGAGCTGCTGCGCGACGTGCGGTTCCGCCGCGCCCTGTCGCTGGCGATCAACCGCCACGAGATCAACCAGGTGATCTATTACGGCCTGGGCATCGAGGGGCAGAACACCGTGATGCCGGCCTCGCCGCTCTACGAACCGGCCTTCCGCGAGGCCTGGGCGCAGTACGACATCGACCAGGCCAACGCCCTGCTCGATGCCATGGGCCTGACGGAGCGCAACGACGCCGGCTACCGGCTGATGCCCGACGGGCGGATGCTCGAGATCATCGTCGAGACCGCGGGCGAGGATCCCGAGGAGACCGACATCCTTGAGCTGATCCACGATTCCTGGGGCGAGATCGGCATCAAGGTCTTTTCCAAGCCGCTGCAGCGCGATGTTCTGCGCAACCGCATCTTCGCCGGCCAGACCGTCATGGCGATCTGGTTCGGCCTAGAGAACGGCATCCCGACCGCCGACATGAGCCCGGCCGAGTTCGCGCCGACCAGCCAGCAGGGTCTGCAGTGGCCGGCCTGGGGCCAGTACAACGAGACCGGCGGGGCATCGGGCGAACCCGTCGACATGGAGGAACCGGCTCGCCTGATGGCGCTCTACGAGGCATGGCGGCACGCGCGCGACATGACGCAGCGGCGCGCGATCTGGAACGAGATCCTGGGACTCTGGGCCGACGGCGTGTATTCCATCGGCATCGTGGCCGGCACGCTCCAGCCGGTCGTGGTTTCCGACCGCATGATGAACGTGCCCGAGGAAGCCATCTTCAACTGGGATCCGGGCAGCCAGTTCGGCATGTACCAGCCCGATACCTTCTTCTACGTCGACGGCGACGACGGCAGGGACCAGTGACCATGCAAGGGGTGCATCGCAACGGGCAGGGGGGAACGCGGCGATGATCAGCTACGTCGTGCAGCGCATCCTCATCATGGTGCCCACGCTGATCGGCATCAGCCTGATCACCTTCATCATCATCCAGCTTCCGCCGGGCGATTTCCTCTCGACCATGATCGCCGAGTGCGAGGCCCAGGGCGAAAGCTCGTGCAACGAGCAGGTCGAGATCTACCGCCAGGAGTTCGGCCTCGACAAGCCGATGTGGCAGCAATACATCGTCTGGGTCACCGACCTGATGCAGGGCGATCTCGGCCTGTCGTTCGAATACAACAAGCCGGTCAACGAGATCATCGGCGAGAGCCTGCTGCTCACCATCATCGTCTCGGGCGTCACCATCCTCTTCACCTGGGCGGTGGCCTTCCCGATCGGCGTCTATTCGGCCACGCACCAGTATTCCTGGGGCGACCACGGGCTGACCTTCATCGGTTTCCTGGGCCTGGCGACGCCCAACTTCCTGCTCGCCCTGCTGCTGCTGTTCCTCGCCAACGTCTGGTTCGGCACCTCGATCGGCGGCCTGATGGACCCCCAGTACGTCGACCAGCCCTGGACCTGGGGCAAGGTCGTCTCGGTCTTCGAGCACCTGTGGATCCCGGTCATCGTCATCGGCACCTCGGGCACCGCGGGCCTGATCCGGCGGCTGCGCGCCAACCTGCTGGATGAACTCCAGAAGCAGTATGTCGTCACCGCCCGGGCCAAGGGTCTCTCGCCCAGCAGGGCGCTGCTGAAGTACCCGCTGCGCATGGCGCTCAACCCGTTCATCGCCGACATCGGCAACCTGCTGCCCCAGGTCATCTCCGGGGCGGTGATCGTCTCGGTCGTGCTGTCCCTGCCGACCACCGGCCCGATCCTGCTGCGCGCGCTGCAGACCCAGGACATGTATCTGGCCGGCTCCTTCCTGATGTGCCTGGCCCTGCTCACGGTGATCGGCGTGCTGATCTCCGATCTGCTGCTGGCCGTGCTCGATCCCCGCATCCGCCTCGCCGGGGGAGCCGCGAAATGAGCGACACGAGCAAGGCTCCCGCCATCCCGCGCTACGTCAACGACGAACCATGGGATCCGCTTTCGGTCGAGGTTCTGACACCCGCCCAGGAACGCTTCTATCTCGCCAGCCAGTGGCGCCTGATGTGGTGGAAGTTCCGCCGCCACAAGCTTGCGGTGTTCTCCGGCGTCCTGCTGGCGCTGACCTTCTTCTCGATCCTGATCAGCGAGATCCTGGCGCCCTACAACCTGCACAGCCGCCACGTCGACCACCTCTACGCCCCGCCCCAGGCGATTCACCTGTTCCACGAGGGAGAGTTCGTCGGGCCCTTCGTCTATGGCTTCGACTACCACCTCGACATGGAGAACCTACAGCGGGTCTACACCTCCAACCGGGAGAACGTGCAGCCGATCCGCTTCTTCTGCTCGGGCGACTCCTACGAGTTCTGGGGCGTCATCCCCATGGACTTCCATCTCGCGTGTCCGGCAGAGGGCGGCGAGATGTTCCTGCTGGGGACCGACCGGCTGGGCCGCGACATGCTCTCGCGCATCCTCTACGGCGCGCGCATCTCGCTCACCGTCGGCCTGATCGGCATCGCCATCAGCTTCTTCCTCGGCATCGTGCTGGGCGGTCTCTCGGGCTATTACGGCGGCTGGGTCGATTCGGTCGTGCAGCGCCTGATCGAGATCATCCGCAGCTTCCCCGAACTGCCGCTGTGGATGGCACTCTCGGCCGCCCTGCCGGTGACCTGGAGCCCGATCCTGGTCTATTTCGGCATCACCATCATCCTGGGGTTGTTCGACTGGACGGGCCTGGCCCGCGCCGTGCGCTCCAAGCTGCTTTCCCTGCGCGAGGAGGACTTTGCGACCGCAGCCGTGCTCATGGGGGCCAAGCCGAAACGGGTTATCTTCCGCCACCTGCTGCCCAGCTTCACCAGCCACCTGATCGCCTCGGCGACGCTTTCGATCCCCTCGTTGCTGCTAAGAGAGACGGCGTTGTCATTCCTCGGCCTGGGCCTGCGCCCGCCGATCACCAGTTGGGGCGTGCTGCTCAACGAGGCCCAGAACATCAACGTCGTCGCGCTCTACCCCTGGCTGATGCTGCCGGTCGTGCCCGTGATTGTTGTCGTGCTGGCCTTCAACTTCCTGGGCGACGGTCTGCGCGACGCGGCGGATCCCTACAAGTAGGGACTCAGCGGTTTTTCCACACCGCGAGCACGGCAAACATCATCAGGGCGACCGGCCAGTGCCAGAAGGCCATGCCGCCGGCCAGCACGCCAAGCACCAGCATGGCGCCGATGGGCATGAAGAAACATCCGGCCCAGGCGCCGAACAGCGCGAGCCAGGTGTTGGTCATCTCCAGGATGGCGCGGAAGAAGCCCGGCAGGCCGGCGGGCACCGGCACGCGGGCACGGAAGAACAGCACCCAGGCGCTGCCCGCCACCATGGCGAGCGCGATCAGGAAGACATGCAGGTTTCCGCCGGAAAGATTGCCCATGGCGCCATTGTGCGGTTCGTGCGGCGCTTGTCCATGGCCCAAGTTCAGAGAACGCGGTCGCCCTGGCGCAGGGCGAGGATCATCTGGATCAGGCCGACGGCTGCGATGAGACCGGCGACCACCATGCCTGCGGCAAATGCCACGACGTTCTCCCGGCTGGCGTTGCGGAGAACGGGAAACGGCATGGAACGACGCGAGGTTGCGCAGACTAGTTCGCCTTGGCAGTGCTGCCGGGTTCCCTATATGATACCGCGCAGGGTGGCGACGAACGAGACGAGGACCAGCAGGCCCAGCGTCACCGCCTGCCACGACGCGGTGAGCGCGCCGCCCAGTCCTGCGAGCACCAGCACGGTTCCGGCCAGGACCAGCATCAGGCCCCAGATGGCGACCGGGTGCACGCCGTCGTAGCCCGAGGCGAACCCGGCACGGGCGCGGCGGCGATCGCGCATCTGGAGGCCGAGACCTGCGAGCAGGCAGGCCAGGCCGAGGAGGCAGGCGGTGGTTTCGCTCCTGCTGAGCGTCACAGCGGCAAGATCGCCGGGCACCCTTGCCAGAAGATTGCGGCTCCAATCCCAGCGCAGTGCCAGCCACCAGCCGGACAATCCCAGGACGAGACCGGCGATGGTCATGTTGCCGACGCCCAGCGCGACGGAGCCTTCGGCGCGCGCCTTGCGGCGCACCAGGCGGCTGGCCGGGCCCAGCGTGATGGTGATCGCCAGCAGCGTGATGGCGGACACCATCAGCGTGGCCAGAGGGGCGCCGCTTGCGGCGATGCGGGCGGGCACACGCAGCATGACCAGGATGCAGGGCGCAAGGATTGCCGCACCCAGGATCATGGCGGGGGTGCCCAGGGGTGGCTGTGTTCCGGCATGGCTGCGCTCCACGACCATGCCTGCCGGCGCCGCGCCGGGCCGGACGGCCGGCTGTGATAGTCTCACCATGCCTGCGTGCAGCAGGCGCCAGCCCAGCAGGGCGAAGAACCAGGTGCCGGCCAGGCGTGCGACGAAGACGGCGTCGGCCTCGTTCATGGCCTTGACGCCGCCCTGCTCACGGCTTCACGGGTTGGGAATAGAGCTTGGCCTGGATGCCGCCCAGCATCGGCATGGAGGGGTAGTCGAGGATCACCAGACCGCCGTCGACGATCAGGGTCTGACCGGTGACGAAGCTGGCGTCCTCGCTGACCAGGAACGCCACCGCCCCAGCGATCTCGCTGGGCTGGCCGACGCGGCCCAGCGCCGAGGGCGGCATGGCCCAGCCGCCCTTGTCGTCGCCCGTGGGCGAGGCCTCGGCATCGCGTTCGATGGCGATCCAGCCCGGCGAAACGCCGTTGACCCGCACGCCCATGGGCGCGCCCTCGCAGGCAAAGGCCATGACCATGGCCTCGCAGCCGGCCTTGGCGATGCAGTAGGTGCCCCAGTTGCCGTGCCATGCCGCCGTGGAGGTCGTGATGACGATGCTGCCTCGGGTCTTGGCCAGGTGCGGCAGGGCGTGGGCGCAGACGTAGTAGGGGCCGTCGAGGTCGGGGCCGCGCATCCTGGCCCACCGGGTCCCGGGTTTGTCGGCGGGGTCGACCTCGACCCAGCGGCCGCCGACGCTGGCGTTCTGGGCGACGATGTCGAGCCTGCCGTGATCGGTGACCACGGCGGCGATGGTCGCCTCCACGGCATCTTCCTGGGAAAGTTCGCAGGGGTAGAACCGTGCCTTGCCGCCCGCCTGCTCGACCTCGGCGACGACTCTGGCGCCCTTCTCGGCATTGCGCGCGACGATGGCGACCTGCGCCCCCTCGGCCGAGAAGCGTTGCACGATGCCTCGCCCGATTCCCGAATTGCCGCCCGTCACGATCGCCACCTTGTCCTTCAGCCGCATGCCGTCCTCCCCTTGGTTGGCACCACGGTAGCGCGCCCTTCCCACCGCCGTCATCCCGGCCGGGTGCCGCAGGCGCAAAGAGCCGGGAACCGGTCGGGTTCAGTTCTGTCTGCGGTGCCGGACGACAAGGATGATGACCAGCGCAAGGAGGCATGCGCCTGCCATAGCCATGGCCACGAAGGTCCAGGCGTCGCCGTCGGCCAGGACGGCAACAAGGAGAGCGGCCCCGAACAGGACGGCGTAGAGCAGCAGTTCGCTCAAGGCTTTCTCCAGGCCCTCTGCGACGTGGCCCATGCCACGGCGAAGGCTGCCGCGACCCGCGACCAGAGTGCCGCCGATAAGCACGGTGAACAGTACGGCCAGGGCAAGGACGAGCGCGGTGTTCATGATCGGTGCCCAGGCTATGGGCACACCCGCGATGCTGCCACGCTGGCGCGCGCGACGCGAGCGAGCAGGCTCAGTGGCGGAAGCGCCAGGCGATGAAGCCGAGGGCGCCGACCACGAGAGGCAGGCCCAGTACCAGCAGCCAGCCATCGTTTCCGCCTGTAACGAGGAGGAGGACCAGGATCACGCCGACCAGCGTCGCAAGCAGCAGGACGGGCGCGAGGTCGCCGCAGACGGCGCCGGCCAGGGCGCGCCACCCTCCCTCGCGGTGGGCCGAGACGGTGCAAAGGACGAACACCACGGCGATGAAACCGGCCGCAAGCCAGAACCAGAAATCCATGGCCTGGCCCTCTCAGCCGCCCGTTCGCCCCAGGATCCAGAGCAGACCCAAGGCGACGGCAACCGAACCGGCACCGGCCAGGATCACACCCGGGGCGACACCCGCAACCGCCGCGACCGCGCCGCACAGGCCGACGGCGACCATCACCAGGCCGATACCCAGCAGGGCCGGGACGGCATGCAGCTTCCAGATCATGCCTGCACCGGCCAGCGCAAGGACCAGGGCGATCACAGTGGATGCGGCGGTTTCCATGGCGGCCCTGCAACGTTTCGTTCAGCTTGGTCGACGCGGCCGACGATCGCAAGCCGCGCGGCCCCACGCGAGGCAGGCGTGGCTTCAGCCCCGCAGTGTGCAGACGTCGAGCGGCTGGGTGACGCCCTCGACGCCGGCACCGGTGGTCACGGGAAGGTCGCAGCTGGTCAGGCCCTGCTCGCGGGCCAGCGCCAGGGCCTGGGCGGTGGCGCAGAGGCGCGCGCCGCAGGACTTGCAGTGTTTCTCCAGCTTGGCGGCGAGGTTCACCGCCTCGCCGATCACCGTGTACTCGAGGTGGCTGGCATCGCCCACGGCGCCGAAGACGACCGGCCCGGTCGCCAGCCCCATGCCCCATGCCATGGCGCGGCTGCCGCGGCTGGCGCGGCGCGCGTTCCATGCCTGAAGGTCGGCGTCGATCTCTAGGGCGGCGGCGAGCGCATCGCGGGCATAGGTCGTGCTGGGTGAGGCGGCGCCGAAGGTCGCCATGACGCCGTCGCCGAGAAACTTGTCGATGGCACCGCCGTGTTTCTGCACCGCCGGCACGACGATCGCCTGGTAGTTCGACAGCAGGCTCACGGTCTCGTTGGGGCCGATGCGGTGGGACAGCGCGGTGAAGCCGCGCAGGTCGACGAACAGGATGGCGATGTCGCGCTGGATGCCTTCTCCCGGTTTGACCATGTGGTCGCTGGCGGTGATCTGGCGCGCGATCTCGGGCGAGAAGAACCGGCTGAGTTCGGCCGCGGCCTGGCTCTCGGAGACCGAACGGATGAGCTGCTTCCGGGCGCGGGCCAGGGCGATGGTCAGGACCAGGGTCACCATCACCAGGGTGAGGATCTTGTCGACCTCGCCACCGATCAGCACGTCGGGCGAGGTGAGGTAACGCACGTAGTCGCCGGTGACGGCGCTGGTCGCAGGTGCCACGGCGACGGCATAGACCACGAGCGCGCCCCAGCCCAGCACCGCAGCCCCGCCGGCCAGGGCGACGTAGCGCGGATCGAAGCGCAGGGCGCGCAGGGCGATCAGGCCGAACAGGTAGAGCATGGTCGGACCTTTCAGGGAAAAGCCCGGCGGCTGCATGTACTGGATGTGGAAGGACCAGATGGTGACGATCAGCACGGCGATATCGACGAAGATCGAGACGATCACCATCCACTGGGGCAGGCGGCGCAGGTGGGCGAGCACCAGGCGCACGACGGTGAAGGTGAAGTAGAAGGCAAGCGCCCAGGGCACCGGTTCCAGCGTGGCATCGGCCGGAAAGGTCTTGCGCGCCAGGCCGTAGAGCACGGCAAAGAAGACGATGCCGGCGATCTGCACCCAGCCGATCAGGATCTCGCTGTCGGCCTGGTCGCGCGCGATCTGGGCCTACACACGCTCGGGCAGGCGACCGCTGACCGGCGGACCGAAGACAAGGGCGATCAGGCGGCGCAGGAAGACGGGCATGGCGGATCCGTGACGGAACGGCGACATCCTACGCCGGGATCGCTCCACATGCAGTCATCTCCCCGTGTCCAGGGCGTGAGGCGGCAGGGTCTCAGCGGCGCACGAGCCAGAGGCTGGTCTCGCGGGCGCCCTGCAGGATGGGCAGGGCGGCAACGATGCCCGAAGCGAGCAGGTTGCCATGGCGGCTCGTCACGTGGTGGCTCGAGAACAGCGGCTGCCAGGCGCCGCAGGTCAGCAGCGGCGCCACCCCCTGCTGTTCGTTGTAGCCGCGCCAGGTCCATGCGGCCGGATAGGGATCGGGCAGCAGGATGTCGTGGATGTGGACCAGCACGCCCGGCGGCAGGCTGGGCAGCACGCGATTGAGCAGGTCGTCGACATCGCTGCCGGGCATCAGGATGTGGCTGGAATCGATGAACAGGATGTCGCCGGCTTCCAGAGCGTTGAACACCGCCGGGTCGGCCTCGTGCAGCGGGGTGCGGTGGATCGCGATGGGCAGACCGTCGATCGCGGCGCGCGGTGCCGGGTCGATCGCGATGATCGCCGTGGCGAGGCCGCCGTCGGCGACCGCGCGGGCCATGAAGCGGGTCGAATGGCCCGAGCCGACCTCGACGATGCGCGCCGGGGCGGCCGCACGCACCATGGCGTAGGCCACGGCGGCATCGAGCCGGGGAAACCAGTCCTGATGCCAGCGAGGCCCCGGCGCGGGATCGTCCGGACCGATCGCGGCGAGATCGCCCGCGACATCTTCGACGCGCGCCAGGGTCGCCCGGAAGGCCGGCAGCGCCGCCTCGAAGATCGCCTCGACCGCGCCATAGGGCGGCCGTGCGGCGGCATCGGGCAACGCGGCCGCGTAGCGGTACGGAATGAACCAGCCGCGCCGGGCGGTGCCCGAAACGGTGCGCAGGCCCAGCGCGAAACGGCGCAGGCGGGAGGAGATCGAAACGGTCATGGCGCCTTATGGCACCCCCGGACGAACGGGGCGAGGGGTCTTCAGGGGGTCAGCACCATGCCTTCGCGGGCGACCAGGGAACCCGGCCGCATGGCCTCGAGCTCGGCCACGATCGCGTCCATGGTGGTGTCGTCATGGGAGGGGTCGTGGTGGAACACGACATAGGTCCCGACGCCTGCCGCATCGCACAGGCGCACGCCCTCCTGCCAGGTCGAATGGCCCCAGGTGACGAATTTCGGGAACTCCGCATCGGTGTAGGTCGCGTCATAGACGACGATGTCGGCGCCGGCGATCAACTCGAGCACGTTGCGGTCGGGCTCGTCCGGCACATGTTCGGTGTCGGTGACGTAGCAGATCGAGCGCCCGCCGAATTCGATGCGGTAGCCGGTGGCACCGTTGGGATGGTTGAGCGGTGCGGTGCGCACGGTGACGCCAGGGCGCGGCTCCAGGGTGTCGCCCATGGTGAAGTTCTTCCAGGCGATCGTCGCCTTCAGGGTTTCACGCCGGACCGGCGTCACGGGATCGCGCAGGAAGCGGTCGAGCACGCTTTCAAGGGTGTGGGGCGCCTTGAGATGGCCCGACCAGGCGGTCAGGCGCGTCTCGGGTCGGGTCAGGGCGCTGAAGAAGGGCCAGCCGCAGACATGGTCGAGGTGGGTGTGGGTCATCAGCAGGTCGGCGTCGACCGCTGCTCCGCCCAGCGCCTGGTCGAGGCCGCGCAGCCCGGTCCCGGCGTCGAGGATCAGCAGATACGCGCCGCAGCGCACCTCCAGGCAGGAGGTGTTGCCACCGTAACGCACGGTTGCGGGTCCGGGGCAGGCGATGCTGCCGCGAACGCCCCAGAAGCGCAGCGAGAAGTCGGCGTCCTGGCCCAAGAATCCTCCCTGGCCCCATGGGTGTGCATGGACCTGCGCGATTGCCGCTCGCCCACGACCATGGGGCGAGGTTATACCGGGGCCCGCGCTGCAAGCCATCCCCAGGCCGGCCTCGTTCACGATCCCGTGATCGGCGCCTCCGGAGGATCGATAGGGAGAACGCCATGTCCGAACACGCCAGCACCGACCGCCTGCTTGCCCTGATCCGCGAACACGCCCTGATCGAGGGCGGTGACTTCGAACTCGCCTCGGGTGCGCGCGCCAGCGTCTACATCGACCTGCGGCGCGTCACCATGCATCCCGAGGGTGCCGACGTGATCGCCGAGCTGCTGTTCGAGCGCTGCCGTACGGCCGGCGCCGTCGCAGTCGGCGGCATGGCGACCGCGGCGATTCCGCCGGTCGCTTGCGTCGTGCTGCGCAGCCAGGAGAAAGGCGCCCCCCTGCGCGGCTTCTACGTGCGCGACAAGGCCAAGACGCGGGGCACCCAACGCCAGATCGAGGGCCAGCTCGAGGCCGGCGACAGGGTCGTTCTGATCGAGGACACCATGACCAGCGGCCGTTCGACCATGGCCGCGGTCGAGGCGGTCCGTGCCGAGGGCTGCAGCGTCGCCAAGGTCATCACGGTGGTCGACCGCCAGCAGGGCGGCGCCGATCTCTACAAGGCCGAGGGGATCCCCTTCGAGGCGCTGGTGACCCTCTCCGACATCACCGCCGCCTGAACCGGGTGGACGCCCCGCGCAGCCGGACGGACTGGGCCGGTGTCGGCCTGGGGCTTGCGGTCGCCTCCCTGGCCGCCTTCCAGATGCTCAAGCTGGCGCCGGCCCTGCCGCTGCTGATCGCCGAATACGGCTACGGCCGCGTCCTGGCCGGGGCGATGATGTCGGTCTATGCCGTCGCCGCCCTGGTGTTTTCCCTGCTGGCCGGCGGCCTGCTCGCGCGCCGCCCCTGGACGACCCTGGCGGCGGCTCTGGGCTGTTTCGTCGCGGGCAACCTGGCGACGCTGCTGTGGCCCAACAGCGGCGCCCTGGTTCTGGTCGCCCGCGGTGTCGAAGGCGTCGGTTATGCCGTCCTGGGCATTGCCGGTCCGGTGATCTCGATTCGCAGCGCCGCCGAACGCCATCATTCCTTCGTTGCCGGCGTCGCGGCGGTCTGGGTGCCGGTCGGCCAGATCACAGCTCTGGTCGCCGCCCGCTTCACCCTCGCCGATGCCGGCTGGCAGGCGCTGTGGTGGCTCTCCCTGGCTCTCGTTGCCCTACTTGCCTTCTGGCTGGTCGTGCGCCGCGACAGCGTGCGTGAGGCCATGAGCGCCATCGCCTCGGGCGGAGCGGCCCGCTGGAGCCGGCGCGAGCGCGCCGCACTCTGGGTCGGAGCGGTCACCTTCGGGCTCTGGTCGGGCCAGTACATCGCCTTCATGACCTGGCTGCCCGACCATTTCGTCGACCGCGGCGTCGCGCCCGAAAACGCGGCCGTGCTCAACCTCGTGCCGGTCATGGGTGTGGCGATCAGCTGCCTGCTCACCGGCTGGCTCGCGCGCCATGTCCGCTACGGCGGCTTGTTCGTTGCCGCCACCCTCTCCCAGGTGCCGGTGTGGCTCTTTGCCGATGCCCTGCCCCCTGGTCCCGGTCTCGTCGCGATCGCCTTCTTCGGCCTGGCATGCGGCGTCACGCCCACCCTGCTCTTTGCCCTGCCGCCGCGGGTGCTGGGGGCGCAGCGGGTCAGTCCGGCGGCCTTTGCACCGCTGATGGCGGGGCGCAACCTCGGCATCCTTGGGGCACCGCCGGCGGCGGGCTGGATCATCGGCATGGGCGGCTGGGAGCTGATGGGGCCGGTCTTCGGCGCCATCACCCTGGTCGCCGCGCTGGGCGGCGGTCTCATGGCCCATCTGGCGCAGCGGCGATGAACCTGGCGAAGTCCCTCGCGCTGGCCGCACCCGGTATCGATCCCGCCGACGTGGTGCTGCTGGGCGAAGGTGTCTGGGGCCAGGTCCATGACGCCGGCGACGGTACGGTGATCAAACTGCTGCGCCAGGGGGGTGGCCTAGGCGAGGCCGAGGAGCTCTGGGACAACGAACGTGCCACCCTGCGCGCCCTGGAAGGCCTGGACCTGCCCTTTGCCGTGCCGCGCCTGGTCGATGCCGGCTGGCTGGACGAGGCCGCAACCGGTTGCCGGGCGTTCCTGCGCATGACCCGGCTTTCAGGCCATGCCCTGGACGACGACAGCCTGGCTGCGCTGGCGGCCGCACCGGCCGGCCGCCTGGCGGGGCAACTGGGCGAGGCGCTGGCGGCTCTCCATGCCTGCGCCATGGCAGAGGGTTTCGCCGACAGCCGCGCCGGGGTCGACCTGGCGATGCTGGAAGAACTGGCACCCCGGGTCGCCGACATCGCCGGCCCCGGGGCCATCGCCGCCATAGCCGAAAGCCTGACGTCTCTCGAGGGGGGCGCCACGGTCGCCAACCACGGCGACATCAACAGCACCAACATCCTGGTGGACAAGCGGGGCGATCTGGTCGGCCTGATCGACTGGGCCGAGGCCCGGCAGGACTGGCGCGAAGCGGAGTTCTGCCACCTGGTAATGCTGCCCGAGGTCCTGGCCCCGGTACGTGCGGCCTACGAATCTGCGGCGGGCTTCTCTCTCGACGACCGCCGGCTCGATCTGGTCGGCCTGCACAACGCGCTGATCGGCATCGTTATCTGCCGGCGCATCGGCGAAACCCAGGAGGCCGCCTGGAACGCCGGGGAAGCCCGACGCCTGATCGCAAGGCTGGGCCTGTGAACGCCGTTCAGGGGTTCAGCCGGTAGCCGCCGGGTTCGGTGAGCAGGAGGCTCGCCTCGCCCGGATCGCTCTCGATCTTCTGGCGCAGGCGGTAGATGTGGGTTTCCAGGGTATGGGTCGCCACGCCGGCGTTGTAGCCCCAGACCTGGTCGAGCAGGACCTCGCGGCTGACCGCCTTGTTGCCCGCCCGGCAGAGAAACTTGAGGATCGAGGCTTCCTTTTCGGTCAGGCGCACCTTCTTGCCCGTCTCGTCGTGGACCATCAGCTTGGCCGCGGGGCGGAAGCTGTAGGGCCCGATGTTGAAGACGGCGTCCTCGCTCTGCTCGTGCTGGCGCAACTGGGCGCGCACGCGGGCAAGCAGGACGCCCAGGCGGAACGGCTTGGTGACATAGTCGTTGGCGCCCGATTCCAGGCCCAGGATGGTGTCGGCCTCGCCGTCGGCGGCGGTCAGCATGATGATCGGCATCTTCAGGCCGGCCCGGCGCATCAGGCGGCAGGCCTCGCGCCCGTCCATGTCGGGCAGGCCGACGTCGAGCAGCACGAGGTCGTAGCGTTCCTCGCGCGCCCTGGCGATGGCGTCGCCCGCCAGACCGCATTCGGTGACGTCGAACTCCTCATGCAGATGGAGCTGCTCGGCCAGGGAATGGCGCAGCGCCGTGTCGTCGTCGACAATCAGGATGGAACGGCCCGGCATGGTACCCCCTCGGCGCGGTGCGGGGCGCGGCCCGCATGTCCCCCTTATATAGGAAGCCGATCCTGCTCTGCAGCAGGTCGCCTGCCGGCGATCACGCGGTTTGTGATCGACCGTGATGATGGGTGGGTTCCATGCGGCCGGATGTTTCTTCTTTGTCCCCAGGGAGCCGGCCGGTGCAACGCGGATGCCCCGGGTGTGTTGACTCCACTGCAGGCGGTGGCCGCCTGCAGGACCGGCTACCCAAAAGAACAACAACAAGGAGTTCAAGCAAGGCCAACCACATTGCCGACGACGAAACCAGCAGCCTGATCTCGGCCGACAAGGTCTAGGGCACCACGGTCTACAACCGCGGCGGCGACAAGCTGGGCAGCGTCAAGACCGTGATGATCGACAAGAAGAGCGGCAAGGTCGCCTATGCCGTCATGTCCTTCGGCGGTTTCCTGGGCATCGGATCGGACCTGTATCCCCTGCCCTGGTCGGTGCTCGACTACGACACCGCCGAGAGCGGTTATGTCGTCGATCTCGACAAGGAGACGCTGGAAAAGGTGCCGCGCGTGGCCGCCGACGAGCGGGTCGACTGGGCCGACCAGGCCTGGGGCCGCGAGGTCCACGACTACTACCGCGCCACGCCCTACTGGATGTGAGCCCGGCGGCGCGGGCGGGGCCCCTCCCTCCCGCGCCGAAGCGGCTGCATTTGATGGCGAACTTGCTCTAGGCTGTCGCTTCCCTGTTGCGAGAAGTCATGACCGCCAAGCCGCTCGCCGCCGACGTCGTCGGCAAACCTTCCTTCCTCGGCAGTTTCGATGCCGCGCCCGAAAGCGCCGACGGCGTCCGCCTCTTCGATCTCTCCTCGCATGCCCGCGCACGCGAGGCGCTCGACTTCGCCCTACCGTTGCGCGACATCGGCTACAACATCTTCGTCCTGGGTGAGGACCGGTCGGGCCGCATGGATGCCGCCCGCGGCTTTCTCGACGACCATGTCGCGGGCAGGCCGCCCTCCCAGGACTGGATCTACCTCAACAACTTCCGCCGGCCGCACAAGCCGCGTCCGGTCGGCCTGCCCGCGGGCAAGGGCCGCGCCTTCCGCGACGACATGGCCGAACTGGTGCCGGCGCTGACCGATGCGCTGCGGCGTGCCTTCACCTCGGACGCCTACCACGAGGAAGTGCGCAGCCTGCAGGAGAAGACCAAGACCCAGCTCGATGCCTCCTACGGCCAGCTGCGCCAGCTTGCCCGCGCCCAGGGCCTGGATGTCTGGTCGGGCCCCCAGGGCCTCTCGCTGGTCGTGCTTGGCGAGGACGGCAAGCCGCTGAGCCAGGAAGACCTGATGGCCCTGCCCGATGCCCGGCGCCAGGCGCTGGAGAAATCGATCGAGGCGCTCTCCCCGGCGATGACTGAGATGCGCGCCACCGCGCGCCGCGCCGAACTGGAACTGATGCGCAGCGTGCGCGAAGCCAACCGCCAGCTCGCCGACGAGACCACCGGCACGCTGCTTTCCGAGCTGGAGACGAAATACGCCAGCCATCAGGGCCTGACCCGCTGGCTGGTCGAACTGCGCACCGACATCCTGGAGAACCTGCATCTCTTCCAGCAGCAGGTGCAGCAGGAGCAGCAGCAGGGTCCGGAAATGGCCCTTGACACGCCCAACGAACTGACCCGGCGCTACAGCGTCAACCTGCTGGTCGACAATGGCGACACGCAGCATCCCAATGTTGTGGTCGAGCCCAATCCGACCTACGAGAACCTCTTTGGCACCATCGAGTACCGGCCGATCTCGGGCACGCTCGATACCGATTTCACCATGATCCGTGGCGGCGCCCTGCACCGGGCCAATGGCGGCGTCCTGGTGCTGCGCGCCGATGCCCTGGCGGCCCAGCCGGTGTCCTGGCACTTCCTGAAGGGCGCCCTGCGCGACCGCGAGCTGCGCATCGAGGAACTGCACCGCTATGGCGGCGTGCCCCTGACCGGCACGCCCAAGCCCAAGGCGATCCCGCTCGACGTCAAGGTCGTGCTGGTCGGCTCGCCCCGCTGGTACCACGTCTTCCTCGATGCCGATCCCGACTTCCGGACCTATTTCAAGGTCAAGGCCGAGATCGAGGCGACGGTGCCGACGGATCCCGCCGACATCGCGCTGTTTGCCCGCCTGATCCAGAAGACCGCGATCAGGCTCGGCCGCCATTGCGAGGCCGATGCGATCGACTACCTGCTGGGGCATGCCTCGCGCTGGGCCGCCGACCGCCACAAGCTCTCCTCGCGCTTCGAGCTGATCGAGGACCTGCTGACCGAGGCCGGCGAACTGTCGGGCCAGAAGACGATCACGCGCGCCTGCGTCGAGAAGGCGATCGTCGAGCGGCGCCGGCGCAACGGACTGGCCGAGGAACGCAGCCAGGAATACATCCGCCACGGCACGGTGATGATCGACACCACCGGTTCGGTCATCGGCCAGGTCAACGGCCTGGTCGTGCTCGACACCGGCGACCACGTCTTCGGCCTGCCCAGCCGCATCACCGCGCGCACCTTCGCGGGCGCCTACGGCGTGGTGAACATCGAACGGCGGGTCGCCATGGGCGGGCCGATCCAGCAGAAAGGCACGATGATCGTCGAGGGTTACCTCAACGGCCTGTTCTCGCGCCGCCTGCCCCTGTCCTTTTCCTGTTCACTCACCTTCGAGCAGTCCTATGGCGGCGTCGAAGGCGATTCGGCCTCGCTCGCCGAGGTCTGCGCCATCATTTCCTCGCTCGCCGACGTGCCGATCCGCCAGGACATCGCCATGACCGGCTCGCTCAACCAGGCCGGCCAGGTCCAGGCGATCGGCGGCGCCCACAACAAGATCGAGGGCCACTTCCGCGTCTGCAAGGAAGCCGGGCTGACGGGGGAACAGGGCGCCATCGTGCCCGCGGCCAACGAACGCCATCTGGTGATGAAACAGGAGATCGTCGATGCCGTGGCGGCCGGCAGGTACCACGTCTGGAGCGTGACGACGGCCGCCGAGGCGCTCGAACTGCTGACCGGCCTGCCGGCGGGCGAACCCGACGCCGAGGGGCGTTATCCCGAGGGCAGCATCTTCGGACGTGCGGTCGCCCAGCTTGAGGCCTTCGACCGGGCCCTGACCGAGCGCGGCTACAACCGCCGCCAGCAGATCGGCGAAGGCTGAGGCCATGGCGGCCGATCTCGTCGTCACGGCCGACGGGCACTGCAGCTTCAAGGGCAGGACCTTTGCCTGCGTCCTTGGGGCCGGCGGCATCGTCGCCGACAAGAAGGAAGGCGATGGCGGCACGCCGGCGGGGCGCTG
>JAQCLG010000008.1 GCA_027592745.1 Pseudomonadota bacterium | reverse complement strand
TGACCGACACGGTGACGCAGTTGCGCTCGGTGCCGCGCCTGGGCATCGAACATGCCGCCTACCGCATCGCGATGGGCGACAAGGCGGTCTGGATCGACTGTCCCAGCGCCTTCAACCGCGACCTCGATCCCGTCAGCGACATCTACTTCACGCACAAGGACTTCCTCGGCGCCTCCAACCAGTACCGAGCCCTGTGGGACGCCCGGGTCCACCTGCACGAGGCCGAGACGGACCATCCCCTGGTCGCGGCCTTCCCCGTGGACGACGCCTTCACCGGCGATTTCGAGGTCGATGGCCTCAAGGCCTTCCACATCGGCGGCCACACGCCGGGCTGGACCGCCTATCTCTTCGAGGATGTGCTGTTTGCCTGCGACTATGCCTTCCCGCCGGGTGAGCGCATACGCCTCAACCCCTTCGGCGACAAGGCTGCGACGCTTGCGCAAGGCGACCGCCTGCTGGCCATCGTCGAGAGGCACAAGCCGGCCATCGTGGCCGGCTACAACTACGTCGCCGACGCCGCCGACTGGCGCCGCGACTTCGAGGGCGCGCTCAAGCGGGCGGCCTGAGCCCAGCCACCCCGATGTTCCTCACCCCCTGCGCACGCAGGGGTCCAGGGTTGACTGCGCGCCACAAGCCCATGGCGAGGATCGCCCTGAATTCCGGCGTGCGCGGGAATGAGGAAGGGAAGGGTCAGCGGGTCTCGTAATGTGCGGAGCGTTCGTCCCAGCGCAGGAGGACCTGCCGCGCGGCCTCGGGCACCGTCGGCGTCTCCCAGTCCCTGCCGCCGAAGGCGTGGACGGCGGCCATGTCGTCGAACTCCAGGACGGTGAGGAATTCGACCTCCTCGCCGAGGTCGCGGCGCAGGACGCGGGCGCCGCGGTAGCCGGCGACGCCGCGCGCGACGTAGGAGGGAAAGGTCAAGGTCTTGAGCCGCTCCTCGTAGGCGTCGGCATCGGCGGGGCACACCCAGCCGCGCCACAGGCGCACGATCACGGGATCAGCCGATCTGCGCGCGGTGGCGCAGCATGTGGTCGGCCAGGACGCAGGCCATCATCGCCTCGCCCACCGGCACGGCGCGGATGCCGACGCAGGGGTCGTGGCGGCCCTTGACCTGCACGGTGGTCTCGGCGCCGGTGCTGTCGATGGTCTGGCGTTCGGTCAGGATCGAGCTGGTCGGCTTCACGGCAAAACGCACCACCACGTCCTGGCCGCTGGAGATGCCGCCCAGCACGCCGCCGGCCTTGTTGGAGAGGAAGATGGGGCCGTCGTTGCCCTGGCGCATCTCGTCGGCAGCGGTCTCGCCGGGTTCGCCGGCAAGGGCAAAGCCGTCGCCGATCTCGACGCCCTTGACCGCGTTGATCGACATCATGGCCGCGGCAAGGTCGGTGTCGAGCTTGCCGTAGAGCGGGGCGCCCCAGCCGGCGGGAACGCCGGAGGCGTGGACCTCGACCACCGCACCGGCCGAGCTGCCGCGCTTGCGCACGTCGTCGAGGAAACCTTCCCACTGCGCGGCAGCCTGCGCGTCGGGGCTCCAGAACGGGTTGTTCTCCGTCTCCGCCCAGTCCCAGCGGCCGGGATCGATGCGGTGCGGACCGATCTGGACCACGGCGCCGCGGATGACGATGCCCTGCCCCAGCACCTTGCGCGCCAGGCCGCCTGCGGCGACGCGCATGGCGGTCTCGCGGGCGCTGGAGCGGCCGCCGCCGCGGTGGTCGCGGATGCCGTACTTGGCGTCATAGGTGTAGTCGGCGTGACCCGGCCGGTACTTCTGCGCGATCTCGCCGTAGTCCTTGGAGCGCTGATCGACGTTCTCGACGATCATGGCGACCGGCGTGCCGGTCGTCTTTCCCTCGAAGACGCCCGAGACGATGCGCACGGCATCGGGCTCGCGCCGCTGGGTCGTGAAGCGCGAGGTGCCCGGGCGGCGGCGGTCCATCCAGTGCTGGATCTCGGCGGCCTCGACCGGGATCAGCGGCGGCACGCCGTCGACGACGCAGCCGATCTCGGGGCCGTGGCTTTCGCCCCAGGTCGTGACCCGGAAGAGATGGCCGAAGGTGTTGTGCGACATGGCCGGCCTAGACGACCGTGATGTCGGGCGCCTTGGGGTTCTTCATGCCGACGATGTGGTAACCGCAGTCGACGTGATGGACCTCGCCGGTGACCGCCGTCGAGAGGTCGGACGCCAGATAGAGCGCCGAGCCGCCGACCTCGTCGATGGTGACGTTGCGGGCCAGCGGCGAGTTGTATTCGTTCCACTTCAGGATGTAGCGGAAGTCGCCGATGCCCGAGGCCGCCAGGGTCTTGATCGGACCGGCGGAGATGGCGTTGACGCGCACCTTCTTCTCGCCGAAGTCGGCTGCGAGATAACGCACGGAGGCCTCCAGTGCGGCCTTTGCCACGCCCATGACGTTGTAATGGGGCATCCAGCGTTCGGCGCCGTAGTAGGTGAGCGTGATCAGGCTGCCGCCGTTCTCGCCCATCAGGTCGACGGCGCGGCGGGCGCAGGCCGTGAAGCTGTAGCAGGAGATATCGAGCGAATTGAGGAAGTTCTCGCGCGTCGTGTCGGCGTAGCGGCCCTTGAGCTGCTCCTTGTCGGCAAAGGCGATGGCGTGGACCAGGAAATCGAGCCCGCCCCAGGTCCGGCCGACCTCCTCGAACACGGCATCCATGCTGGCCTCGCTGGTGACGTCGCATTCCAGCACCATCTTCGAGCCGACACTTTCGGCCAGCGGCTTGACCCGCTTGCCCAGGGCCTCGCCCTGGTAGGTGAAGGCGAGTTCGGCGCCGTGCTGGGCCAGGGTGCGCGCAATGCCCCAGGCGATCGAGCGGTCGTTGGCCACGCCCATGATCAACCCGCGCTTGCCAGCCATGAGAGAGCCCGGCTCGGTCATGCCATCCTCATCGTTTGGTGTTTTGTCGCTGTGCGGAACCACAAAGCCCGAAGAACCGCAGAGGGTCGATCCTACACAAAAGCCGCCTTGCGGCCAACGCAGGAGGCCGAAGCCGTTACAGATTAGATTTTCTAGGTCATGACTGAGTTATCGTCGTTTGTGGCCGCAGGCCGCAGCGCCATATCCCAGACAGCCGCATCGTCCCCCGTGGAGTGCCCCATGACCGTGCAGACCTGCCCCGCCCTGGCCACGCCCCCGCTGTCGGCGGGCCACGACATCGAAGCCGAACTGGTCTACCTGGCCAATCTCGACGTCCGCCCGGTGATCTACTACGACCAGCCCGGGCCGCCGCGCAGGGTGGGCAATTATGCCGGTTTTGCCATGCCGGTGCGCAACATGCGCCCGATCGCGGGCGATCTTTCGCTCAACCGCGAGGGTTTCCGGCTGATCCGCCAGCACAGCGCGGTGCGCGACTTCTACGACGCCGAGGAGGTTGCGGCGGTCTACTACCCCGAGGTCGCCGACGTGGTGAAGGCTGCGACCGGCGCCAGCCGGGCCGTGGTCTTCGACCACACGATCCGCATCGAGGGCAACATGGAGGCCCAGGACACCATCCACCGGGCGCCGGTGCGCCTGGTGCACAACGACTACACCCATGATTCCGGCCCCAGGCGCGTGCGCGAACTGGTCGGGCCGGAGGAGGCCGAACGCTGGCTTGGAGGGCGGGTCGTCGAGATCAACCTGTGGCGCCCGATCAAGGGGCCGGTGGAGCAGGCGCCGCTGGCGCTGGCCGATGCCTCAAGCCTTTCGCACCACGACATCGTGGCGGTCGATCTGGTCTATCCCGAGCGCACCGGCGAGATCTATCACATCGTGCACAACCCGCGGCATCGCTGGTTCTACGCGCCGGAGATGACGCCGGACGAGGCGATCCTGATCAAGGGCTACGATTCCATGACCGACGGGCGGGCGCGCTTCACGCCGCATACCGCCTTCGACCACCCCGACACGCCGGCCGGCGCGGCGCCGCGCGAAAGCATCGAGGTGCGCGTCTTCGTCAGCTACGCGAGCTGACGGCCTCAGCGGTGCAGACGCGCCAGCACGGCATCGCGCAGGTCGTCGGGCTGGTCGGCCAGCGCCTCCAGCACACGGCGAAGGCGCTGCTCGGTTGCCTGGCGCTGGTCGATCAGGTCCAGGATGACGGGAATGGCGGCCTCGTTGATGCCCAGGGCACGGCGCAGGTCCCGGATCAGGTGGGCACGGGCCAGATCGACCTCGGCGAACTGCAGGTCGCCATCGACCTCTACCGGCAGCAGCCATCCGGCCTGGACCCAGCGGCGGACCTCGATGCGGCGCACGCGGCAGGAGACCACGATATCGTCGAGCGTCATCATGTCGCGCGCTTGAGGGCCGCCCGGGGATCATAAGGGTGATCCGCGGCCCAGTCCCGCAGGGCCGCCTCGAGCGCCTCGTCGGGCTGGTCGGGCAGCATGATCTGGAGATGGACGAACTGGTCGCCGCGGCCGCCCTTGCCGGCCAGGCCCCTCTCCTTGAGGCGCAGCGTCTTGCCTGTGCTCGAGCCCCTGGGCACGTTCATCTGGACGCTGCCGTCGATCGTCGGCACGGCGACGCGCCCGCCCAGCACCGCCTCGGCCACGGTGATCGGCAGGTCGATGTGGATGTCGCGCCCCTCGCGCCGATAGACGGCATGGGGGCGGATCTGGACGGTGACAAAGGCGTCGCCCTGGGGTCCGCCGTTGAACCCCTGGCCGCCCTTGCCGGTCAGGCGCAGGCTGGCGCCATCCTCGATCCCGGCGGGGATCTTGACGTCGAGCTGGCCGCCTTCGGGCAGTGTGATGCGCTTGGTCGCGCCGCGCGCGGCATCGAGGAAATCCACCGCCAGACTGTAGTTGAGATCCTGGCCGCGCATCTTCATGCCCGCGCCGCCCCGCCGGCGGGCGCCGCCGCCGAACATGCTGGCGAGGATGTCCTCCATGTCGTCCTCGCCCATGCCGCCCATCTGCGGGCCGCCCTGGCGGGTACGGTACTTGGCGCCTTCCTGGCTGCCGGCATAGGCGTTGTAGAAACCGCGCTGGGTCTCGGCCCCCGAGGCGTCGATCTCGCCGCGGTCGAAGCGCCCGCGCTTCTCGGCATCCGAGAGCAGCTCATAGGCCGCCGAGACGTCCTTGAACTTCGATTCGACCTTGGCATCGCCCGGATTGAGATCGGGATGGAGCTTCTTGGCCAGCTTGCGGTAGGCCGACTTGATCTCGTCCTGGCTCGCAGAGCGGGCAACTCCGAGGGTTTCGTAGGGATCGCTCACGGGGATTCCCCTCACAACCTTGCTTTAAGATACGAAAAAGGGCGGCACCGGAACCCCGGCGCCGCCCCTTATGTAGGTATCGCAGGGCCTCAGTTCAGGACCTTCCAGGAACCATCGGGCTGCTGGCAGGCGGTACCATAGGCCTTCTGCACCTCGCCGCCCACGGTGACGGTGGTCTGGTACTCGCGGCAATAGTTGCCGGCGGCGTCCGAACCGTCGCGGGTCGGGGTGATCGTGCCGGAATTGCCCGATTCGGGGTTGTTCCAGGAAATCGTCTGGCCCACCGGGGCGGCCTGGGCCTGCCGGGTCGCCTGTTCGGCATAGGCCTGGTCGGCCTTGTCGAGCGAGGAACCGATCTGGTTGCCGAGGAAGGCACCGGCGAGACCGCCGGCCACCGCCGCCAGGATCTGACCGCTGCCGCCGCCGACCTGGGAGCCCAGCAGGGCACCACCGGCGGCGCCCAGCAGCGTGCCAGCGGTTTCCTTGCCGCCGGCGCCTTCACAGGCCGTCAGGCTGAGGGCACCGGCCAGGGCCAGCGCGATGAATTTCAGTTTCGTCATGGGGCGTCACCTATGGTTTGTCGCGACGTGGTGAAACGGGAAGCACCGCTTCGGAATGGATAGGCTTGGATTCCGGCCAGAACATGGCAGACCGTTCACCTGCATGCCATATGATAAATGGTGTCGGTCGTTACCCGATGAAACGCCCCTGGTGTGATGCCCGTTGCACCGGAAATGGAGATTTGCATGAGCCGGCTGGAGCAGCGCGATCCCTTCGAACTCTTCGCCGAGTGGTACGGCGAGGCGCAGAACTGCGGCATCAAGGAGCCCACGGCGGTGGCCGTGGCAACCGCCGATGCGGCAGGCCAGCCGTCGCTGCGCATGGTCCTGCTCAAGAGCCATGGCCCCGACGGCTTCGTCTTCTACACCAACTACGAAAGCCGCAAGGGCCAGGAACTTCTGGCCAATCCGAAGGCTGCGATGACCTTTCACTGGATGCCGCTGGGCCGCCAGGTGCGCATCCAGGGCCGCGCCGAACAGGTCAGCGCGCAGGAAGCCGACGCCTATTACGCCAGCCGTCACCGCGACAGCCAGATCGGGGCCTGGGCGAGCCAGCAGTCGCGCCCCATGGAAACGCGCTACGACCTTGAGAAGAACGTCGCCAGGTACGCGGCGCGTTACGCCATCGGCAGCGTGCCGCGCCCGCCCTACTGGTCGGGCTTCCGCATCGTGCCCCATCTCATCGAGTTCTGGAGCGAAAAGCCCTTCCGGCTGCACGAACGCATCGTCTTCACGCGCGTTTCCGACGATGCGGCGTGGACGACGCAGCGCCTGTTCCCCTAAAGAGACGCCATGGTTTCGCACGAGGACATCAAGACGACGATGGTCGGCACCGTCGACGGTCCCGGCGCCCGGCTGATGCGCCTGGCGACGGTGGCCTCAGTCTCGGTCGCCTGCCTGCTGATCGTCGCCAAGATCGCGGCCGCGATGATGACCGGCTCGGTGAGCCTGCTGTCGTCCCTGGTCGATTCCCTGCTCGATGCCTTCGCCTCCATCATCAACCTGCTTGCGGTGCGCCACGCCCTGCAGCCGGCCGACCGGGAACATCGTTTCGGCCACGGCAAGGCCGAACCCCTGGCGGGCCTTGCCCAGGCGGCATTCATCGCCGGCTCGGGTGTCTTCATCGCCATCGAGGCGATCCATCGCCTGGGCAGCGGCGAGCCGATCGAGAACAGCAACATCGGCATCGCGGTGATGGTGCTGTCGCTGGTCCTGACCCTGGTGCTGGTCGCCTTCCAGAACCATGTGGTGCGCCGCACCGGGTCCACCGCGATCGGCGCCGATGCCATCCACTACCGCATGGACATCCTGCTCAACCTCAGCGTCATCGCCGCGCTGGTGGCCGCGGGCGAGTTCGGCCTGTGGTGGTTCGACGCCGTCGTCGCCCTGGCGATCTCGGCCTACATCGGCTGGAGTTCGTGGAAGGTCGGGCTGCGCTCCTACAACCTCCTGATGGACCACGAGTTTCCCGACGACGTGCGCGAGCGCATCAAGACCATCGTCTGGGGCCATCCCGAGACGCGCGGCCTGCACGACCTGCGCACCCGCAGTTCGGGCATCCAGCCCTTCATCCAGCTCCACCTGGTGCTCGACCCCCACCTGTCGCTGGTACGTGCCCACGAGATTTCCGACGAGGTCGAACTGCTGATCATGAACGAGTTCCCCGGTGCCGAAGTGATCATCCACCAGGACCCGCTGGGTCACGAGGAACCCCACACCCCGGTGCAGCCCGCGACCTGACGTGGCAACCCCCGAGCAGGATGCGACCATCGCCTTCCTCGCCTCGCCCGCGGCCTTCGGCGGCGCGGCGCCCGTGCAGCGCATCGATACCCATTTTTCCGTGGTGACGATCGCCGGCGACCGTGTTCTCAAGCTCAAGCGGGCCCTCATCAACGACCTGCTCGACTATGGCACGCCCGCCAGGCGGCGCCAGGCCTGCATGGACGAACTGGCGGTCAACCGCCGCAGCGCGCCCGGTCTCTACCGCGACGTGCTGGCGGTCACGCGCGAGCAGAACGGCGAACTGGCGCTGGGCGGCAAGGGCGAGGCGATCGACTGGGTCGTGCTCATGCGCCGCTTCGACGAGAACGGCCTGTACCGGGACCTGGCGCAACAGGACCGCCTGACCGCCACGCTGGTCGATGGCGCCGCCGATGCGGTTGCCCGCCTCCATGACGTGGCGGAAGCCACCCCGGACCACGGCGGCCTGGAGGACATGCGCTGGATCGTCGAGGGCAATGTCGCAGCCCTGGAGGAGGCCGGCGGCAAGCAGGTCGATGCCGCGACCGCCGCGGCCCTGGCCCGCGCGAGCCGCGATGCCCTGGCGCGCCATGGCGACCTGCTGGAGCAGCGCCGCCGGGAGGGCATGACACGGCGCTGCCATGGCGACCTGCACCTGGGCAACATCTGCCTGGTCGAGGGCGTGCCGACCCTGTTCGACGCCATCGAGTTCAACGACTGCATCGCCTGCTGCGACCTGCTCTACGACCTTGCCTTCCTGGTGATGGACCTGTGGGCACGCGGCCACCGCAGCCACGCCAACCGGGTGCTCAACCGCTACCTCTGGCGCACCGCCGACTGGCAGGGCCTGCCCCTGCTGCCGCTTTTCCTGTCATGCCGCGCCGCAATCCGGGCCAAGACCTCGCTCTGGGCCGCCCAGGTGCAGGAAAGCCCGGAGGCGGCTGGCGAGCAGCACCGTCAGGCCAGGAGTTATCTCGATCTTGCCTTGGCCTGCCTGCAGCGGCCGGCCCCGGCACTGCTCACCCTGGGCGGCCTCTCGGGCACCGGCAAGACGACCCTGGCGATGACCCTGGCCGAGGAACGCCCCGGCATTCCCGGCGCCCTGGTGGTGCGCAGCGACGTCCTGCGCAAGCAACTGGCCGGTGTGCCGTTCGAGGAACCGCTGCCGCGCGGCAACTACACCCGGGAAGCCTCGGCCGCCGTGTACCACCGCCTCGAAGCGGTTGTCGCTCGGGGCCTGGACGCCGGTCTTTCGGTCATCGCCGATGCCGTGTTCCTGCGCAACGAGGAACGCGAGGCGATCGCCGCGGTGGCACGCCGGGCGGAATGCCCGTTCGCGGCCTTCTGGCTGGAGGCTCCCCAGGCGACCCTGCGTGACAGGGTCGAGGAGCGCCGCCGCGATGCCTCCGATGCCGACGCCGAAGTCGTCGATTTGCAGGCCCGCCAGGACCCCGGGAATCTCGCCTGGCCGAGGCTCGATACGCGGCAGGGGCCGCAGGCCGTGGCCGAAGACGCACGCAAGGCGCTTTGAAGCGTTTCATGGCGCAGAGGGCGCAAGCTGCGTAACATTGCCGAAAAATCGAGGCACCTGGGGAGACCAACATGAGCATCGCCAAGATTCTGGTGGCAGCCAGCGGCACCGTCGAGGGCCGCGCGGCCCTGGAGACCGCCTTCCTGCTCGCCAAGCGTTTCAACGCCCATGTCGAGGCGATCAACGTGCGGCGCAATCCGCGCGATGCGGTCGCCTTCATGACCGAGGGCATGACCGGGGCGGTGATCGAGGAGATCATCGCCACCGCCGAACAGGACATCGAACGGCGCGCCCACAAGGCCGAGGACGACCTGCATGCCGTGGCCGAGCGCCATGGCGTGCCGATCACCAGCCATCCGCTGGCGGGTGAACTCTCGGTCACCTTCCGGGTCGACGAAGGACGCGAGGACGAGGTCATCGCCGAACGCGGCCGCATGTGCGACCTGGTGATCGCCGCGCGGCCCACCGCCGACGGCGATGCCAAGGAAGAGGTGGTTGCCGAATCGGTGCTCATGGAATCGGGCAGCGGCCTGCTGCTGGTGCCCTCGGGTTCGGTCACCGATCTTTCGGGCAATGCCGCCATCGCCTGGAACGGCAGCGCCGAGGCGGCACGCGCCGTGCACCGGGCCATGCCGCTTCTGGTCCAGGCCAAGGAGGTCGCCATCATGGCGCCCGAGGAAGGTTCGATGCGCGGCCCCGGGCCGGAGGCCCTGGCGGCCTATCTGGCGCTGCACGGCATCCACTGCCACGTCCACAACCTGCCCTCCAACTGGACCCATATCGGCGATGTGCTGCTCGAGGTCGCCCACCAGGAAAAGGCGGCGTTCATCGTCATGGGCGCCTTCAGCCAGGGCAAGCTGCGCCAGCTGATCCTGGGCGGGGCGACGCGGTTCATGCTCAACCATGCGGATTTGCCCGTCCTGTTCACCCACTGACCGCCGTCACGTTCCTGCGCGACCACGCTTGTCCCGCTTCGGGACAAGCGGTACGATTCGTCACGGTCGGGCAACCGGCCCGCGCTACGCAGCGTCCATGCAGCGGGACAACGGTTCGTGCCAAGTGAAACAGGCATCAAGGCCAGGTCGGAGTCGGACCATGGCGGTTCCGGCCGTCTGATCGCTGCGGCCTTCGACCATCTGCCCGGCGCCGTGGTGCTGTTCGACCAAAACCGCAACATCGCCGCCTGGAACCAGCCCGCCAGCGTGCTCCTCGAAAGCCGGGGCGGTGTCCTGGCGGTCGGCGTCAGCCTGGACGCCTTGCTGCACGGCCTGCTCGAAAACGGCGCCATCGACCTTGGCCCCGAGCAGCCCGATGTCTGGCTGCGCCGCATGACGGCGGCCCACGGCCACGGCAACAGCTTCGATCAGGCGCTGAGCGACGGGCAGGTGCTGCGGGTGCGCGTCTCGGCATCCGGCGACGGTCTGGTCGCGGTCTACAACGACATCACCGATCTCTACAGCCGCGAACGGGAACTGCGCCTGAGCCGCCAGCGCCTGCGCCGCATGAACCAGATCAGTGTCGCCCTGACCGGCGAGAAGGACCTCGATACCCTGATCGAGATGATCATGCTGGAGGCCAAGGTGCTGACCGCTGCCGACGGCGGCACGATCTACCTCAAGGTCGAGGAACCCGGCGAGCCCGTGCTGGTCGACGGCAAGCGCATCGACCGGCGCACCGGCGGCGACCGGCGCCTGGGCGACCGGCGCCAGCTGGTTTCGTGCCCGCCCGAGGGCATCGCCGAGCGGCGCAGCGGCAGCGACCGGCGCGGCGGGATCGACCGGCGCCGGCCGCGCGAGATGCTGCGCTTTGCGATCCTGCGCAACGACACCCTGGGCATCGCCATGGGCGGCAGTTCCGGCAAGGACATCACCCTGCCCCGGCTGCCGCTCTACGACCCCGAGACGGGCGAACCCAACCACAAGAACGTCGCGAGTTTCGCCGCCCTGACCGGCGACACGGTCAACATCGCCGACGCCTACAACGCCGAGGGTTTCGACTTTTCGGGCACCCGGCGCTTCGACGAGATGAACAGCTACCGCTCGACCTCGTTCCTGACGGTGCCGCTGAAGGACCGCAAGGGCGAGGTGATCGGCGTGCTCCAGCTCATCAACGCCAGGGACGAGGACGGCAGGGTGGTGCCCTTCGACCCGACGCTGCAGGAGGATGTCGAGGCTTTGGCCTCACAGGCCGCGGTCTCGCTCTACAACGGGCTTCTGCTCGCGGCCCAGAGCCAGCTCTTCGAATCGCTGATGCGGGTCATGGCCGACGCCATCGACCGCAAGTCGCCCTATACGGGCGGCCATTGCACACGCGTCCCGGCGCTGACCGAGATGCTGACCGAAGCGGCCTGCAAGGCGGTCAGCGGGCCGTTGCGCACCTTCAACCTCAGCGAAGAGCAGAAGTTCGCGCTCCATGTCGCAGGCTGGCTCCACGACATCGGCAAGGTCACCACGCCAGAACACGTCATGGACAAGGCGACCAAGCTGGAGACGATCCACGACCGCATCGGCGAGGTCGAGACACGGTTCGCCGCAGCCAAGCGCGACGCCGAGATCGCCTTCCTGCGCGCATGCCAGGAGGACGGCGCCGATCCCCAGGCCCTGGAGCGCGCCTGGCGCGCCCATACCGCGGAGCTGGACGACGATCTGGCCTTTCTCCAGCTCGCCAACATCGGCGGCGAGTTCATGGCGCCCGAGAAGAAGGAGCGCGTCCAGCGGATCGCCGAGCGGACCTGGCGCGACGCCGGCGGGCGCGTCACGCCCCTGCTCTCCCAGGAGGAGGTCTACAACCTCTGCATCGAGCGGGGCACGCTGACGGCCGAGGAGCGCAAGGTGATCACCGACCACATGGAGATCACCATCGAGATGCTCGAGCAGCTCCCCTTCCCCAAGTCGCTGCGCCGCGTGCCGGAGTTCGCCGGCCTGCACCACGAGAAGATGGACGGCACCGGCTATCCCCGCGGCCTGACCCGCAACCAGATGTCGGTGCCGGCGCGCATCATGGCCATCGCCGACATCTTCGAGGCGCTGACCGCCGCCGACCGGCCCTACAAGCAGCCCAAGACCCTTTCGGAATCGATCCGCATCATGACCTTCATGAAAAGGGACAACCACATCGACCCCGACCTCTTCGACCTGTTCATCGAATCGGGGGTCTATCTCGACTACGCCCACCGCTTCCTCAGGCCCGAACAGATCGACGCCATCGACGTCGACGCCGTGCTGGGGCGCAAGACCGAATGAGCCCACCGGCAACGGTGCGCGATTTCGCGCCCGACGACCTGGAAGCGGTCGCGGCCATCCTGCGCAGCGCGACGCGGCAGGCCTACACCTTCATAGCCTGGAGCCATGACGACGACAGCTATGCGGCCTTCATCGCAGCGACCCTGCCGACCTGGAATGCGGTGCGCGTCGCCATCGCCGATGGCCAACCCGTCGGTTTTGCCTGCCTGGAGGGCGACCTTCTCGACCAGCTCTTCGTCCTGCCCGGCTGGCAGGGCAAGGGCATCGGCAGCCTGCTGCTCGACGACGTCAAGACGCTTCGGCCGGACGGCTTCAGGCTTTATACCTTCGAGAAGAACCTTGCCGCGCGGGCGTTCTACGAACGGCGGGGCTGCGTCGAAACCGGGCGCGGCTTCAGCGAACAGGAGCAGGAGGCCGACATCGCTTACCGCTGGAATTCCCAATGACCGCCGAAAGCATGCGCACCGTCGTCATCACCGGAGCCAGCCGCGGCATCGGCCACCAGACCGTGATCCGCTTTGCCCGGGCGGGCTGGCGCGTCATCTCCTGTTCGCGCGAGGACATCCCGGTCGAGTGCAAGGTCGGCCCGATGGCCCATCGCCACATCCCCACCGACCTGTCGGACGGCGACAGCATCGACGCCTTCATCGCCGAGGCCAACGAGACGCTCGGCAGCGGCCCGGTGCACGCCCTGGTCAACAACGCCGGGGTCTCGCCCAAAACCAGCTTCAAGGAACGCCTGGGCACGCTCAACGGCAGCCTCGACCACTGGCGCGAGGTGTTCGAGCTCAATTTCTTCGCCCCGCTGCTGCTGGCGCGCGGGTTCGCCGCACCGCTGCATCGGGGCCAGGGGGCGATCGTCAACGTCACCTCGATCGCGGGCCACCGTGTCCATCCCTTTGCCGGCAGTGCCTATGCCTGCTCCAAGGCCGCGCTGTCGGCCCTGACGCGCGAGATGGCCGTGGAGTTTGCCCATCTGGACGTGCGCGTGAACGCGGTCTGTCCCGGCGAGATCGAGACCGCCATGCTCTCGCCCGAATACGAGGACCTGATGCCGCGCATCCCCATGGGCCACATGGGCGCACCCGAGGATGTCGCCGGCGCGATCTTCTACCTGTGCGGTCCCGATGCCGCCTACGTCAGCGGCACCGAGATCATGATCACCGGCGGCCAGCATCTGATATGATCGCCCGGCCGGGCGTCGCCCGGCGCGCCAAGCCATCGGGGAGATCACGACCATGACCGACAGTGCCGGAAGTCCTGCAAGGAAGGTTGCCTCGACCCTGATGTGGGAGGGCATCGCGCTCATCGTGCTCGGCAGCATCGCCGTGATCCTGCCCGGCCTCTTCTCGCTGGCGGTCACCACCCTGGTCGGCGTGCTCCTGCTGGTGGGCGGTGTCATCCGCCTGTGGCGCTGCCTGAGCGGCGGCGATGCCGGCTCGCACCTCTGGCATATCCTGGCCGCCGCGCTCGCCGTGATCGCCGGCGTGCTGTTGCTGGTCAATCCGTTGGAGGGCGTGCTGACGCTGACCGTCGTCGTCATCGCCCTGTTCCTGGCCGAGGGCGTCATCAAGATGATCGGCGCGATCAACATGCGCCCGGCCGACGGCTGGGTCTGGATGCTGGTCAGCGGCCTGGTCGATGTCGTGCTCGGCGTGGTCCTGTGGGCGGGCCTGCCCGGCACCGCGCTGTGGGCGATCGGCCTGCTGGTCGGCATCAGCCTGCTCTTCACCGGCTGGACCGCCGTGATGCTGGCCGCGGGGCTGCGCAAGGCGGGCTGAGAGATCGGGCTTCAGAAGCCGCCGCGCGACGACAGGCGGGCAAAGCGCAGCCACAGCCAGACGGCCGCGACGGCAAGGCCGGCAGCCATGCCCAGCCACAAGCCCGGCCCTTCCATGCCGAGCGGGAAGGCAAGCAGCGCGGCCAGGGGCACCGCGAGCACCCAGTAGCCGGCAACCGAGATCCAGGCCGGCCTGACGGTGTCGTGCAGGCCGCGCAGGGCGCGGACCGCGACGATCTGCACGCAGTCGAAGACCAGGAAGAGCGCGGCGATCGCGCAGAGCACGCCGGTGATCCGCAGCGCCTCGGCATTGGCCGGATCCTCGATGTCGAGGAACATGGCGGCCAGCAATTCGGGCACGGCCAGCAGGGGTACGGCCAGCACCAGGGCGACCACGACACCCAGGCCCATGGCGACGAAACCGGCGACCCGGGCTCCTGCCAGCCGCCTGGCACCCATTTCCTGGGCGACACGCACCGCAGCGGCCTCGCCGATGCCCATGGCGATCATGGCGCTCAGTCCGACGACATTGCCCGCGACCTGGTTGGCCGCCAGGGTGGCGATGCCGATCAGGCCGGCGAGCATGCTGACGACGACGAACATGGCGCCCTCGACGAAACTCAACATGCCCACGGGAAGCCCCAGGCGCCAGATGGTGCGCCATTCGTGGCGATCATGGCGCAGCAGGCCGGCGAACACCCGGTAGGGCCTTGCCGCAGGCATCCACAGGCTGTCGGCCACCAGCGCGGCCAGCATGAGCCAGTTGACCAGGGTCGAGCCCCAGGCGGCGCCGGCGATCCCTATGGCGGGAATCTCCACGGCCCCGAACCCCAGAGGCAGCGTCGCGCCGAACACGAGGACGATGTTGATGCCGAGGTTGAGCGGGATCGCCGCCACCGTGATCAGGGTGACGATCAGGTGCCGCGAGACCCCCACGACAAAGCCACGCAACACGGTGAAGTAGAGCATCGGCGCAATGCCGAAGAGGAAGGCACGGACATACTGCGCGGCGAGATCGACGATCACCGGCTCCTGGCCGGAAAGCGCCAGGATGTTGGGCACGAACCAGGTGAAGACCATCACGACCAGGGCGGTCAGGGTCGCGATGTGGAGACCCTGGCGCACCGCGCCGGCGACCGCCTCGGGCTTGCCCGCACCGAAGGCATTGCCGACCAGCACCGCCACGATCGAGAGTAGGCCCATCGAGACCATCAGCCCCTGGAACATGACGCTGCCCGACAGGCCGGCCGCGGCCAGCTCGTCGGCCCCCAGGCGCCCGACGATGGCCTGGTCGGTCCACCACATGCCCAGTTCGGCGACATAGGCGCCGACCATCGGCAGGGCGAGCGTCAGGGTCCGCCCGGTCTCCTTGCGCCAGCCTGCCGCCAGTGTTGTTTCCATGGTCGCGCCGGTTGTCCCACCGGCCTCCTGAGAAGGGCGAGCCTTGTGGCAGAAGCCGGTGCAACCGGCAACGCCTGCGTCAGCCGATGCCCATCGCTTCCGCGTAGAGGCGCTGGAAATGATGCACCCCGTGTTCGCTGATCTCGCTGCGCCCCTGATCGACGATGAAGCGGCCCTGGCCGTAGCCGCGCGACTTCAGGCCGCGATGGACGGCCTCGCAGATCGCCTTGTCCTCGGGCCAGAGCACGTCGCGGCCGTAGTTGCTGCGGCTGGGGTGGACCAGTTCGCCCGGGCGCATGAAGTAGTCGCTGCGCGTGGTCGTGGTTTCCGGACCGGTCGGCTCGACCGCAAAGGCGAGGAAATTGGCCTGCCCGGGGAAGGTGCCGAAGGTCATGTTGGGCCACAGGTACCAGAAGTCGCCGCGCGTCTGTTCGGCATCGGCCGCGACCGGATAGGCGGCATTGTCGTGTCTGTTGAGCCGGCTCTTGGCCGAGGACCACAGGCCGTGCACGGTCGTGCGATAGCTGTCCATGGCGATCAGGTCGCAGAACGCCGGATGCGCCGGCGCGCAGTGGTAACATTCCAGGCAGTTGTCGATCAGCACCTTCCAGTTGAACGCCATGTCGTCCTCGAAGGTGAAGCCGACGTCCTGGCGCGTCTCGCGGTAGGGCGCCAGTTCGTCCAGCCAGGGCAGCGACGCGGCGATATCGGCGAACATGTCGCCGGCCATGGCTTCCAGCGAGGCCGCGGCCAGGTCGGGATTGACGAAGACCATGCCGAGATGGACCTCGACCTGCACGGGCCGCAGGCCGAAGGCCGTCCTGTCGAAACCCTTCACGTTTTCGCTGTTGCGCGCGGCACGCAGGGCGCCGTCGAGGCCGAAGGCCCAGGCGTGATAGGGGCAGGTCACCACCGCCTTGACGTTGCCCCTGCCTTCCAGCAGGCGATGGGCGCGGTGCTGGCAGACGTTGTGGAAGCCGCGCAGCACGCCATCGCGCCCGCGCACGACAAAGACGGCATCGGCCGGCAGGTCGATCGTGACATAGTCGCCGGGAGCCGCGACATCGGCGGCGGCGCAGCCGTATTGCCAGCTTGCCGAGAAGATCGTGCGCATCTCGGCCTCGTAGACGGCCGGGTCGTGGTAGAGTCGGCCCGGCAGGGTCCAGGCGGTCTCCGCATCGCGATCCACGACATGTTCGTCGGACCGTTTCATCGTCGCGGCGTGTGCCATCGGCGTTCTCCTGAATGCGTTGTGTCGGAGCCGGGCGGACCCGGCGGAGCGTCTCAGACGAGGCCCATGGCCTGCGCGTAGAGCCGCTGGAAGTGGTGGACGCCGTGTTCGCTGATCTCGCTGCGTCCCTCGTCCACGATGAAGCGGCCCTGGTGGTAGCCGCGGGACTTCAGGCCGCGATGCACGGCCTCGCAGATGCCCTGGTCTTCGGGCCAGAGGACGCCGCGGCCATAGGCCGAGCGCCGGGGATCGGGCGCCTGGCCGGGCACGGTGAGGATGTCGCCCCGGGTCTGCGTCGTCTCGGCATCGACGGGATCGATGACGAAGACGCCGAGCGAGGCCTGGCCCGGCATGCAGCCGAAGGAGATGTTGGGCCACAGGAACCAGAAGTTGCCGAGCTTGTTAGGCGCCCCCTCGTCCACCGGGTAGGCGGCGTTGTCACCCCTGAGAAGCCGGCTCTTGGCCACCGACCAGTGTCCGTGCAGCGTCGTGCGGTAGCTGTCCATGTCGATCAGGTCGCAGAACGCCGGATGGGCCGGTTCGCAGTGGTAGCATTCCAGGCAGTTGTCGCAGAGCACCTTCCAGTTGAAGGCCATGCCGCCACGGCGCACCTCCCCGCCCGCTGCCGCGGCAGCGGGATCGCGCCACGGCCGCAGGCTTTCGACCCCGGGCAGGTCGGCCAGGATATCGGTGAACATGTCGCCTGCCTGCTCGGCCAGCGAGACAGCATCCGGATCGAGGTTGACGAAGACCATGCCGAGCGCGACGTCGACCCGCACGGGGCTGAGGGAGAAATCGGCCTTGTCGAAGCCCTTGACGTTCTTGCAGTTGCGCGCGCTGCGCAGGGCGCCGTCCAGGCCATAGGCCCAGGCATGGTAGGGGCAGGTGATGACCGCCTTGAGGTTGCCGCGACCGCGCAGCAGCTCATGGGCACGGTGGCGGCAGACATTGTGGAAGCCGCGCAGCACGCCGTCGCGCCCGCGCACCACGGCGACGGGCTGGTCGACGATCGACACGGTGATGTAGTCGCCGGGCTGCTCCAGGTCGGCGACATGGCCGGCATACTGCCAGCTACGGTAGAAGATGCGCTCCTTCTCGGCCCCGAACACCGCGGGATCGCTGTAGTGGCGGCCCGACAGGGTGAACGACTGTTCGGGATCGGCCGCAACGGGGCGCTCGTCCCACGCGTCCAGACGCATCGCCTCGGCCATCGCCGCCTCCCCTGCCACAATTGCTGTTCGGATGGGCAATTGTCCCGATCCGGGGGCCTTGCGCGCAACTGATTTCGGCTGACACCCTGCATAACCTCTGGTTAATTAAGGGTCATGACGTCCCGGCTTCCAAGTCTTGCCGCGCTGCGCACCTTCGAGGCGGCGGCGCGCCACGAGAGCTTCAAGAGGGCCGCCGAGGAACTCTCGGTGACGCCGGTCGCGGTGACGCGCCAGGTCAAGGCGCTGGAACAGGACCTGGGGCTCGCCCTCTTCGAGCGGCATCACCGGCGCGTAGCGGTGACCCCGGCGGGGCAGGCGCTGGCGCAGGAACTGGGCCAGGCCTTCGCCATCATCGGCCGGGCCGTGGCACGCAGCCGCCTGCAGGCCGGCCGCCTGACCCTGCGCATCGGTGTCGATCCCGTCTTCGGCCAGCGCTGGCTGGCGCCGCGCCTGGATGCCTTCCGCGCCCGGCACCCGACGGTCGCGGTCGAACTGGTCTGGGCCGACGACAGCAACGCGCGCCTGGACGGCGTGATCTACTACGGCACCAACCTGAAACCGACGGCGCGGCGCCACGTGCTGTTCCGTGACACGGTCTTTCCTGTGTGCAGTCCCGCCCTGGTTGCCGGCGAGCCCAGCCTTCGCGAGCCGGCCGACCTCTCGCGGCACCGCCTGCTCCACGAGGGCTCGGTCGACTGGTGGCAGCGCTGGCTCGACCTTGCCGGTCTGGAGGATGTCGAGACCACCAGCGGCGCGGTCTTCCTGGCATCGGGAGAGGCTTATGCCGCGGCCGTGCGCGGCGAAGGCGTGATGGTCGGCGACGACATCGTCAGCGCCCCGGAACTGCGCGACGGCACCCTGATGCGGCCCTTCGCGGTCACCTTCGAGGGCGGCACCTACGTGCTGGCGCGGCGCGACCCCGAGAACGACGAGGCCATGGATCTCTTCGCCGCCTGGCTGGTCGGGGCCTGCCGCACCCACAAGGAGGAGATGCGCCGCTTTCTCGACCCGGAAACGCAACGGGAGGACGACGAGCCACCCGCCCGTGCCTGACCGTGCGACAGGATGGGGAGGCGTGTTCACGCTCGCGCGACCGCTTGTTCCGCATGGCGAAGCGGTCAAGGATCGACCGGTCCCTGACATCCCCAGTCCCTGACACCAAGGAGCCAGTGCATGTTTTCCTACGCAGACAAGAAGGCCGTCGTGACCGGCGCGGGCCGCGGCATCGGCCGGCAGATCGCCCTGGATTTCGCACGCCAGGGCGCCGATGTCGTGCTGGCCGCCCGCACGCGCGAGCAGATCGACGCGGTCGCCGGCGAGATCGAGGCCCTGGGGCGCCGGGCCTGGCCGATCGTCACGGATATGGGCGATCTCGATGCCGCCCTGGGCCTGATCGACAGCGCCATCGCCGCGATGGGCCGCATCGACGTCTGGGTCAACAATGCCGGCGGCGGCTCCTCCGTGAAGGGCGGTATCGGACCGCTGGAAGAGGCCACGATCGAGGGCTTCGACGCGATCTACCAGCTCAACGTGCGCGCGCCCTTCTTCTGTGCCCGCAAGGTCGCCGACCACATGGCCGCGGGCGGCGGCGGCGCCATCCTCAACATCGTCTCCATCGACGGCGTGCATGCCGCACCGGGCGAGGCGATCTACGGTTCGGCCAAGGCGGCCCTGGTCAGCCTGACCCAGACCATGGGCATCGAATACGGCCGCCACAACGTGCGCATCAACGCCATCGCCCCGGCGCTGATCGACACGCCGCTGGTCGCGCGCCATCTCAAGACCGAGGAGGACCGCAAGACGCGCGCATCGTTCTATCCCATCAACCGGGTCGGCAAGCCCGAGGACATCGCCGCGGCCGCGGTCTATCTCTGCTCCGACGAGGCCGGCTGGACCTCCGGCCAGACCCTGGTGGTGGCCGGCGGCAACCAGGCGACCAGCGACCTCTTCCTCTGGGTCAGGAAGCACAACGAGGTGCCCGAGAACCGGAAGATGTGAGGGCCCTACCCCCGGGGCGTGTCGAGCAGGGCGGCAAGGTGGCTGCGGCAGGTCTGCGCAAAGGCAAGGCCCATGCGGGTCGCACGAGTGCTCTCCAGGCGCGCCAGGCCCATGTGCATCTCACGGTGCGGCTCGGAGATCGGCACGCAGGCCAGCGGCGTGCCGTCGAGCGCCCGGTGATGGGGTGCGCGCGAATGCATCAGGCCGTAGCCGTAGCCGTTGGCGACCAGACCCCGGACCATCTCGAAGGAGCCGGTCTCGTAGGCGATGTTGGGTTCCAGCCCGGCCTCGGCAAAGACCGAGAGGAAGTGGCTGCGGCTTTCGGGCAGCGCCAGCAGCACCAGCGGCTCCTCGACCAGTTCGGCCAGCCGGACGCTGCGGCGGCGGGCAAGGCGGTGGGCCGCCGGCAGCACGGCATGGATCGGCACGGTGACGAGCGGCTCGAAGGCGATGTCCTGGGAAAGGCTGAGATCGTAGGTCACCGCGATCTCGTAGCGCCCCCGGCGCAGCCCCTCGAGCACGGCACGCAGGTCGTCCTCGTGCGGGCGCACGCGGATCGCGGGGTGTTCGCCGGCCAGCACCCGCAGCAGGCCGGGCAGGACGAAGGGCGCGAAGGTGACGAAACAGCCGACATCGAGCTCGCCACTGAGCCCCTCGGCCAGGCCGGCGGCATCCTGGGAGAGTTCCTCGGCATGGGTCAGCAGGTCGCGGGCGGCCGCGCAGAGCCGGGTCCCCGCGGGAGTGAGCGAAAGCCCCTGGGCATGGTGGCGGATGAAGAGCTGGACGCCGAAGACGTCCTCCAGGTGGGCGATGGCGGCCGAGACCGACGGCTGCGAGACGTGGCAGATTTCGGAAGCGCCGGTGACGCTGCCGACTTCCGCCGCGGCGGTGAAGTAGCGCAGGTGCTTGAGCGTGTAGTTCATCGGAAAATCCTATGCTGCACCGATGAAGATAATAATTTGTCTGGGTGATGTCACAGGGCAATCTGCCCGCCAACGCGATTAGGAGTTATTCCCATGCTGATGACCGGCGACCAGTACCGCGACTCCCTGCGCGACGGGCGGGAGGTTTTCATCGACGGCGAGGTCGTCAAGGACGTTCCCAGCCATCGCTCCTTCAAGCCCATCGTCGATGTCCGCGCGCGCATCTACGACATGGCGCACGAGGTGAAGTTCGCCGGCACCATGGCCTACGAGAGGGACGGCGAGAAGTTCGCCACCTCCTGGCAGCCGCCGCATACCCAGGCTGACTGGTGGGCCAAGCGCGACTGGGTGAGCATGGTGATGCGCGAGATCGGCGGCGTCGTCACCCGCGTGGGCGACGAGACCGTGGGCGAGATGTGGTCGCTAGCCGACGGCAAGGACATCCTCAACCAAGTCGACAATGCCTGGGCCGCCAACATCGACAACCACATCCAGAACGTCCTGAAGAACGACATCTTCCACGTCAGCGCCAACACCGATCCCAAGGGCGACCGCTCCAAGGCGCCCCAGGACCAGGACCCCGACATGCTGCTCCATGTCGTCAAGGAGACCGACGCCGGCGTCGTGGTGCGCGGCGCCAAGTACGAGACGGCCGCGGCCTATGCCCATCAGGCCTTCGTCAAGCCGACCATCGCCAACTGGGGCAACGACAAGCTGTCGGACTACGCGCTGGGTTTCATCTGCCCGATGAACGCGCCGGGCCTCAAGCACATCTGCCGCAACGGCTTTGCCGGCGTGAAGCCGGCCGCCGACTATCCGCTGTCGAACCGGGTCGACGAGGTCGATACCCTGCTCGTCTTCGACAACGTCCTAGTGCCCTGGGAGAACATGCTGTTCTACCGCCACACCGCGGCGGCGACCTTCATCCGCGGCACGTTGCACCGCTACAGCGCCTACATGTTCGTACTGCGCATCATGCACATCGCCGACCTGCTGATCGGCACGGCGCTGTTCAACGTGCGCCAGACGGGCCTCGACAAGCAGCAGGCCGTGCAGGAGAAGCTGGCCCAGCTCGCCTGCTACCGCGAGGGCATCAACGCCCATCTCTCCGGCGCCATCGCCCTTGCCCAGGAAAGCCCCGGCGGCTTCCTGATGCCCAACCAGTCCCTGCTCTACACCGGCCGTGTGCTGGCCTGCAGCCAGCTTCCGGCCATGGTCCACATCGCGCGCGAACTGTGCGGCGGCCAGATCTGCGTGACGCCCGACAGCTCGGCGTTCAACGCGCCTGAGACCGCCGAGTGGATGGCGAAGTTCTACAGCGTCAACGACGACTGGCAGGCCGAGGACCGGCGCAAGCTGCTCGCCTTCGGCCGCGACCTGATGAACTCCGACTACGCCGGCCACAAGCTGACCTTCCAGCTCTTTGCCCAGTCGGCGCCCTTTGCCCATCTCGGCGCGGTCTACCGCAACTTCGACTTCGACAATGCGCTGGGTTTCGTGAAGACGGCCGCGGGCCTTTCCGACCGCGTCCTGGGCAAGAAGTAACGCGACAGCGGCCACAGGTTGCCAACAGCCCCGGCCTTCTCCGCCGCGAAGCGGTGGGAGGGCCGGGGCCGGTTGCTGTAAGCTTCCACCACACCGATTCCGAAGGGGAAACCAGACCATGGCGCACCAGCGCTTCCGCAAGTTCAACACCAAGGCGATGTATCCCGAGCAGAGCCTCGACAACGACCTGTGCATGGTCGTGCGTGCGGGCAAGCACATCTTCATGCGCGGCCAGACCGGCTTCGACCTCGACGGCAGCTTCCATGGCGTGGGCGACCCCGCAGTCCAGGCCGAGATGGCGATGAGCTGCGTCAAGCGCCTGATCGAGGAAGCCGGCGGCAAGCTGGAGCACATCTGCAAGATCACGATCTACCTGACCGATCCGCGCTACCGCGAGCCGGTCTACAACGTCATCGGCAAGTGGCTGAAGGGCGTCTATCCGGTCTCGACCGGCCTTGTCGTGCAGGCCCTGGCCAAGCCCGAGATGGTGATGGAGATCGACGTCGACGCCGTCATTCCCGACGACGAGGCCTGACCTGCCGCTGTCGGCCTCGGGCCCAGCGCAGGAACGATCCGCCGATGACCATGATCCTGGAGGAGGACGACTCATGACTTTCTCGCTCACCGGCCGCTGTGCCCGCACCGGCATGTTCGGGGTCGTCGTGACCTCCTCCAGCCCCGCCGTGGCGGCGCGCTGCGCCTGGGTGCGCGGCCATGTCGGCGCCGTGGCCACCCAGAACATCACCGATCCGGGGCTGGGCCTGATGGGGCTGGACCTAATGGCGCGCGGCTATGGTGCGCGCGCGGCGATGAAGGTGATGATCGAGGCCAAGGAATTCTCCGACTACCGCCAGCTCACCATCATCGACCGCCTGGGCCATACCGCCCATCACTCCGGCGCCCACACCCTGGGCACCAACAACGTCATCGAGGGCGAGAACTGCATCGCCGCGGGCAACCTGCTCAGCACCCGCGACGTGCCCGCGGCCATGGTCAGCGCCTTCATGGCCGACCCCGACGAACACCTGGTCGAGCGCCTGCTGCGCGCCGTCGAGGGCGGCCTCGATGCCGGCGGCGAGGAAGGCGACGTCCGTTCGGTGGGCGTCAAGGTTTGCCACGAACACGACTGGCCGATCTGCGAACTGCGGGTCGACTGGCACGACGAACCCATTGCCGAACTGCGCCGCGTCTGGGACGTCTACCGGCCGCAGATGCCGGCCTATGTCCAGCGCGCCATCGACCCGCGCGACACCCCCAGCTACGGCGTTCCCGGCGATCCCTGAACGCCCGTCCGAAAGGTCGCCCTTGCCCCCCCACGGGCCGCCGTGCAGAGCGCGGCGACGGTGCCTCGCCTTGAGGTGAAACGGGAAGCCGGTCCGATTCCGGCGCCGCCCCCGCGACTGTAGGAAGCAATCTTGCTATCACGATGCCACTGGCCCCAGGGCTGGGAAGGCAGACAGCCAGGCTTCGAGCCAGGAGACCGGCCGTCACGCGTCACGACCACAACGACGGGGCGGCGGGCCCCGGGAAAGGACTTCTCATGCGTATCGTTCTTGTTGCCGCTACTCTCGTAGCAACGGCCATGCCTGCCTTCGCCCATACCGGCGTGGGCCCCCACGGCGGTCTTGCCGCCGGTTTCACCCATCCCCTGCTCGGTCTCGACCACCTGCTGGCGATGATCGCGGTGGGCCTGTTTGCCGCCGCGCGCGGCGGCAAGGCGCTGTGGCTGGTTCCGCTCGCCTTCGTCGCGATGATGGCCGGTGGCGGCGCCCTTGCCATGGCCGGCATCCAGGTGCCGATGGTCGAACTCGGCATCGCCCTTTCGGTCGTCGTTCTGGGCGCGGCCGTCGCCCTGCGCCTGAGCCTGCCGGTGGCGGGCGCCATGGCGCTGGTTGGCGCCTTTGCCCTGTTCCATGGCCATGCCCACGGGGCCGAGATTCCCGCAGGTGCTTCGGCGCTGACCTATGCCGCCGGCTTCGTTGCCGCCACCGCCATGCTCCATGGCATCGGCATCGCGATCGGCATGGCCGCCGGCTACGGCAGCCGCCGCACGGGCCAGTGGGCCGTGCGTTCGGCGGGCAGCGTCATGGCGCTGGCCGGCGTCGGCATGCTTGCCGGCGTGATCTGATCGGCTGAGTCGAACCGGCCGGTGCGCAGGTACCGGCCGGCACTCAGACGCCGGCCCCGTCGGTCTCGATACGGGCGGCGCGTTCTTCCAGCACCGCGGCCTCGTCGCCGCGCCGCAAGCGGCGCAGGACGAAGGCATAGTCGCGCAGCGTGCGCACCAGCCGCAGGCTGTCGGGTCCGAACAGCGTCTCGCGCATCGCCAGGCTCGCGCCATAGGCCTCCGCGGCCTCGGGCATGCGGCGCATGGTCTTCAGCAGGGCGCCCCTGTTGGACAGCAGCACCGCCACCTCCGGGCTGTCGCCCGGCAGGCTCTTCTCCATGATCGCCAGCGCCTCGCCGTTGAGCGCCAGGGCCTCGGCATAGTCGGTACGCAGGCGCGCCACTTCGGACTGGTTGCCGATCGCCTCGGCGACCTCGGGATTGTCATGGCCGAAACGCGCCTCGAGCACGGCGCGCGCGGCATCGACCTGGGCTGCCGCCTCGTCGGCCGCGCCGACCGCGATCAGGCGGCGGGCAAGGGCGTTCTTCAGTCGCGCGACCTCCAGGTGCTGCGGCCCGTACTGGGCCTCCAGGATGCCGACTGCCGCCAGACTCGATTCCAGTGCCGTGCGCAGGTCGCCCGCACCCTCGGCGATGTCGGCGAGGTTCGCCAGCACCGTGGCGACGGCAGGATGGCTGTCGCCATAGGCCACAGTCGCGATCTCGAAGGCGACCTTGATGTGTTCGCTGGCCGCCAGGGTGTTGCCGGTCTCGTGTTCGGCCAGCGCCAGGTTGTTGAGGATCGGGGCGACCCGGGGATCCCGGGGGCCGTAGTCGCGCTCGCGGATCGCCAGCGCTTCCTCGTAGAGCGGGATCGATTCGTCGGGCCGGCCGGTGCTGCGCAGCAGTTCGGCCAGGCTGTTGAGCACGGTTGCGGTGGTCGGATCGCCGGCGCCGAGTTCGGCGCGCGCCTGCCCGAGGGCATCGCGCAGCAGCGGTTCGGCCGCCAGGGTATCGCCCAGGGCGGCATGGGCCGTGGCCTGGCCGGTCAGCAGGTTGATGCGTTTGGCGACGGAGACTTCGGCGGCCTGCGCATCCAGGCTGTCGTAGGTCGCCAGGGCATCGCGGTAGCGGGCGAGCCCGTGGTAGGTCGATGCCAGATCGATGCCGACGGCGACACGGTCCTCGGCGCTCTCCTCGGGCACCGCCTGCAGGATGTCGAGGGCGCGGCGCAACAGCGTGGCGGTCTCGGCAAGCTGGCCCTGGCGCTGGCGTACCGCGGCGATGTTGCGCAGCCCGGTCGCCACCGCCATGGACTGCTCGGGATAGACCTTCTGGCGCAGGGCAAGGGAGCGTTCGTGGTAGTCGCCGGCAAGGTCGTAACGCCCCAGGGCGGCATAGGCCAGGCCCAGAGAGGTCAGCGAGACGATACGGTCGTAGTCGCTGTGCCCGGCCCCCTGGGCCAGGGTCCATGCCGCACGGAAACGCTCCAGGGCGGTCGCCGCATCGCCCGATTCAAGCGCCGTGCGGCCCTCGACGATGACCGCCGCCCAGTTGTCGGTTTCGGCGGCCGGCAGCGATGGCGAGGCCATTGCGAACCCGGCACAAAGCAGCAGCGCGAAAGACAGGGGGCTGCGAAGGAACATCCGGGCAAGAGGCAAGCGTGCGGGCACGGACCATCATGTGGCCATCCCGTGCAAAAGGAAAAGGGTTGCCGGGTCCTGCAGGCGCCCGGCACGAAAAATTGTTGTGCACGAGCCCCTTGTGCAGGGAGCCCCCGGCCGAGCGGCCGGAGGCTCCCGCGTCAAGCCGATCGCGTCCGGGCTCAGCCGTGCCAGAGGTTCTCGCGCACGAGGTCGTCTTGGGTCTTCTCGATCGAGGTCTTGAGGATGCCGACGAACTCGTCGATCTGGGCTTCGGTCATGATCAGCGGCGGCGACATGATGTTGAGATGGCCCAGCGGGCGCACGATCAGCCCCATCTTCTGGGCATGGGCGGCGATACGTCCGCCGACATTGACCTCGGGCGGCAGGAGCGCCCTGGTCGCCTTGTCGGCGACGTTCTCGATGCACATCATGAAACACTTGCCGCGTACCTCGCCGACCAGCGGCATGTCGGCCAGCTCATGGAGCTTCTTCTCGAAGTAGGGACCGACCTTGCGGACATGGCCGGGGATGTCCTCACGCTCCATGATCTCGATGTTCTTCAGCCCCGCCGCGCAGCACGCCGGATGGCCCGAATAGGTGAAGCCCGTGGTGAACAGGGCACCCTCCTGCTGGGGCGTGGAGAGCACCTCGTACATCTTCTCGTTGATGATGGTCGCCGAAAGCGGCTGGTAGCCCGAGCTGATGCCCTTGGCCGAGGTGATGATGTCGGGCATTAGGTCGAACACCGCCTCGGAGGCAAAGAAGTGGCCCAGGCGGCCGAAGCCGGTCACGACCTCGTCGGAGATGTAGAGGATGTCGTTCTGCGCGCAGAGGTCCCGGGTACGCTTGTGGTAGCCCGGCGGCGGCACGATGACGCCGCCCGCACCCATGATCGGCTCGGCGATCATGGCGCCGATGTTTTCGGCGCCCACGGTCTCGATCTTCTTGCGGAGATCCTCGATCAGCCAGTCGCCGAATTCCTCGATGCTCATGCCGTCGGGGCGGCGGTAGGGATAGGGGCAGGCGACATACTCGACGAGATGGTCGGCCTGGTCGAAGCCGATCTTGTCGAAGGCGATGCCGGTCAGCGCGGCCGTCATGTAGGTCGTGCCGTGGTAGGCATCGACACGGCTGATGATCTTCTTCTTGGTCGGACGGCCCAGGTTGTTCCAGTAGAAGTGGACGAAGCGGATGGCCGTGTCGTTGGCCATCGAGCCGCCGGTGCCGAAGAACATATGGTTGAGGTCGCCTGGGGTCAGCTCGGCGATCTTGGCGCCCAGCAGCGCCTGGGGCGGCGTGCCCAGGTGGTTGAACGGCGAATAGTAGGGGATGGCGCGGATCTGCTCCGCCACCGCCTCGGCCATCTCCTCGCGGCCGTAGCCGATGTTGACGCACCACAAGCCGCCGATGCCGTCGATGTACTTGTTGCCGCTGGTATCATAGACGTGGATGCCCTCGGCCTCGGCCATGATGTCCGAACCCTTGGAGTCCCAGTCGGCGAAATTCGTCCACGGATGAATGACGTGGTCGTGGTCCTTTTGCCAGAGGTCCTGGGCGTCGTACTTCACATTCCTGAGCATGGTTTCTCTCCCTCGCACCTTGTTGCATTGCCGCGAGTCTTGCCGGGCCACCGTGGAAAGGCCAACGGTTTTTTCCTGGGTCGGGGATAGGCAAAAGCTATGATCGTGGCGACAGATCAGGAAGCCAGGGCCATGAGCGAAACCACGAACAAGAAGCGGATCATGGCGCTGAGTTCCCTGCGTCGGCGGTCGGCAGCGGGAGACCTGGAGGCCCTGGCGACCCTGGGCCGGGCCCTTGCGCTGGGCGAACTGGGGCAACCGGATCGGGCAACCGCCTGGGCAGTCCTGACCGCCGCCGCCGAGGCCGGCCACGCTGCGGCCCGCCGCGACCTGGCCAACCTGGAAAGCGTGATCAGCCCGCAGGAACGCCGCGCCGGCCAGGCCCAGCGGAATGGAGCGGAACGCGCGTCGGACTAGAGGTCGGGAGACTCCACGGCGGTGCCATCGGCACCGCCGGTCGGCTGCGTGGGTTCCCGCGTCTTGCAGGCGGCAGGGAGCAGGCCCGCCATCACCGCCAGAACCACGATCAACAGTCTCATCGCCAGCTACTCCGCCGTGTCGCGCCGCTCGAACCAGGCGAGCTCTGCCTGGGCACGGTCGATGTCGCGGTCGAGCCAGGCCAGGAAATCCGGATGCTCGTCGGCCATGCGCTGGCGCAGGTCGAGCAGGCGGGCGAGATCGGTGCGCAGCGCCTCGGCCATCAGTCCGTACTGCAGGCCGCGCTGTTCGGGCGGCAGCAGGTGGAGGAAGCGCATCTTCAGGGCGATCAGCAGCTTGGCATAGGCGCCGGTCGGCTTGAGCGGGGCGTTGAGCAGGCGTGCGAGTTCGCCCCTGCCCTCCCAGGTCAGCTCGACGATGGCATCGCCCGGTTCGGCCGCCTTCTCGGCAACGGCGATCAACCCCTCGAAGCGCAGCAGTTCGATCGAGGACGCCATGACATCGACCGGCGAACCGCCGAAGGAGGCCGTGAACAGGCGCACCTCGGTCGCCAGCGCGCCATAGGCCGTGTTCCCGCGGGCGGCGAGAATGCCGAGCGCGGCCAGACGCAGGGCCTCGGCGGGCATCAGGGTGCGGTCACGTTGCATCGCAACAGTGTACCGCGACGCCGGGGATCATCACAACGACATGTCGCCTGCACGTTGTTTCCGGACCCGGCGGTGCCTCGCCAACCTTGACGCCACCTGCCTTATCAGGGGACAACTCGCGCCCATACCGCACTGCAACACCGCTACGGGAGACCCCCATGGAACTCTGCGCACTTGGCGACATGCCCCCCCTGGGCGAGGCGCCCGAGAAGATGCATGCCTTCCTGGTGCGCCAGGACCGTTTCGGCGAGCCGCTGAGCGCCTGGCAGCGCGAGGTCATCCCGGTTCCCCAGATCGGACCCGACGAGGTGCTGATCTGGAACATGGCAACCGGCATCAACTACAACAACGTCTGGGCGGCGCTGGGCTTCCCGGTCGACGTTATCGCCGAGCGCCAGAAGAACCTCGGCGAATCGGAAGATTTCCATGCCGGCGGCTCGGACTGCTCCGGCATCGTCTTCAAGGTCGGGTCTGCCGTGACCAACGTGAAGCCCGGCGACGAGGTGGTCGTGCATTCGGGCTGGTGGCGCCCGGATGATCCCTGGGTGCTCTCGGGCAAGGACCCGATGCTGGCCGACTCGACCCGCATCTGGGGCTACCAGACCAACTACGGCAGCTACTGCCAGTTCGCCAAGGCGCAGGCGCACCAGTGCCAGCCCAAGCCGAAACATCTCTCCTGGGAAGAAGCCGGCTGCTACCTGCTGTGCGCCTCCACGGCCTACCGCATGCTGATGGGCTGGGCGCCCAACACGATCCAGAAGGACGACGTCGTCCTGGTCTGGGGCGCGGCCGGCGGCCTGGGAACCTATGCCCTGCAGATCACCCGCGCGCTCGGCGGCAAGGCCGTCGCGGTGGTCTCCGACGACGCCAAGCGCCAGTTCTGCCTGGACAACGGCGCGGTCGGCGTCATCAACCGCAACGACTTCGACCACTGGGGCAAGATGCCCGACACCGAGAGCAAGGAATACGGCACCTGGGCCAAGGGCGCGCGCGCCTTCGGCAAGGCGATCTGGGACGCGGTGGGCGAGAAGGTCTCGCCGCAGATCGTCTTCGAACATCCCGGCGAGTCGACGCTTCCGACCTCGGGTTTCGTCGCCGCGACCGGCGGCATGATCGTGATCTGCGCCGGCACCACCGGCTACAACATCACCATGGATCTGCGTTACCACTGGATGCGCCAGAAGCGCCTGCAGGGCAGCCATCTCTCCAACGACGAGCAGGCGGCCGCGGTCAACCAGCTGATGATCGACAAGAAGATCGACCCCTGCCTGTCGGAGACCTTCAGCTTCGACGAGATCGGCCACGCCCACCAGCTGATGCGGGACAACAAACACCCCGCCGGCAACATGGCATGCCTGGTCAACGCGACCGGGAGCGGACAGGGACGTACCGCCTGACAAGGGGAAAAACCAGCCGGAATCAGGCCTTTAGGTAACGATATTCGCACAGTTGTCGCATTGCGCGGCGACATCGCTGTGCTAATATGAGGCTTCGACTGGTATGGGGGCGCGGCAGCGACCGGCTCGCCGCTGGGATTTCGACCGGTTTCGGCGGGCGCGTGCAGTAACTTCCGCATTCCAGACTTTTGGGGAGTTCGGCCATGGCCTTGCGTTTTTCGTCGGTATCGCGTCTTGCTCTGGTGGTGGGCATGGCGCTCGGCGCACAGCACGCACGGGCCCAGAGCCTGAGCGACGAGATGAGCGTGCTGCTTGCCGACAGCCCCGAGATCAACAGCCTGCGCAATCAGGCCTATGCCTCCGACGAGACCATCAACGAGGCCTATGCCGGCTTCCTGCCGACCCTCGACCTGTCGGGCGACGTCGGCTACGAACACACCGAAGCGCCGACCGACAGCGAGGACGTCGACCTGACGCGCCGCCGGGTCACGGCAACGCTGCGCCAGCGCCTCTTCGACGGCTGGGGCACGCAGTCGAACTACGACAGCGCCCAGCTTTCCAGTGAGGTCGCCGATGCGACCCTGGAAAACACGACGCAGGACCTGATGTTCCAGGGCATCAGCACCTATCTCGAGGTGCTGCGTGACGGCGCCCTGATCGATCTTGCCGAACAGAACGTGTCGGTGATCCGGACCCAGCTCAACCTCGAGACCGAGCGTGTCGAGCGCGGTTCGGGCATCACGCTCGATGAGCTGCAGGCCAAGACCCGCCTGCAGATCGCCCAGGAGCGCAAGGTCGCCTTCGAAGGCAATCTCGACCAGCAGCTTGCCCGCTACCGCCGCCTGTTCGGGCACGACCCGGTAATTCCGGCGATGAGCCTGCCCCCGGTTCCCGAGGCCGAGATTCCGGCGACCCTGGCCGAGGCCGTCGCCATCGCGGAAGCCGAGAATCCGCGCGGCTATGGCAGCGACTACAACGTCCAGTTCGCCGAGGAGGCCCGCATCGCGGCGCGCTCGGGCTACTATCCCACGGTCGACCTGGTCGGCCGCCTGAACTGGGAGGACGACGTCAACGGCACCGAAGGCGTGCGCCGCGACGCCGCCGTTCTGGTCGAGGCCAACTGGCAGATCTTCAGCGGTTTTGCCACCGATGCCGGCGTCGCCCGCTCGGCCTATCAGTACGTCGCGGCGGTCAACGACCGCACGGCGATGTCGCGCGTGGTGATCCGCGACACCGAACTTGCCTGGGAACAGTACACGACCTCGCGCGAGCGGGTCGAGCTGCTGGAAAATGCCGTGAACATCGCCATCGAGGTCCATGGCGCACGGGTCCGGCTGCGCGATGCCGGCCAGGAAACGGTCCTGAACGTGCTCGACGCCCAGAACGACGTGTTCAACGCCCAGATCAACCTGGTCGGCGCACAGTACGACATATACCTGGGCGTCTATCGCCTGCTCCAGGCCATGGGCCGCCTGACCCCCGACCGGATCGGCGCGACGGCGCCCCAGGACATTTCCGCGCTCGATTCCGATGCCTCCGAGATCAACCTGACCGCAAGCGCCGATCAGGCGACGGTTGCCCTGGCTTCCGAGCCCATGCCCGAAAGCGCACCGGCCGAGGCCGTCGAGACCGTCGCGGTGAGCGAGACCGCCACGGTTGCCGAGAGCGTCGAGATCGTCGCGGCCAGCGAGCCCCTGGCATGGCCCGAGACCGAAGTCGAGACCGTCGCCGAGGCTTCGGGCAGCGACGATGCGGTCCAGGCATCGCTGATCGCAGGCTCCATCGTCGACAGCGATGCCGACGCCAACCTCACGCGCTCCTGGAGCTTCGACTAGAGCAAATCATCCTTCCGCGGAATCGCTTCGCGATTGCGCGGAAGGATGTGAATTTGCTCTATCTTGTTGATGTAGAGCGGATTCACACGATTGGCCGGAACCGCCGAGCGGTTCCGGCTGATCGTGATCCGCTCTAGACGCTTCCGCGTCCGGCACACCTCAAGGAAACGGCCATCGCCGCAGGGCGATGGCCGTTTTCGTTCTGGGGCACCGGTGCCGCCGCGCGACCGCAGCGGATCGGCACGCTACTTCGACGTCGCGACGTAGACGCCGTCCCAGTCGGCTCCGGGCGGGTTGATGCGGAACTCGGCAATACGCTCGGCATAGAGATCGTGGAGGCCGTGGAGCGAGGGCCACATCTGCCGGCATTCCGCCAGCAGGCTTTCAGCAAGGTCCCAGTCCTGCGACCGGTAAGCCACCAGCATGGCGTCGTGTTTTGCCTTGAACGCGATGTAGGCCGGGTCCGACAGCATGTCCTTGCGGCCGAGCACCGTGTAGATCGTCACCGCCTCCTGCCGCCCCTTGACCTGGATCTTGTCGAGTTCGAGCGTGGCATAGAGATCGGCAGCGACGGCATGGGTGTTGGGACCGATGACGATGATCACGCCGTAGGTCTTCGACTGGCCTTCCAGGCGCGAGGCCAGGTTCACGTCGTCGCCGATGACCGAATAGTCGAAACGCTGGTCCGAACCCATGTTGCCGACGAAGACCTCGCCGGTGTTGATGCCGACGCCGACCTTGATCGGGAAGAAACGGCGTCCCTCGGCCTTGGCCTCGGCCTCGATGATGACGTTGATGCGCTCGACCTCCTCGGTCATGGCCAGCGCCGCGTCGATCGAGTGGTCGACCTGCTCGTCGTCGAGCAGCGGCGCGTTCCAGAACGCCATGATGCAGTCGCCCATGTACTTGTCGATGGTGCCCTTGCGATCGAGGATGATCCCGGTCATGGGCGTCAGGAAGCGGTTGATCAGGCTGACCAGGCCCACGGCATTGCCGCGGAACTGTTCGGAGATCGCGGTGAAGCCGCGGATGTCGGAGAACAGCAGCGTCATGTTGCGCATCTCGCCGCCCAGCTTCAGGCGCTCGGGATTGGACGCCAGTTCCTCGACCATGGCAGGCGAGAGGTACTGGGCAAAGGCGCCGCGCACCTGCTTCTTGGCCTGCTCCTCGCGCATGTAGTTCATCATCGTGAGGAAGGTGTAGAGCAGCACCGAACAGAGCAGCGGGTAGACGAAGCCGACCAGGCGGTATTCCTCGCGGAACTGGTAGTAGGAAAAGCCCATCAGGCCGGCATTGACCAGGATGACGGCAAAGAGGCTCCACAAGGCGCCGCCCAGGGGCAGGACCACCATGATCGCAAGACCCGCCACGATGATCGCTGCCAGCTCGATCATCGGTGCGTACTGGTCACGGGTGAGGAAGACGTTGGAGAGGATGTTCTCGAGAATCTGGGCGTGCACCTCCACGCCCGGCAGGCCTTCCGAAAGCGGCGTCGCTCGAATGTCCTGCAGGCCGGCCGCCGAGGTGCCGAGGATGACGATGGTGTTGACTAGCAGGGCCGGGTCGGCCGAATGGTCCATCACGTCCTTGGCCGACACGTAGCGGTCGCGCGTATAGGGTGCGTAGTAGACCCAGGCATGGCCGCTGGCATCGGTCGGCAGGCTGAACTGGCTGCCCTGGAAGGCGACCGAACGCGCGCCCTCGCTGCCGTACTGGAAGAACAGGGAGAGCCTGGTGCCCTGCAGGCGCTCCAGGACGACACGCAGGGATTCCACGCTGAGTGCGGGGTAAAGCTCGCCGTTGACCGCCACGACCAGCGGCACACGACGCACGATGTTGTCCTCGTCGGGGGAGAACGAGAACATGCCGATGCCCGGCGCGTTGGCTTCCAGCTCGGGCAGGTTGCGCTCGATGTTGCGGAAGTTCAGGAGATGGTTGCGCGGCTGGCCCTCGTCGCCCGGCGTGTTGTTCTTGATGCCGAAACCCACGACGCGGGGAATGTCGCCTTCCGCGGGGGGGTCGCCGCGCGGGATGGTCGCCTGGCCCAGGATCACCGGGCGACCGGCGATGGTCTCGGCCAGAACCTGGTCGTTGTCGGGCAATCTGAGCAGGGCCGCGCGGATCTCCGGCGTGATGTCCTCGAGGCTCTCGACGAGCTGCGCCGGCGCCGTCCGGTCGGGTTCGGCGAACACGATGTCGAAGGCCACCGCGGCGACGTGGTAGTCGTCGACCAGAATACGCACCAGTTCGGCCACCCGGGTGCGCGGCCACGGCCACTGGCCAATCGCCTCGAGGCTTTCGTCGTCGAGGTCGATGATGCGCACGTTGATGGGATAACCCTCGGGCGGAGGCTCGCGCGGCCACACGCGCTGCATCACGTCGAAGGTCTTGTTGCGCAGGATCTTCAGCGGCGACGGATCATCCGCCCGCAGGGCGAACATGCCGACCAGCAGCGCGAAAGCCAGCGCATAGGTGAACTTCCAGCTTGTGAAAAACCGGTTCATGGGCGCCCTGTATTCCCCCGTCCGGTTCACTCTAGCACAGCGCCGGCCCACCAGAAGCGCCAAGGTGAAGGGGTCCGCAGGGGCGCTCTGGGCCATAGCTTCCGCGGCTGCGGGGTGGCAAGATCGGCGCCATGGCGACATTCACGACCAAGACCTGGCTCAAGCCCCTGCTGAAGCCGCTGATGCCGGCCTTCCGCGAGGTCGCCGTGATGTCGCTGTTCGTCAACCTCCTGGCACTGGGCCTGCCGATCTTCGTGCTGCAGGTCTACGACCGGGTGGTCTTCTACCATGGCGTGAAGACCCTGGTTGCCCTGGTCATGGGCGTGGCCATCGTCATCGCCTTCGACCTGATCCTGCGCCAGGCGCGCAGCCGGGTGCTGCAGCGGGCGGCCACGGGCATCGACGTGCGCCTGGGACGCAGCCTGTTCGACAAGGTCACGGCCCTGCCCCTGCTCACCCTGGAAAGCCGGCCGCAGAGCTACTGGGCCTCGCTGTTTCGCGATGCCGACACGGTGCGCAACATCTTCTCGGGCCCCACCGCGGTGCTGGCCGCCGAACTGCCCTTCATCCCGATCTTCATCGTCATCATCTTCGTCATCGCCGCACCCATCGCCTGGGTCCTGCTGGTGATCGTGCCGGCCTTCCTGCTCATCGCCTGGCTCTCGGGCAGCGTGCTCGACGGCGCCAGCCGGCACGAGAAGGAGCAGATCCTGGACCGCGAGGCGATGCTCCAGGAGATGCTGGGCGGGCGCACCACCATGAAGGCCCTGGCGATCGAGGCTGGCTTCAAGCAGCGCTGGGAGGGCCGCCACGCCAGCGTCATCTCCCGCTCGCTCGACCGCGGCTTCTGGTCCGACAGCTTTGCCAACATCTCGATGAGCATGTCGTTCATCACGACCGTCGCGATGACCACGGTTGGCGCCATCGCGATCCTCAACAACGAGATCACCATCGGTGCGCTGATCGCGACCAACATGCTCTCGAACCGGCTGATCTCGCCGCTCAACCAGCTTGTCGGCACCTGGCGCAACTACGCGCTCTACAAGCAATCGCTCGCCCGCCTGACCGAGGCCTTCGCCCTGGCCGAGGAGCGCCAGAACGCGACCATCACGCTGGCACGGCCCGAAGGCGTTCTCGAGGTCGAGAACGTCTCCTTCGCCTTCACCGCCGAGGGCACCAAGGTGATCGACGGCATTTCGATGAAGATCAAGCCGGGCGGCATCATCGGCCTGATCGGCCCAAACGGCTCGGGCAAGACGACCCTGCTCAAGCTGATGCAGGGTCTCTACCAGCCCGCCCAGGGACGGGTCCTGCTCGACGGTTCCGACATCAGCCAGTACACCCGCCACGACCTGGCGCCCTGGATCGGCTACGTGCCCCAGGAGGCCGCCCTTTTCCACGGCACCATCCGCGACAACATCGCCGGCATGAACGACGAGGTCTCCGACGAACGTATCGTCGCGGCGGCCAAGGCGGCCGGCGCCCACGGCTTCATCGGCGACCTGCCGGACGGCTACGGCACCGACATCGGCGAGGCCGGCATGCGCCTGTCGGGGGGGCAGCGCCAGCGCATCGCCGTGGCCCGCGCCCTGCTCAACGACCCGCCTGTGCTGCTGCTCGACGAGGTCGCAAGCAACCTCGACCGCGATGCCGAGGCGGCCCTGCGCGATACCCTGGTGCGCCTCAGCCGCGACCACACCATCCTGGTCGCCACGCACACGCCGGTGCTGCTGGCGGCCTGCACCCATGTCCTGGGGCTGGAAAAGGGCAAGGTCGCCATCGCCGGGCCGACGCGCGACGTGCTGGCCAAGGTCTTCGGCAAGCAGCGCGACGGCGCGGCCCCCGCCGCCCGTGCCAGCGAAGCCGCGGGTGCCTGAGATGAGCGCACTCGACGACCTCATCGCCCGCAACAAGCCCTCCGCCCTGACGCTGTTTGCCTGGGCCATCGTGCTGCTGCTGACCGTCGCGCTGCTCTGGGCCTCGCAGGCCAGGCTCGACGAGGTCGCCACAGCCTTCGGCGAGGTCATCCCGGTCGGCCAGGTCAAGACGATCCAGCATCTCGAAGGCGGCATCATCGCCGAGATGTTCGTCACCGAGGGCAGCCTGGTGACCACGGGAAGCCCGCTGGTCCGCCTCGACCTCACCGAGTCCGACACCCGCGAAGCCGAACTCTCGGTCACGCTGGACGGGCTGGTGCTGCGCCGGGCGCGCCTCGATGCAGAGGCCCACGATACCGAGCTGTCGTTTCCCCAGGAGGTCGCCGAGCGCCGGCCGGCCTCGGCGCAGAACGAACGCAATGCCTTCAACGCCCGCATCGCCGAGCAGCGCAGCGCGCTCAATTCGCTGGAAGAGCAGATCAAGCAGCGCGAGTCCGACCTGCGCCAGATGCAGGCCGAGGAGGCGACCCTGCGCGAGCAGCTCGCGCTGGCCCAGCAGAACCTGGAGATCGCCAACGACCTGATCGTGGACAGCCTGATCTCCAAGCTCGACCACCTCGCCGCCCAGTCCGAGGTCGAACGCCTGTCGGGCCAGCTCTCCTCGACGCGCGAAGGCCTGCCCAGCGCCGAGTCCGCGCTGGTCGAGGCGCGCGAGCGCCTGAACGAGACCCATCTGGCCTTCCAGCGCAATGCCCTGGAGGAACTTTCCAGCGTCGACCTGGCGATCGAGACGACGCGCGAGGAACTGACGCGCGCCACAGCCGTGTCGCGCCGCACGCTGATCGCCAGCCCGATCGACGGCGTGGTCAAGAGCCTGCGCTTCCACACCATCGGGGCCGTGGTGCGCCCGGGCGAAGCGATCATGGACATCGTGCCGTCCGACGAACAGCTCGTCATCGAGGCGCGCCTCAATCCCCAGGATGTCGGTTACGTCCGCGTCGGCCAGCCTGCCGTGGTCAAGATCTCGACCTACGACTACATCCGCTACGGCGTGCTGGAGGCGACGGTGATGCTGGTCTCGCCGGACTCCCACCAGGACGAGAACGGCAACACCTATTTCCGTGTCATCGCCGCGACCGACCGCACCTACATGGGCCAGGAGCCCGGCGACCTGCCGATCACCTCGGGCATGGAGGCCACCCTGGACATCCACACCGGCACCAACACGGTGATGCACTATCTGCTCAAGCCGGTGCTCAAGCTCAAGAGCGAGGCCTTCCGCGAACGCTAGAGCTGCTGGCCTTCGACCAGACGGGCCGCGATCGCCGGCATCGCCGATGCATCGAGATTGGCGAAGGCAAACCGCAGGTAATCCTCCTGGCCCGGTCCGAACCAGCTTCCCGGCAGGGACAGCAGCCCGAACTCTTGGGCCAGCCGACGGGCGACCGTGGCCGCGGGCACGCCCGCGAAGGGATGGCGGACATAGGCAAAGTAGGCGCCGGCGCTGACCAGTTCGAAGGTCAGGTCGTCGCGCGTGAAGGCCTGCCGCAGCGCCTGCGCACGCCCGGCCATGACCGCGGCATTGGCCTTGCGCCAGGCATCGAGGTGGCCGATGCCGTAGAGGGCCGCCTCCTGGCCCAGGCGCGGCGCGCAGATCTGGACGCAGTCGGTGACCTTCTCCATCGCGGCGCGAAAGACCGGGCCGCCCACCGCGGCGCCGACCCGGTAGCCGGTCAGGCAATAGACCTTCGAGAAGCTGTAGAGATGGACCAGCGTGTCGCGCCAGTCGGGCCGCGTGAAGAGGCCGTGGGGCGCCTGCCCCGGCGCCAGGAAATCGCGATAGGTCTCATCGAGCACAAGGGCGCATCCGGCCTCGCGCGCGATCTCGAACACCGCGTCGATGACGTCGTCGGGATAGCGCGCACCCGTGGGGTTGTTGGGCGAGACCATGACGATCGCCCGCGTGCGGTCCGAGACCAGGGCGCGCAGGTCGGCAGGATCGGGCACGCCGCCGCGGTCGGCGCGAAAGGGCAGCGGCACCACCTTCACACCCAGCATCTGCAAGGTCATCTGGTGGTTGAAGTACCAGGGAGCCGGCAGGATGACCTCGTCGCCCTGGCCCGAGAGCGCCACCATGGCATTGAAGAACGCCTGGTTGCAGCCGGCCATAACCATGCAGTCGGCCGCCGCCACATCGCCGCCGTAGAGCGCCGCGATGTCGCCGGCCAGGGCCTCGCGCAGCGCCGGCATGCCGAAGATCTCGGTGTAGCGCGCGGTGGCGGGATCGAGCGCCCGTTCGGCGACGTGACGGCGCAGGGCTTCGGGCGGCGGGTCCGCCGGCACCGCCTGGCAGACGTCGAGCAGGGGCCGCTCCGGCGGCAGCACGATGCCGTCGAGCCAGCTCCAGGCTTCGGGGATCGGCGGCGCCTGGACGGCGTCGACTCGGGGATTGGCCTGCAGCGCCACGGAGGGCCTCGCAATGCGGGATGGGAGGCGCGGATCATGGCGGCGCACGCTCCCGAGCGTCAAGCCGGCAGGAAATCGCTACCGGATGTAACGCAGATCACATGCGGCGGGGGAACCCGGACCTAACCTGTGTCCCGTGGGCCAACCGCGAGCGCGGCATCCCGCAAGGGATGAAGGATGTCCCCGATAACGGCAAACCGGCGGCAACGCCGGGACGCAAAGCCTCCGGCCTTCGCCCACGGGCAAGGTAAAGCCTCCGGCCCGCCGATCCTCGGCGGGTAGCGGGGCCACCGAAGGGAACCGACGATGTTTGCTGCCACACGTTCCAGACGTTCGATCTTTGCCTCGCCCGCCCCTCACCGTAGGCTGGGCAAGCGCATCCTTTCCTTCACCGCGGCCACGGCCATCATCGCATTCGCCACGTGGGGCGGTGTGCTGATTGCCCAGGGCCTGGCGGGAACGGGGCGCACCAACAACAGCCTGACGCGCTGGATCAACATTCAGGTCGACGCCCTGCTTGGGATCAATCCGATCCTGGCCGGGGTGGCCGGCGCGCTTGCCGCCTTTGTCTGCCTGGCCTGGTTCCTGCGCGACCACAACTGAGCCTGGGCGTCCCATGGGCCTTGGGGCAGGTCCGACCCGGCCCGGCGGAACGAAGGTTCCCCGGACCGGACCGGAGGCTGCTCAGTAGCTGACGGGCACGGGATCGAGCGCGCGCCAGAGATACCAGACGGCGATGCTGCGCCACGGCCGCCACGGAGCCGCGACACGTTGCAGGCCTTCGGGATCCAGGTTCTCACGGGGCACGCCATAGTGCCCGGCGATGGCGCGATGCAGGCCGATGTCGGCGAGCGGCAACACGTCCGGCGCGCCCAGGGCAAAAATCGCCACCATGTCGGCGGTCCAGGGTCCGACTCCGGGCAGGGCCAGGAGCGCCTCGCGCGAATCGGGGATCGCGGCGCCGGCCTCGAGTCCGGCAGCGATGGCCGAAAGCGCAGCCGCCTTGCGCCGCGTCAGACCGCAGGCTGCCAGGTCCGCCTCGCCCGCGACCAGCACGGCGGCGGGCGTGGCGCGGCCCAGACGGTCCAGCAGGCGCTGCCAGATGCGCTCGGCCGCCAGCACCGAGATCTGCTGGCCCGCGATCGCCCGCGCCAGCGTGGCAAAGACATCGCCGTGCGGCGCCAGGCGTTCCTCGCCATAGGCATCGATCAGGCCGGCCAGCACGGGATCGGCGGCAGCCAGATGACGGCAGCCGGCCGTCCAGGCCGTGGCATCCAGGACGTGTTTCATGGCGTCAGACTACCCTGCCGGCGTCGGGGCCGGCGACCGCCGCCACACCCTTGCCCGCATCCCTGACCCGTGCGACGGATGGGCATGCCCGGCCGTTTCCTCACGACCCTTGTCCTGACTGCATTGCTGCTGGCCGGCCCCCTGCGGGCCGACTATCTGGGCGGCTGGGCGGCGCTCGACGCCGGTGATGCCGCGGGCGCCCGGGATGCCTGGATCGACGGCGCCCGCAGGGGCGACCTCGACCTGCAGTTCGCGCTCGGCCTGCTGCACGAATCGGGCTTGCTGGGCGAGGTCGACCGGCAGGCCGCGCTGGACTGGTACCGCGCCGCGGCCGGCCGTGGACTGGCAGCCGCGCAGACGCGCCTGGCGCGCATGCTGGCCGCCGGCGAAGGGGTCGAGGCCGACCTCGAACTCGCCACCGACCTCCTGATGAAGGCTGCGGAAGCGGGCTACGCACCGGCGCAGTACAATCTGGCGGTGGCCTACGAACGCGGCGAGGGCCTGCCGCTCGATCCCGACCTCGCCGCGATGTGGTACCAGCGGGCCGCGACCCAGGACCTGCCCGAGGCAACCTACGCCATGGGCCGGCTGGCCATGGCCGCCGGCGGGACTGCAACCGCGGAGGCCATGGGCTGGTACCGCGCGGCCGCCGAAGCCGGCCTTGCCGAAGCCGCCAACAACCTGGGGCTGCTTTTCGAGCGCGGCCAGGGGGTGGGCCGCGACATCGCCGCAGCCGCCATGTGGTACCGGCGCGCCGCGGACCAGGGCCTGGCCATCGCCCAGAACAACCTCGGCCAGCTCATGCAATACGGCGAGGGACTGACGCGCGACCCGGTCGCTGCCGCCGTGCTCTACAAGCAGGCGGCCTTCGGCGGCAATCCCTTCGGCCAGGTCAATTACGCCCAGGCGCTGGCCAACGGCATCGGCGTCGAGCCCGATGCCTTGGAATCCTACGCCTGGCTCCTGCTCGCCCGGGTCGGCGGCGATGCCGAAGCCTCGGCGATCGCCTCGGAATACGCCGTGCGCCTGCAGCCGCGGCTGGACCTCGCCATGCGCCATGACGCCATCGCCCGGGCCACGGCGCTGCGCCAGGAAGTCAGTGCCACCGTGGCCCGCCTGCAGGACGCCCAGCGCATGCCCGTGCGCACCGAGGAACTGGGCGCGCCCGTCATCGCGGCGCAGCGCTACCTCAATGTCCTGGGTTACCTCGACGGCACGGTGGACGGCATCGCCGGCCCCGGCACCGTCGCTGCCGCCAGCCGTTTCCAGGGCGATGCCGGCCTGCCGCGCGACGGCCGGATCGACGACCTCCTGGTCGAGGCGCTTCTGGCGGCAACCCGCGAACGACTCACCGAACAGGAAGAGGCCACCGATGCCGGAGATTAACCTGCGCTACCTCAGCGGCCACGACGTGGCGGCCCTGGAACTGACCAACGAGGAGATCCTCGATGCCATCGAGGGCAGCCTGGCCGCCCAGGGACGGGGCGAGACCGTGGTCGAGCCCCGCATGCACCTGGTCGCCGACAAGGCGTTCCGCGGCCACTTCAACGTCCTGCGCGGCTACATCGCCCCGCTCGGCGTCGCCGGCGTGAAGGTGGTCTCCGACTACATCGACAACTGGCAGCGCGACCTTCCTTCCGAGATGGCACTGGTCAACCTGTTCGATGCCAGGACCGGCACGCCCACCGCGATCATCGACGCCACGGCGATCACCGAGATGCGCACCGGCGCGGTCACCGCCATCGGCGCCAAGTACCTTGCACCATCCAAGCCGCGCCGGCTGGGCCACATCGGCGCGCGCGGCACGGCCTACTGGAACGTGCGCCTGCTCGACCACCTGTTCGATTTCGAGGAAATCCGCGTCCATTCCCGCCGGCCCGAAAGCCAGCGCGCCTTCGCCGAGAAGCTCACCGCCGACCTCGGCAAACCCGTCACCGCCGTCGACACCTGGCAGGACTGCCTGGAGGGTGCCGACATCATGGTCGAGGCCTCCCGGCTCGACACCCCGACCGAACTCTTCAAGACCTCCTGGGTCAAGCCGGGCGCCCTGGTGATCCCCTACGGCACGGTCAGTTCGGTCGAGGACGACCTGACCGACATCATGACCAAGATCGTGGTCGACGACTGGGGCCAGTGCCTGATCGGCCCGTTCGGCTGCCTGCGCCGCCACATCGATTCGGGGCGCGTCACGCAGGAGAGCATCCACGGCGAACTGGGCCGGATCTGCGCCGGCCTGCTTCCCGGGCGCGAGAGCGACGAGGAGACCATCCTGCTCTGGCACCGCGGCCTTTCGACCTCCGACATCGCGCTTGCCCACGCCATGCTGACCAAGGCCGACCGTTTGGGCATCGGCCACACCCTGCCCTATGCCTGAAGACAGACGCCCGGCGCGCGATCGCCGGGCGCCGCCAGCCTACTGCTTCATCGCCAGGGTCAGGCCGTCGCCCACCGGCAGCATGACGCAGGCAACGCGGTCGTCCCTGCCAACCTTGGCATTGAGCGCGCGGATCGCCCTGGTGTCCTCGCTCTGGTCGCTCTCGTCGATCACCGAGCCGCCCCAGAGGACGTTGTCGATCAGGATCAGGCCGCCCTTGCGCAGCAGCGTCAGGCAGCGCTCGTAGTAGGCATCGTAGTTGGCCTTGTCGGCATCGATGAAGGCGATGTCGTAGGTGCCCGCACCGCCCCCGGCGATCAGCGCGTCCAGCGTTTCCGTCGCGGGTGCCAGGCGCAGGTCGATGCGGCCATCGACGCCGGCTTCCTTCCAGTAGCGCCTGGCGATGGCGGTCCACTCCTCGCTGACGTCGCAGGCCACCAGCCTGCCGTCCTCGGGCAGGGCGCGGGCAACCGAAAGGCCGCTGTAGCCGGTGAAGACACCGACCTCGATGGCCTTCCTTGCCTGCACCAGGCGCGTCAGCATGGCCATGAACTGGCCCTGTTCGGGCGCGATCTGCATGCGGCCCCATTCCAGGGCCGCGGTTTCCTCGCGCAGGCGCGCCAGGATGTCGTCGTCACGCAGCGTCGTCGCCACGACATAGTCGTAGAGGGCATCGTCCAGCCCGATGGTCTTGCGTCGCATGGCTTCCATCCCTTGTGGTCAGCGCATCCAGGTGCGGTAGCTCGCCCCGGCGGGATTGAGCTCGAGAATGCGATGGTTGTTGGTATCGGCCAGCAGCAGGAGACCGTTCCCGGCATCGGCGATGCCGGCGGGTTCCCCCAGCGGCAGGCAGACCGGATCCTGGCAGGTCAGGCCCGGCTCGATGTCGCTGGCCTGGTCCGAGTCGAGCTCGAGCAGGCGCACTGCGCGGTTGTAGCTGTCGGCAACGACCAGGCCCCTCTCGGTCCAGGCCAGCCCAAGAGCATGCTGCAGGCGCGCATTCGCGAAGGGGCCGTTCTTGTGCCCGAAATCGAAGAGGCCCGCGCCGACCAGGGTGGTGACCTGCCCGGCTTCGAGGTCGAGCACACGCACGGCGGAGGTTTCACTGTCGGCGAAGTAGAGGCGCTTGCGATCGGGATCGAGCGCCAGGCCGCTGGGCTGGGCAAGCGCGGCGCCTTCCTGCGCCTCGCCATCGACCAGCGCTTCCGCGCCATTGCCCGCCAGGCGGGCGAGCGTGCCCGCGGAGAGGTCGATGACCCCAAGCTGGTGGCTTCCGGCGTTGGCGACATGGAGACGCGTCCCGGCGATCTCCAGGTCCCAGGGCGAGGCCAGGGCCGTCGCGGCCGCAGGTACCGGACCACCCAGCACCGTGCCGCGCCGGCCGGTGCCGGCGAGCGTGCTGACCCTCCCGCTCGCGCGGTCGATCGCACGCACCGCATGGTTGCCGGTGTCGGCGACATAGATCGTCGTGGCGTCGGCGACCAGGCCCTGTGGCGCACGGAAACGCGCGGTGTCGGCATCGCCATCGGCAAAGCCTGCTTCACCGCTGCCATAGGCGACCTGGAAACGTCCCGCGGCATCGGCCACCACGATGCGGTCGTGGCCGCTGTCGGCGATGATCCAGCCGCCGCCCGGCAGGGGTTTGATCTTGCCCGGAAAGGCAAGGGTGCCTTCCAGCCGGGGCGCTTCCTGCAACAGCAAGGGTCCGGGTTCGAGGACACCACGCCCGCGCGCCTGCTCCACAAGATCGCCCACCGCGGCGACCAGGCGATCGGCATCGGGCTCGCCGGAGAACTGGCCGATGACGTAACCCTCGGGATCGAGGAACACCAGGGTCGGCCAGGCGCGCACCGCATACTCGCGCCACAGGGTCATGTTGGGATCGTGGACCACCGGATGGCGGATGCCGTAGCGGGCGATCGCAGCCGCGACGTTGTCGGGATCGCGCTCGGCAAAGAACTTGGGCGAATGCACGCCGATCACCGCGACATCGTCGGGGAAACGTTCCTCGACCCGGGCCAGCGACGGCAGGACATGCATGCAGTTGATGCAGCAGAAGGTCCAGAAATCGAGAATGATGATGCGGCCGCGCAGATCGGTCAGCGACAGCGGCGCGTCGACGTTGAACCAGGTCATCGCGGGCCGCGCGATCTCGGGCGCCCGCACGGGCGCATCCCTCCGTTCCGTCAACCTGCTCACTCCCGCACCATGCCGCTACCGGCGATATGGCATCGCCGCGGTGCCATTCCAGCCCCCGTGGTTCAGGCGATCTCCCGGCGTTCGGGATCGCCGCTGACGATGCCGTCGCTCGACAGCATGATGGCAAGCGGGCGGGTCACCTGGAACTGGGCCATCACGATCATGGCGATGACCGTGATGGGGACCGAGAGGAACATGCCGATGACGCCCCAGATGCTGCCCCAGACCGCCAGCGAAAGGATGATGACGAGCGGCGAGAGGTTGAGCGAACGGCCCATCATGCGCGGCTCGACGACATTGCCGGTGATGACCTGCGTGGCGCCCAGGCAGACCAGGACCACGAGGAACGGCGTCAGGTCGTCGGGAAACTGCACCAGCGCCAGCAGCGTGGGAAAGACGATGCCCAGGATCGAGCCGATGGTCGGAATGAAGTTGAGCAGGAAAATCACCACCGCCCAGAACTCCGCAAAGTCGAGCCCGACCAGACGCATGACGGCGTAGGAGATCGAGCCCGTCGCGACCGAAAGGACGGTCTTGACCCAGATGTAGGTGCGCACGTCACCGTTGATGCGGCGCAACGTGCTGCGTACCCGCTCGCGCCGTGCCGGATCGGTGACGATGGCATCGAGCTTGGCAGCAAATCCCTTCTGCTCGAACAGCAGGAAGATGACATAGACCAGGATGATGCCGACATTGCCGGCAAAGGCGGTGAGCGAGGAGGCCAGCGTGCCGGCCATGGCGCCCAGGTCGACCTGCTCCATGACCTGGTCGAGCGTGGGAATGTGGTAGCCGGTCAGCGTCACCAGCCGCTCCGCAAGATTCTCCAGGTTGGCCTGGTAGATCGGCGCGACCGCCACGACCTGGCTGATGTTGTCGCGGGTGAGGTCGATGAAGCCCGAGAGCAGGGCAACGAAGGTCAGCACGGCAAAGACGGTGGCGAGCCAGGAGGGCATGCGCATGCCCCAGGTTCCCGCCCGGCCGTAGAGACGCGCCAGGGTCGCGATCATGTACCAGAACACGATTGCCACGACGAACGGCAGGATCAGCGCCTTGCCGACGATCAGCAGATAGAAGGTGAGCGTGGCGATGGCCGCGTAGAGGGCGAAGTTGAGCAGCGCCATTTGGGTGGAGCCCTTTTCCGGCATGGCGGCATCATCGGGCGTTTGATCCGGCCGTACAACGCCGGCCTGGCGGCTGCCGGGCAGTCGGTGTCGGATTCGGGCCACAACCATGTCTTCCCCAGCCCCGACGCGCCAATACTGTTGACAACGGCTCTAGTGAGAAAACAATGGCGACAATGGACGCCACGTTCCGGTTCCCGGTTGGCGTTCGGGGTAAAACGTCACCATGAGTGTCACAAGGGAGGAGAATAACCTAATGTCCCAGCATCCATATTATTCGAAGCTGCAGGAGCAGCTCGTGGAAGGCCGCCTGGATCGCCGCGAATTCGTTCGCTTCGCGTCCCTGCTCGGCGTCTCCGCGGCGAGCGCCTACGCCTTCGCCGGCAAGATCACCGGCGAGGATTTTGTGCCCCGGGCGCAGGCTCAGGACATGCCCATGGGCGGCACCATCCGCATCGCCATGCGCGTGACGGCGGTCAACGATCCCCACACCTTCTCGTGGGTCATCGACTCCAACATCGTCCGCCAGGTCTGCGGCTACCTGACCCGCACCGGTACCGACAACGTCACCCGCCCCGACCTGCTCGAAGGCTGGGAGGCCTCGGAAGATCTGCTGACCTGGACGCTGAATGTCCGCAAGGGCGTGAAGTGGCACAGCGGACGTGACTTCACGGCCGAGGACGTGGCGTGGAACCTCAACCGCGTGCTCACCCCGGAAGCCGGCTCGTCCGTCCTGGGCCTGATGAAGGGCTACATGATGAACGACGAGGGCACCGCCCTCTGGGACGCCAACGCGATCGAGATCGTCGATGACCACACGATCCGCCTCAACACGCGCAACCCCAACGTCGCGATCCCCGAGCATCTCTTCCACTATCCGCTGCTCATCATCAATCCGGCCGACAACGGGTCCTTCGGCGTCGGTTCCGACGGCACAGGCGCCTTCAAGCTGGTCGAGCATGTCGTCGCGGAGCGGGCGGTGCTTGAGAACGCCCAGAACGAGACCTGGTACGGCGAGGGCCCCTACCTCGACCGCATCGAGTTCATGGATCTGGGTGACGATCCCTCGGCGGCCATCGGTGCCCTTGCGTCCAAGCAGGTCCATGCGATCGACGAGGGCGACATCGTCCAGCTCGACGCCTTCAAGGCCATGCCGCATGTCGAGATCATCCCGGCCAACACGGCACAGACCGCCGTGGCCCGTGGCCGCTGCGACACCGCGCCCTTCGACAATCCGAAGGTGCGCAAGGCCATGCGCCTTGCGGTCGACTCGCCGTCGGTCCTGCAGGCGGCCCATGGGGGTCTAGGCAGCGCCGGCGAGCATCATCACGTCTCGACGATTCATCCCGACTACGCCGAGCTGCCGTTCATGGCCCGCGACGTCGAGGCGGCCAAGGCGCTGCTCGCCGAGGCCGGCCATCCCGACGGCATCGACGTCGAGATCGCCTGCAAGAAGGACCCGGCCTGGGAGCTGCTCTCCGTCCAGGCCATGGTCGAACAGTGGAAGGACGCCGGCATCCGCGTTGCCATCAACGTGATGCCGTCCGACCAGTTCTGGGAGGTCTGGGACAAGGTGCCGTTCGGTTACACCGCGTGGACCCATCGCCCCCTGGGCTTCATGGTCCTTGGCCTGGCCTATCGCTCGGGCGTGCCATGGAACGAGTCGGCCTACGCCAATCCCGAGTTCGACGCCAAGCTGACGCAAGCGGAAGGCATCCTCGATATCGATGCCCGTCGCGAGGTCATGGCCGAGCTCGAGATGATTATGCAGGAAGACGGCCCGATCGTGCAGCCGGTCTGGCGTGCGATCTACTGCGCCGCCGATACCCGGGTGCAGGGCTACCAGATGCATCCGACCTCGTACATCTTCGGCGAGACCATCGCGATCAACGCCTGATCCAGGCGCAGATCGTGGCTATCGGGAGGGAGCCTTCGGGCTCCCTCCTTTCTTTTGTGCGCTAGAGCAAATCATCCTTCTGCGGAATCGCTTCGCGATTGCGCAGAAGGATGTGAATTTGCTCTATC
>JAQCLG010000007.1 GCA_027592745.1 Pseudomonadota bacterium | reverse complement strand
CGAATGCCGCAACTACTTCGCCAACGCTGGATATGCTTCCGTCTAAACAGGAAACGCTCTAGAGCGCAGCTGGGTGAGGGGGCGGCAACGGCGAGGCCGGGTGCATGTGTGCTTTTCCGCGCTGCCGCGCGTAAGACCCCTCACCCTGCCCTCTCCCACAAGGGGAGAGGGGAAGAGAAGACTCGAACGGTGGCCTCAGACCTGCCCCGCATCCACAATGCTGCGGCGGACGTCGCGGGTGCGGGTGAAGAGGTCTTCCAGAACGTCGGCCTCGCCCCAGCGGATGGCGCGCTGCAGGCGCGAGAGGTCCTCGCTGAAGCGGCCCAGCATCTCCAGCACCGCCTCGCGGTTGTTCATGAAGATGTCGCGCCACATGACGGGATCGGAGGCGGCGATGCGCGTGAAGTCGCGGAAGCCGGAAGCCGAATACTGGATCACCTCCTGGGAGGTGCTGGTCTCCAGGTCGAAGACCGTGCCGACGATGGTGTAGGCGATGAGATGGGGCAGGTGCGAGGTGATCGCCAGCACCTGGTCGTGGTGCGAGGCGTCCATCCGGTCGATGCGCGAGCCGGCCCGGCGCCACAGTTCGGCAACCTTCTCTATGGCCGCCTCGTCGGTGCCGGGCTGGGGCGTGAGGATGCACCAGCGGCCCTCGAACATGGTGTCGAAGCCGGATTCGGGGCCGGAATGTTCCGTGCCGGCGATGGGATGGCCGGGCACGAAGTGGACGCCCTGCGGCAGGTGGGGGGCGACCGCGGCGATCACGGCCTGCTTGACCGAGCCGACGTCGCTGACGATCTGGCCGGGCTGCAGCACCGGCGCGATGGCCTGGGCGATGGCGCCGTAGGTGCCGATGGGCGAGCAGATGACGATGAGGTCGGCGCCCTTGGCTGCGTCCGCTGGGTCGGTGGTGACGCGATCGGCCAGCCCCAGTGCCATGGTCTTGTCGAGAGTCTCCTGGCGGCGGGCGCAGGCGACGATCTCGCGCGCCAGGCCGTCGCGGCGGATGACGCGGGCGAGCGAACTGCCGATCAGCCCGATGCCGATGAAACAGACGGTGCCGAACAGGGGTTCGCTGCTCATGATGCGTCCATGAAGGCGGCCAGGGTGTCGGTCAGCGCGGCCATCTCGTGTTCGATGCCGATGTTGATGCGCAACCCGTCGGGAATGCCGTAGGCGTTGAGGTTGCGCACGTAGATGCGCCGCTCGGCGAGGTAACGCTCGGCCGCCTGGGCCTGGGCGGCACCGCCGGGGAAGCGCACCAGGACGAAGTTGACGACGCTGTCGTGCACGGTGAGGCCCATGCCGCGCAGGCTCTGGGTCAGGCGCGGAATCCAGTGGGCGTTGTGGGCGCGCGCCTTCCCGACGTGGTCCTCGTCGGCCAGGGCCGCCTCGGCGGCGGCGAGCGCCACGGCGTTGACGTTGAACGGCGCGCGGATGCGGTTGAGCACATCGACGATGCCCGCCGGGCCGTAGAGCCAGCCGACCCGCAGCCCGGCCAGCGAATAGATCTTCGAGAAGGTCCGCGTCATCACCGTGTTGTCGGCATCGTGGACCAGTTCGGCGCCGTCGCTGTAGTCGGGCCGATCGACGAACTCGGCATAGGCCGAATCGATCACCAGCAGGACATCGGCGGGCAGGCCCTCGCGCAGGCGCCGCACCTCCGAGGCCGGAATGTAGCTGCCGGTCGGGTTGTTCGGGTTGGCCAGGAAGACGATCCTGGTGCGCTCGGTGACGGCGGCCAGCATGGCGTCGACATCGGTGCGGAAATCGCTCTCGGGCGCGGTCACCGGGGTGGCGCCGGCGGCCAGGGTGGCGATCGGATAGACGGCAAAGCCGTACTGGCTGTAGAGCACCTCGTCGCCCGGCCCGGCAAAGGCGCGCGGCAGCATCTCCAGCAGTTCGTCCGAACCGCAGCCGCAGATCAGGCGCGCGGGATCGAGGCCCCAGCGCTTGCCTAGCGCCTCGCGCAGGGCGCCAGCCGAGCCGTCGGGGTAACGCACCATGGTCTCGACCGCCCTGCGGCCCGCCTCGATCGCCTTCGGGCTGGGACCCAGGGCCGATTCGTTGGACGAGAGCTTGATCACCGGGCGGCCGTCGTCGGCGCCGCTCTTGCCCGGCACATAGGGAGTGATGTCGAGGATTCCCGGACGTGGGGTAGGCGCCGTCATGGCCGTCTCCGCTGGCTGGAACCGGGCACGCCTTGCCGTGATCCGGCGCGGCGCTTCGCCCGGCTCCCTGTTTGATCAGGAAATGGGTCTGCGTTGGGCAGCAAGCGCTGCGGGATAGGCCCCCGGGGCGCGGCACGTCAAGCCGTCGCGCGGGACCGGCCTGCCGTCATGCGCACTGACGATGACGGCAAACGGAGCTAGACTCCGCCGCCAGCGGCGGCCGGGGACGAAGAAACCATTGACAGGCGCAGGCCCCAACCCTAGGCAGATGGCCGCTCCGCCGGGATAACAGCCGTTCCTTTCTGTCCGCGATCATCCAACCGTCGCTGCGGAGCGAGTAGATATGTCGAAGGCGATGCCGGCCGTTCACGAACTCCAGGAGAGCCTTGCCGGGCCGCGCGCCGTGATCAACGGCGGCGCGCCCGTGCGCCTGGAGTCCGGCGCCATGCTGGGGCCCGTCACGGTGGCCTACCAGACCTGGGGCGAACTCAACGCCGACCGTTCCAACGTCGTGCTCGTCTGCCATGCGCTGACCGGCGACCAGTATGCCGTGGGCGCCCACCCCATCACCGGCAAGCCGGGCTGGTGGGAAAGCATGATCGGCCCCGGCAAGTCCATCGACACCGACCGTTTCTTCGTCATCTGCCCCAATTGCCTGGGCGGCTGCATGGGGACGACCGGGCCTGCGGCGACCAATCCCGAGACCGGCGAGCCCTACGGCATCGCGTTCCCGGTCATCACCATCCGCGACATGGTGCAGACTCAGGCAATGCTGCTCGACACCCTGGGCATCGACAAGGTGATGTGCGTCATCGGCGGCTCCATGGGCGCCATGCAGGTGCTCGACTGGGCGGCCTGCTTCCCCCAGCGCGTCGTCAGCGCCGTGGCGATTGCCGGCGCGGCGCGCCACAGCGCCCAGAACATCGCCTTCCACGAGGTCGGGCGCCAGGCCATCATGGCCGATCCGGACTGGTGCGGCGGCTACTACTTCCGCGAGGGCAAGCGGCCGGAATCGGGCCTGTCGGTGGCGCGCATGGCCGCCCACATCACCTATCTCTCCGAACCCGCGCTGTGGCGCAAGTTCGGCCGCGCCCTGCAGGACCGCTACACGAAGTCCTACGGCTTCGAGGCCGATTTCCAGGTCGAGAGCTACCTGCGCTACCAGGGCGCAAGCTTCGTCCAGCGCTTCGACGCCAACGCCTATCTCTACATCACGCGCGCCATGGACTATTTCGACATGGAGGCCGATTTCGAGGGCGACCTCGCCAACGCCTTCCGCGGCGCCAGGACCCGTTTCCTGCTGGTGAGCTTCACCAGCGACTGGCTGTTCCCGACCTCGGAGAGCAAGGAAGTGGTGCGTGCGATGAACCGCGCGGCGGCCAATGTCAGCTTCGTCGAGGTCGAGAGCGACAAGGGCCACGATGCCTTCCTGCTCGACGAACCCGACATGTTCGCCACGGTCGGCGGTTTCGTCGACAGCGTCGCGCGCGAGCAGGGAGCCGGCCGATGAGCCTGCTGAGCGGCGCGCGCGGGCGCTTTGTCCTGGGACCCAATGCCTATGGCCTGCGCCCGGACCTGGCGCTGGTCGCCAGCATGGTCGAGCCGGGCACGCGGCTGCTCGACGTCGGCTGCGGCGACGGCGCCCTGCTGGAATACCTGGTCAAGGAGAAGGGCTGCGACGGCCGCGGCATGGAGATCAGCCAGGCCGGCGTCAACGCCTGCATCGCGCGCGGCCTGTCGGTCGTGCAGGGCGATGCCGACCGCCACCTGGCCGACTACCCCGACGACAGCTTCGACTATGTCCTGCTCAGCCAGACCCTGCAGGCCGTGCGCAGCCCGCGCGAGGTGCTGCTGCAGATGCTGCGCCTGGCCGACACCACGGTCGTCTCCTTCCTCAACTACGGCCACTGGGCGGCGCGCTGGTCGATGGTGAGTCGCGGCCGCATGCCCCACACGCGCGCGCTCTCCACGCCCTGGTTCGAGACGCCCAACATCCATCCCTGCACGGTCAAGGACTTCCTCGACCTGACGCGCATCCTGGGGCTAGGCACCGGGCGCGCCTACGGCCTGGCCAAGGAGCGCGAGGTCACCACCATCGTCAAGGGTTTCGAGGGCCAGTCGAACCTGTTTGCCGAACAGGCGGTGTTCGAACTGTTCCGCCCGGAGCTGCCCAAGGGCAGGCGGCGGCGCGCTAGCTGACGGGAAGAGGGCCTTCGCCGCGGGCTGCCGCGCCGGCCGGCACGATCGCGCGGCGGCCGATGCGCCGGCGGGTCTTCACCGGCAGGCCGCCGTACATCTGCTTGGTCGCCTCGACCATGACGACGCCGGGCAGGGGCAGGCCCCAGCGCCGGCCCAGGCGCTCCCAGGCCGTGGCCGCCCAAAGGGATAGGCCGCGCTGGCTGGGCGGCACGTAGAGCGCGAATTCGGTCGCCAGCGGCGTGAACATGCTGTCGCGCAGCAGGCGTTCGATCTGGCTTTCGCTGAAGGGATGGCCGAAGCCGAAGGGCGTGTGGTCGGCGCGCGCCCAGATGCCGCGCCGGTTGGCGACCACCACCATGATGCGCCCGCCCGCCGTGGTCACACGCCAGACCTCGCGCATCATCGCTGCCAGCGACTGGCTGTGTTCCAGGGCATGGATCAGCAGGACGCGGTCGAAGGAGGCATCGGGCAGGGGAATGGCGTCCTCGTCGGCCAGGCAGACCTGGGAGGGGCCGCTGCCGGGCCAGCGGATGACGCCCTGGGCGGCCGGCGAAACCGAAATCACCCGTTCGGCCTCGTCCTGGAAGATGCGCAGGTAGGGCGTGGCATAACCCAGCCCCATGACGCGCTGGCCGGCGACCTCCGGCCACAGCGCCCGCACGCGGGCCAGCAGCACGCGGCGGGCGACCTGGCCCAGGCGGGAGCGGTAGAAGGCATTGAGATCGGCGACGTCCTGGTACATGGGCTCTAGTCTAGACGTGCCGGACCGCGGGGACGAGGCATCGCGCATGGCCTCTTGTCTCGTGACGGCCAGACGCCACGGCCCTAGAGTCGTCGCCTACCAAGGGAGTCGCACGCCACATGAAACTGCATTTCAGCCCGACCTCGCCGTTCGTGCGCAAGGTCATGGTCGCCGCCCACGAAAAGGGCCTTGCCGACCGCATCGACCTGACCTCGCCCGAGACCATGACGACCGGCGAACTGCGGGCCGACAATCCGCTCGAGAAGGTGCCCTGCCTGGTCGATGACGACGGCCGCGCGCTCTACGACAGCCATGTCATCGTCGACTATCTCGACAGCATCGGCAGCGGTCCCGTGCTCACCCCCACCGAACCCAAGGCGCGTGTCGCCGTGCTGCTGCGCCACGCTCTGGCCGACGGCCTGATGGACTCGGCGGTGGCGGGTGTGGGCGAGATGCGCCGGCCCGAAGGCCTGCTCTGGTCCGACAACCTGAAGCGCCAGAAGGGCAAGATCGAACGTGCGCTCGATGCCCTGGAGGGCCAGGCCGACGCCATGGGCGACACGCTGGACCTGGGCACCCTCTCGGTCGGCTGCGCCCTGGGTTACATCGACTTCCGCTACGGCGACATGCACTGGCGCAACGGCCGGCCCCGGCTTGCCGCATGGTACGAGGCCTTCGCCAAGCGTCCGTCGATGGCCAGGACGGCGCCGCCGCCGGCCTGAGGCGTCATGCACTACGAGACCATCGCCGCACGGCTCGCCCCGCTCGGCCTGATCGCGCGCGGCGGCTTCCAACCGGAAGCCGCCGACGGCGTGCCGGGCGATCCCGCGGTGGTCGTCATGATCGGCAATGCCGGTCCGGCGATGTGGCCGGTATTCGGTGCGCAGCGCACGCCCGGTCCCGACGCCATGAACCGCTGGAGCCGGCAGGCAATCGACGCCGTGGCCACCGAACTGGGGGCGGCTGCGCTTTATCCCTTCGACGGCCCGCCCTGGTATCCCTTCCAGCGCTGGGCGCAGCGGGCCGAACCGGTGTTTCCCTCACCCATCGGCATGCTGATCCACCCCGAACACGGGCTGTGGCATGCCTATCGCGGTGCGCTGGCCTTCGACGCGGCGGTCGAGGGCCTGCCCGATCCCGGCGGCGTGGCGAGCCCCTGCGAGAGCTGCGCCGACAAGCCCTGCCTGACGACCTGCCCGGTCGGCGCCTTCGACGGCAAGGCTTATGACATGCCGGCCTGCGCGGGCCATCTGCGCCGTCCGGAAGGGGCCGATTGCCTCGATCTGGGCTGCCGCGCTCGCCGCGCCTGCCCGGTCGGGCGGGAGGCGACCTACCTGCCATCCCAGGCGGCCTATCACATGGCGGCCTTCCTGGGTTCGTGTTAGAGCAAATCATCCTTCTGCGGAATCGCTTCGCGATTGCGCAGAAGGATGTGAATTTGCTCTATCCTGTTGATGTAGAGCGGATTCACACGATCACCCGGAACCGTGGAACGGTTCCGGGTGATCGTGATCCGCTCTAGCCCTTGCGGCGGCGCAGGCTGTCGCCCGAGGCGATGACGGCGCCGCCCACGATCAGGGCGCAGGCGGCCAGCACCGTGCTGCTGCCCGGCGCCATGGCGAGCGCGATCAGCAGCAGGGTCGAGATCAGCGGCGCACCGTAGGAGGCAACACCCAGCAGGCGGATGTCGCCGCGCTTGACGCCGATGTCCCAGGTGACGAAGGCCAGGCCCACCGGGCCGATGCCCAGGCCGATCACGGCCAGCCACTGTGCCCCTTCGGGCCAGCGCGTGGCCTCGCCGGTGACGCCATGGGCGATCAGTGCGAGCACGGCGGTGGCGCCGCAGAACAGGCCGACGATGTCGCTGGGCACCTGGCCCAGGCGGCGCGACAGCACGGAGTAACCCGACCAGGTCAGGGCGCAGCCCAGGGCGGCGGCGTACCCCAGCGCATACTCGCTCCGGAAACCGTCGAAGCGGCCGCCGGTCATCAGCATCGCCGAACCGGCAAAACCCGCGATGCCGCCCAGGATGTGGAACCAGCGCACCCGTTCGCCGGGCAGCAGGCCCGAAAGCAGCACGATCAGCAGCGGCCAGAGGAAGGCGATCAGGCTGGCCTCGACCGTGGGCGCGTTCTGCAGGGCGGTGAAGTAGAGGACGTGGTAGCCGAACAGGCCGCCGATGCCGAGCAGCCAGACACGCAGGGGTTGGCGCGCCAGCGCGAGCAGGCGCACGCCGCGCAGGGCGCTGGCGAGCAGCAGCACGACCGTGCCGATGGCGAAGGTCAGCGCCGTCAGCAGCAGCGGCGGCACCGCGCCGGCGGTTGCGGTCAGCGCCGCCAGGCCGCCCCACATCAGGATGGCGCTGCCCCCGACTAGGGTCGCCAGGGTAGGCCTCATCCGTCGGCCCCGGCCCGCCCGGCGCGGGTGAACATGTCCTTGCTGCCCAGGAACGCGCCGCCCACGATCAGGAAACAGGCGGTCGCCACGGCCGTGCTGAGCTGGTCGGCGCCGATCGCGATCAGGATGAAGGCGGTCATCAGGGGTGTCAGGTAGGTGAGCGAGACCAGGGCGCGGACCTGGCCGTATTTCATGCCGTAGTCCCAGGTGTAGAGCGAGACCGTGACGCTGAGCAGGCCGAAACAGGCGACCACCGCCCAGCCCGTCGCATCGGGCATCACGGTTGTCTCGAGCGGGAGATGGATGACGAGCGCCAGGCCGGCACCGGCCAGGCAGAACAGGGCGCCGGCATCGGTCGGCACCTGGGGCCAGGAACTGCGCGCAAAGGAATAGGCGCAGAAGGTCAGCGCCCCGGCGGCGGCCATCAGGTAACCCCAGATCGAGCCGTCGGAAAATCCCGCGATGCCGTCGTTGCGCCCGACCACCAGCACCGCCGCGCCGAGGAACCCCGCGGCAGCGCCCGCGCCATGCCACCAGCGGATGCGCCGGCCCTTGAACGCGGCGTTGGCGAGCAGCAGCACGATGGGCCAGCTCATCAGGATCAGGCTGGCATGGACCGGCGGGATCAGCTGGTAGGAATGGAAGAAGAAGACCGTGTAGCCCCAGGGACCCAGGGTGCCGACGATCCAGACCCGCGCGGGCATACGGAACTTCGCCGCGATGTTCTCGCCGCGCACCAGCCAGACCGGCAGCAGGGCCAGAAAAAAGGCGACGAAGGTCATGGCGATCAGCTGGAACGGCGGAATGCCGGGGGCAAAGGTGATGACCGGGCCGCCCGTCGCCCAGACGATGACCGCAATGGTGCCGACCAGCGTGCCCTTGAGCGGCGAGGGCAGTTGCGTCGGGGTCCGGGGCAGGTCTGCAGGCGTTGCGGCACGATCCGCCATGGTCCGCGCCTTCTGGCTGGAAGGGGCGACGATAGTGCGGATCGTCCCGGCGGGGAACCATGGCAGGTTCGGCGGCGGCACCTGAATCCGCCCTGTTCCCGGAAGATCGCACGACAGGGGAAAGCGGCTTGCCCGGCCGGGTGGGAGCGGCGAAAGTCGGCCCCCGTATCGCCCGGAGAGCCCATGACCAGCGCCGAACCCCAGCCTGCCGCGCCCTGGCGCATCGGCGTCGATGTCGGCGGCACCTTCACCGACCTGGTGTTGCACGACGATGCCGGGGCGCTGTTCGTCGCCAAGGTGCCCTCGACGCCCGACGATCCCGCGCGCGGCGTCATCGCCGCGGTTGGGAAGATGGCCGGCCGGTTCGGCATGACCTCCGGTGCGCTGCTGGCCGGCTGCGCGCTCTTCGTCCACGGCTCGACCGTAGCGACCAACACCATGCTGGAAGGCAAGGGCGCCCGTGTCGGCCTGATCGCGACGGAAGGGTTCCGCGACAGCCTGGAGATCCGGCGGGGCAAGCGCGAGGACATGTGGGACCAACGCACGCCCTTTGCCCCCGTGCTGGTGCCGCGTTACCTGCGTCTTGGCGTCGCCGGCCGCCTCGACCGCGACGGCAACGAGGTGACGCCGCTCGACGGCGAGGGCGTGCGCGCCGCCGCAGAGATCTTCGGCGCCGAGGGCGTCGAGGCGGTCGCGGTCTGCCTGATGAACAGCTTCCTCGACGGCAGCCACGAGGAGCAGGTCGGCGCCATCCTGGGCGAGGTGCTGGACGTGCCCTGGATCAGCCTTTCCAGCGCCATCGCGCCGATCATGGGCGAATACGAACGCGGCTCGACCACCGTGGTCAACGCCTGCCTGGCGCCGCGCGTGGTGCCCTATCTCGTGGCGCTCGACCGCGAGCTGACCGGGCTGGGCCTGGCCCACCCGATGCTGCTGGTGCAGTCGAACGGCGGTGCCGCATCGGTCGCCCAGGTCGCCGACCGGCCGGTCAGCCTGGTGCTCTCAGGCCCGGCCGCGGCGGTGGGTGCGCTCAACCTGGTCGCGGTCCAGACCGGCAGCGACAACCTGATCTCCATGGAGATCGGCGGCACGAGCTGCGATGTCGTGATGATGCAGGGCGGCGACGTCACGCTGTCCGACGACCTGCTGATTGCCGGTTACCACGTCGCCACGCCGGCCATCGACGTCCATACCGTGGGTGCGGGCGGCGGCACCATCGCCTATGTCGATGCGGGCGGCATGCTGCACGTCGGCCCGCAGGGGGCGGGGGCCATGCCGGGGCCGGCCTGCTACGGCCTGGGCGGGACGCGCCCGACGGTGACTGACGCCCTGCTGGTGCTGGGCCGCCTGCGCCCCGGCGCCTATGCCGGCGGTGCCGTCAGCCTGGACCTCGACCTGGCACGCGCGGCGCTCCAGGAACATGTCGCGGGGCCGCTCGGCCTCGTCGTCGAGTAGGCCGCAGCGGGCATCGTGCGCCTGCTCGAGCAGAACCTGCTGCACGCGGTGGAGAAGATCAGCATCGAGCGCGGCCACGATCCGGCGCGCTGCATCCTAGTCGCCGCCGGCGGCGCCGGGCCGATGCACGGCAGCGCCGTCGCCCGCCGCCTGGGCTGCAGCACGGTACACGTGCCGCGCCAGGCCGGCGCCTTCTGCGCCCTGGGCATGCTCAACGCCGACATCCGGCGCGATGTCATGCGCGTGCTGATCGGCGATCTCGACAGGCTGGAGGACAGCCGCATCGCCACCGCCTAGCAGGCGCTCGACGCCGAGGCGGCCGAAGCGCTTTCGGCCGAGGGTTTCACGGGCGATGCGGCGACGCTGGAGCGCAGCGCCGACCTGCGCTACCGCGGCCAGCAGTGGTCGATCCGCGTGGCCGCGCCGGCCTTCGACCGCGCCGCCATGCGTGCCGCCTTCGAGGCGACCCACCAGCGCATGTTCGGCCACATCCAGCCCGACGGAGAGATCGAGCTGGCGGCCCTGCACGTCACGGGCCGCGGCCTGATCCCGCGCATCGCGCCGGCGCGCGACGGCAGGCCGATGCGGACGCCCGAACCGGTCGAACTGCGCCAGGCCTTCGCCGACGGCGAACGCGGCATGATGGCAACGCCGGTCTATCGCGGTGCCGACCTCGCCGCGGGCATGACCCTGCAAGGCCCCCTGCTCATCGAGGAGGAGACCACCACGGTCTATGCCGGGCCGGACGATCGCCTGACCGTCGACCCCTGGGGCAACCACATGATCGCGCTGGGGTAGGCCGGCGTCTGCCGCTGCTGTCTACAGCTTGTCGGCGGTGTCGACGATCAGCAGCTCGACGCCGCCGGTGGCGAAGTTGGGCACGTCGTTGGCCGTGGCCTTGCCCTCGGGCGAGGCCATGGAGGCGCGCAGGTCGGCCATGCTGGCGAAGCTCAGGCGTGCGACGAGGTAGAGGGAACGTTCGCTGCCGACGACGGTGACCTCGCCCTTGCTGACGCGCAGCTCCTTGAGGTGCGGCATCTGGCGCGCCAGGGGCGTGTGGATGTTGGCGTAGTAGTCGTCGAACGCGGCCGGGTCATCGGGCTGGCCGTAGAGCACCAGTACATCCGCCATCGTTCGTTTCCCCCTTCGCGACTGGCCGATTGCAACCCCGTCATGCTAGCCGCCCGGAACTGGCGTGGCGAGCCTGTCGGAAGCAGCGACTGCAGGTTCAAAGGGGCCGTTGCGCGCCTGCATCGCCCAGGACCTGGTCGAGCAGCCAGTTGTTCAGGCGATGGACCGCGCGCTCGCGCGAGGAGAAGCGGCCGGGCCGGCGCAGGCTGCTGGCAAGGCCGGCCTGCTGGGCCTCACAGATCGTATTGTCCTCGTCGATCCCGGTGTCCCAGCGGTGGAAGTAGGGCGCGGCATGCGCGTCGAAACCGGGCTGTTGCGTCGTCGTGCGCGGGAAACACTGGCCGACGCGCAGCAGGGTGCGGTCGGGGCCGAGCGGATGGAAGTTGAGCCACCACATGCAGTCCTGGACGCAGGCAAACTGCGTGTTGGGATGCAGGGTGGTGAAGTAGGTTCCGGCGCGGGCTTCCTCCGACAGGCCGGGAACCGGCGGGAAGGGCGCCTGCTGGCCGGGCAGCACGCCGATCGAGGCCTCGTCGAGCACCTGGATGGCGTCCCAGTGGCCGGTCGTCTCCAGCTCGCGCGCGGCCTGCTGGCCCAGCGAGGCGCTGTGCACGGTGCCGGTGTGGTAGGTTTCCATGGCGTTTTCGGCGATCAGCTTCCAGTTGGCGCGCACCCGGTAGTCGCGCCGGCGCACGCAGACGAAATCCTCGAAGCGGTGGCTGGCAAGGCGTTCCGTCATGTCGCCGAAGTAGGTCGCGAGCGGGGCTGTGGCCGCGTCGTAGCAGACGAAGACGAAACCGGCCCAGGCCTCGAAGCGCAGGGGTGTCAGGCCCCAGTCGGCGGTGTCGAAGCCGGCCGTCTCGTCCATGCCCGGGGCGCCGCCCAGGCTGCCGTCCAGCCGGTAGCTCCAGGCGTGGTAGGGGCAGACCAGGCGCAGGCAGGAACCGGAGCCCTCGGCCAGGCGCGCGCCGCGGTGCCGGCAGCTGTTGGCGAAGGCGCCGAGCGTGCCGTCCTTGCCCCGCAGCAGCAGCACCGGCCCGCCCACCGTCTCGACGGCGAGCCAACCGCCCTGGGGCACCTCGTCGATGCGGCCGACGAACTGCCAGGCGCGGGCAAAGACCCGCTCCTTCTCGGCCGCGAAGAATGCGGGATCGGTGTAGCACCAGGCCGGCAGGGTCTGGGCCTCCAGCACGGGAAGGCGGCAGGCGGCGTAGTGCGCGGGATCGAAGATGTCGGCGTCCATCCCCGCACTGTGGCGGCAGCAGGCGGCGGCATCAAGCCGCCGTCAACGCCACGGGATCACGCCATGTAGGCGCCGCCGTTGATCGAGAGCGTCGAGCCGGTGATGAAGCCGGAATTCTCGGCCGCCAGGAAGACGATGCAGTGGCCGATCTCGTCGGCCTCGGCGATGCGCCCGACCGGGATGTTGGACACGATGTGGGCCATCATCTCGTCGCTGACATGGGCGATCAGGTTGGTGCGCACATAGCCCGGGCAGACGGCGTTGACCGTGATGCCCTTGGCCGCGTTCTCCAGCGCCAGCGCCTTGGTGAAGCCGAGCATGCCGGCCTTGGCCGCGGCGTAGTTGACGACGCCGAGCATGCCGGCCTGGCCGTTGATCGAGCTGATGTTGATGATGCGCCCGAAGTTGCGCGCGCGCATGCCGGTCAGCACCGCATGGCTCATGTGGTAGCAGGACGAAAGGTCGACATCGATGACGCGCTGCCAGTTGTCCGGCGTCATCTTGTGCAGGAAGCCGTCCTTGCTGATGCCGGCGTTGTTGACCAGGACCTCGACCGGGCCGAGCTGTTCGGCAACCTGGGCGACACCGGCGGCGCAGGCGTCGTGGTCGGAGACGTCCCACTTGAAGACGGGGATGCCGGTCTCGGCCGAGAAGGCGCGGGCGGCCTCGTCGTTGCCGGCATAGTTGGCGGCCACCACGTAGCCGGCCTCCTTGAGGCTGATCGAGATCGCGGCACCGATACCGCGCGATCCTCCGGTCACCAGGGCAACTCGAGCCATGTTTTGTCTCCCTCGTTCAACGTCTGCCGCCGGGCCGGACGGTTGCCGCCCCGTCCCCAACCCTTATGCCTAGATTGCGACGCGCGTGTAACGAATCGCTCCGGCAGAGTCCAGAGTGTCAAAGGGGTTGTTTCGCGGCAAACTTGCGCGAAATCCTGACAATCACGGGGCGCTTGCGACGGGGCGTCCCGGTTCCGATTGCGACATGCCCGGAAGCGGTGCGCTCAGCGCTCCACGCACATGGCGATGCCCATGCCGCCGCCGATGCACAGGGCCGCAAGACCCTTCTTGGCGTCGCGCCGGGCCATCTCGAAGAGCAGCGTGTTGAGCACGCGTGCGCCCGAGGCGCCGATCGGGTGGCCGATGGCGATGGCGCCGCCGTTGACGTTGACCTTGGCCGGATCGAGACCGAGGTCCTTCAGCACGGCGCAGGACTGGGCGGCGAAAGCCTCGTTGGATTCGATGAGGTCGAGGTCGTCGATGCTCCAGCCGGCCTTTTCCAGGGCCTTGCGGCTGGCCGGGATCGGGCCCGAACCCATGATCGCGGGATCGACGCCGACACTGGCCCAGGAGACGATGCGGGCCATTGGCGCGATGCCGCGGCGGCTGGCTTCGGCGGCGCTCATCAGCACCGTGGCGGCGGCACCGTCGTTGATGCCGCTGGCGTTGCCGGCGGTCACGGTGCCGTCCTTCTCGAAGGCCGGGCGCAGCTTGGAGAGCATCTCCATCTCGACGCCGTGGCGGATGTACTCGTCGGCATCGACCACGACATCGCCCTTGCGGCCCTTGATCGTGACCGGGACGATCTCGTCCTTGAAGCGGCCGGCCTTCTGGGCGGCCTCGGCGCGGTTCTGCGAACCCAGGGCAAATTCGTCCTGCTGCTCGCGGGTGATCTGCCACTGGCGCGCGACGTTTTCGGCGGTGTTGCCCATGTGGTAGCCGTTGAAGGCGTCCCACAAGCCGTCCTTGATCATGGTGTCGACCAGTTCGGCCGGACCCATCTTGGTGCCGTTCCTCATGTGCATGCAGTGCGGTGCCCGGCTCATGCTTTCCTGGCCGCCGGCGACGACGATGGCGGCATCGCCCTGGGCGATCTGCTGGAAGCCCAGCGCGACCGCGCGCAGGCCCGAGCCACACAGCTGGTTCAGCGCCCAGGCCGGGCTCTCGACCGGGATGCTGGCGGCGATGGCGGCCTGGCGGGCCGGGTTCTGGCCTTCGCCGGCCTGCAGGATCTGGCCCATGATGACCTCGTCGACCTCGCCGGGTTCGATGCCGGCCCTGCTCATGGCGCCCTCGATGGCGACCTTGCCCAGTTCGTGGGCGGCAAGCGCCGAAAGCGAGCCGTTGAAGGAACCGACCGGCGTGCGCGCGGCACTGGCAATGACGATCTCGGTCATGGCGGGGTTCTCCTGCTGACGTTGTATGGTCCGGCCCTACATATAGCGCGCCGATGACCATTTCGCATGTGCGAAAAGATGTCGCCGTTCAAACCGCGGCGAGCCAGTCCGTCAGCGGCTCCCACAATGCCTCGCGCGCCCGGCTGCCCACGACCATGCCGATGTGGCCGGCGCGGGGTTCCAGCAGGGTCGGGGCGGGCAGGGCACGGGCCAGTGCGGTGGCCGAGGCGGGCGGCACGATGCGGTCGCGGGTCGGCACGGCAACAAAGGCGGGTACGGCCAGGTCCTGCGGGCGCATGACCTGGCCGGCGATGGTCCACAATCCCCTGCCCGGCAGGTTGTCGCCGTACCAGCCCACGAAGCAGTCGCGCGCGGTGGGAGCGGCGAGCGCAACGCCGTCGTTGAGCCAGTCCTCCAGGGCGACGAAATCGCGGGTCGCCTCGGCCTGCGGGTCCATGGCCGCCAAGCGGCGGAACTTGGCCTGCACCAGGCTGGGCTGCAGCGTCGCGAACATCGCCTGCAACAGGTCGACCGGTACCGGCGGGCTGCCCAGGCGCACGGCGGTGGCTGCCGAGGCGCCCATCGCCATGAAGGCGCCCTGGCCGCCCTGTTCGGCGTGGAAGTCCCAGGGCGTGGCGAGCAGGCCCAGGCCGGCGACCCGATCGGGATGGAGCAGGGCGGCGGCGAGCGCCAGCAGGCCGCCCATGCAGTAGCCGACCAGCGGCACCGGCCCGCCGGCCAGGGTGTTGGCGGCCTCCAGGGCGCCGGCCAGGCGGCGGGTGATGTAGGCCTCCAGGTCGAAGTCGCGCTCGTCGTCAGCGGGATCGCCCCAGTCGACCAGCAGCGGGCGCAGGCCATGGGCGCGCAGGTGTTCGATCAGGCTGGCGCCGGGACGCAGGTCGAGGATGTAGGCGCGGTTGATGAGGGAAGGCGAAAACAGCACGGGGCGGCCGTCGCCGCCGTAGTCCAGCACCTGTGTCGCACCCTCCCGCCAGAGCACCGGGTGGTCCGCCTGGGCCCGCCGGTAGGGATGGGCGTGGTAGGCGCGGATGCCGGCGACGAAACGGCCGAGGCGACCGCTGGCCTCGCGTGCGACCGCAGCCGAGAGGGCTTCAGGATCGGCCGCGGCGATCGCTGTCTGCATTGCGGCCGCCGCGCTTGCCTGGGCCGCGCTCCAGGGCAGCAAGCCGCTCCTCGCAGGCGGCAAGGCGGCGAGCGAACTCATCCAGACGGCTGCCGAAGTCGCCAGGTGCAGCCCCAGGGGCCGGGGGCCGTTGCGCGGGCCCGTCACCGTCTGCCGCCGCGGCCTGCAGCGGCGCCATCCAGGCCCTTGTCCAGGCCAGCAGAGCCGGGTCGGCCGCGGCCGCGGCCATGTGTTCCTGCCACAGGTCGACGAAGTCCTGCGCAAGCCTTGCCAGATCGTCCTGCTCGTTCATGGCCGCCAATGTAGCCCAATGGGCAGGCTCCCGTCGCCTCGTGCGCTCACTCGGGCGGCATTTCCTCGATCTCGCGCTTCACCTGGGCATAGGCCAGAAGCGAGAACAGTGCCGTGCCGCCGATGATATTGCCGATCAGGGCCGGGAGGAAGAAGCCGCCGACCATCTGCCAGGGGCCGATGTCACCGGAGAACAGCAGGAGGAAGGCTTCCATCGAGCCGACGATGACATGGGTCATGTCGGCAAAGGCGATGAGCCAGGTGAAGACGACGATGACCCAGAGCTCGAAGTTGCGCGCATTGGGCAGCATCCAGACGATCGCGGCGACCAGGAACCCCGCCGGGATCGCGCGCACCAGCAGCTCGAACGGCGATTTCTCGAAGATGTGGGAGCCGACCTCGCGGAAGGCGGCGAGTTCCTCCTTGCTGGCGATGCCGAGGAACTGGGCGAAACAGGCGGCCAGCAGCACGCCGACGAGGTTGGCGCCCAGCACGATGCCCCACATGCGCGCGGTACGCCCCAGCGCCCGGTGGGAGTAGTCGGCCATCAGCGGCAGCACGACCGTGATGGTGTTTTCGGTGAAGAGCTGCAGGCGCCCCAGGATCACCAGCAGGAAACCGACGCTGTAACCCAGCGCGGTCACGGCGCCGCGCCAGGGCGTGTCGGGCAGCACCATGTGGAGCAGGCCCTGGGCGACCGCCGAGGTGGTGACCGCTATGCCCGCCGCCAGCCCCGACCACCACAGGGAAACCCAGGGCCGGTCGAGTTCGTTCTCGCCGTCGGTGCGCACGATCTCGTAGATCGAGAGCGCGTCGAAGGGCGTGGGAGCGGGTTCCTGGTGTTCGAGGTGGGGTTGCGCCTTCTCGTGTTTCTGGGTCACCGCTTGCTCCCTGTTGCCTGCCGGCTCCGGTTCCTTTGCGCTGCAACAAGCCCTGTTCGCATTGCAGCATCTTGTTCATAATGAAGCGGCACAACATTGGGGACGTCATGGCCCGGGCCAAGGACGCTGACGGCAACGACGCCGTCGTCATCAAGAAATACGCCAACCGCCGTCTCTACAACACGGCGACGAGCAGCTACGTGACGCTCGACCACCTGGCGCAGATGGTGAAGGACGGCGTCGAATTCGTGGTGTTCGACGCCAAGACCGGCGACGACATCACCCGCTCCGTGCTGACCCAGATCATCGTCGAGGAGGAATCCAAGGGCGCTAACCTGCTGCCCATCAGCTTCCTGCGCCAGTTGATCGGCTTCTACGGCGACAGCCTGCAGACCTTCGTGCCCCGTTATCTCGAGATGAGCATGGAGAACCTGGCCAAGAACCAGGAACAGGTGCGCGAGACCATGACCAAGGCCTTCGGCCAGATGTTTCCCTTCCCGGCCCAGCCCAATGCCGGGGCCGTCGAGGACATGGTCAAGAACAACATGGTCATGTTCCAGAAGGCCATGGAGATGTTCAATCCGTTGAACGCGCCCAAGGGTGAAAACGTTGCCGCATCCGCCGGGCAGGCCGGCGGCCGTGACGATCTCGATGCCCTGCGCGGCCAGATCGACGCCCTGAAGAAGCAGCTCGACGAACTGGCCAAGCGCGGCGGCTGACCGCGGGCGGGCACGGCGCGTGTCCCTCCTGCTGCTCAAGCTGCTCGCCACCCCGGCGCTGGTCGGCCTGGCCGGCTGGTCCTCGCGCCGCTGGGGACCGGCGGTCGGCGGCTGGTTTGCCGGCGTGCCGATCACCTCCGGCCCGATCTCCCTGTTCCTGGCCATCGAATACGGCCCGGCCTTTGCAACCGACGCGGCGCTCGGCACGCTCTACGCCATGCCCTCGATCGCGGCCTACGGCATCGCCTATGTCGTGCTGGCGCAGCGCGGCGGCGGCTGGCTGGGCTGCCTGCTCGCATCCCAGGGTGCCTATGGCGCCGTCTTCCTGGTGCTCCATCTCGTCGCGCCTTCGCCGCTTCTGGTCTTTGCCCTGGCGGTTGCCGGGGTGGCGGCGGGCATCGCCAGCGTCGGTCTGCGCGACCGGCCGATGCTGGTCAGCCTGTCCTCGAACCTGGTGCTGATGCTGCGCGTGGGCGTGGCGACGGCGATGGTGCTGGCGATCACGGCGATCGCCCCCTGGCTCGGGCCCGGGCTGTCGGGGTTCGTCGCCACGATCCTGGTGGTCGCCGCGGTGCTGGCCGCGGCGGGCCACCGCGAACATGGCGCCCCGGGCGGCATCGCCGTGATCCGCGGCCTGATGCTGGGGCAGATCTCGTTCCTGGGTTTCTACACGGTGGTCTGGAGCCAGCTCGACAGTCTCGGCATCGCGCCGACCTACCTGCTGGCCCTGGCTGCCGCGGGTCTCATCGGCCTGGCCGTGGCCCGCGGCCTGCGCCGTCCGGCGATGCGCTGAGTCCGGAACGCGAAACGGGCGGCAGCCTCGCGGCCGCCGCCCGTCGCATGGGTTCGCCGAACGCGGATCAGTCGACGGTCTTCAACACCTTGCCGATGGTGTCGAAGATCTCGTCGATCTGCTCCTTGCTCACGATCAGCGGCGGCGAGAGCGCGATGATGTCGCCGGTGACGCGCACCAGCAGGCCCTCGTCGAAGCACTTGTGGAAGCTCTCCATGGCGCGGGCCGTGGGGGCGTTGGGGCGCGGCTCCAGCTCGATGCCGGCCATGATGCCGAGGTTGCGCAGGTCGACGACATGGTTGCCGCCCTTGAGCGACCACAGGCCGTCCTCCCAGTAGGAGGAAAGTTCGGCGGCGCGCTCGAACAGGCCCTCTTCCTTGTAGACGTCAAGCGTGGCGATGCCGGCCACGGCCGCGAGCGGATGGCCCGAATAGGTGTAGCCGTGGAACAGCTCGATGCCGGCCTTGGTGTTCTCCAGGAAGGCGTCGTAGATCTTCTTCTTGCAGAACACCGCGCCCATGGGGACCGTGGCGTTGGTCAGGCCCTTGGCGGTAGTGACGATGTCGGCCTCGACGCCGAAGTAGTCGACGGCAAAGCCGGTGCCAAGGCGGCCGAAGCCGGTGATGACCTCGTCGAAGATCAGCAGGATGTTGTGCTTGGTGCAGATCTCGCGCAGGCGCTTGAGGTAACCCTTGGGCGGCACCAGCACGCCGGTCGAACCGGCCACCGGCTCGACGATCACGGCGGCGATGGTCGAGGCGTCGTGCAGGGCGACCAGGCGCTCCAGGTCGTCGGCCATGTGCGCGCCGAATTCGGGCTGGCCCTTCGAGAAGGCGTTGTGCTCGATGTCGTGGGTGTGGCGGATGTGGTCGACGCCGCCCAGCAGGCCGCCGAAGAACATGCGGTTCTTGACCATGCCGCCGACCGAGGTGCCGCCGAAGTTGGTGCCGTGGTAGCCGCGCTCGCGCCCGATCAGGCGGGTCTTGGAGCCGTTGCCGGTGACGTTGTGGTAGGCCAGCGCGATCTTGAGCGCGGTATCGGCCGACTCCGAACCCGAATTCGTGAAGAAGACGTGGTTGAGGTCGCCGGGGGTGAGTTCGACCAGGCGGTTGGCGAATTCGAAGGCCGCGGGGTGGCCGAGCTGGAAGTTGGGCGCGAAGTCCATGCGGTCGGCCTGCAGCTTGATCGCCTCGGCGATCTTCTCGCGGCCGTGGCCGGCATTGCAGCACCACAGGCCGGCGGTGCCGTCGAGGATCTTGCGGCCGTCGACCGTGAAGTAGTGCATGTCCTTGGCGCCGGCCATCATGCGGGGGGCGTTCTTGAAGCCCTTGTTGGCCGTGAACGGCATCCAGAAGGCTTCCAGATCGTTGGGCCTGTCGGGATAGTTGAATCCGTTGTTATCCATGTTCTCGTCACCTTGAGGAAGTTCGGTTGCGGCTGGCCGCGACCCTATCATGGCCCGTGTAGCGGCGAACAGTGGCCGCGGGCCGCATTGTAACGGCGCGCCGATTGGCGTATTTCGCTGCGCTGCACGGCCATCGTGCCAACAACACTGGAAACCCCCATGCTGCGACGTCTTGCCCTTTCCCTGATCGCCCTGTCCCTGGCCGCCGGTCTTGCCCGTGCCCAGGAGTCGGCCAGTTTCGCCGAGCCTACCGTGCGTTCCACCCATGGGGACTGGCAGGTGCTGTGCGTGCTGAACGAAAACCTCCTGGAGGAGTGTTTCGCGGGCCAGGCGCTCGACGACCAGACCAGCGGCCAGCGTGCGATGACGGTGATGGTGATGAAGGCGCCCGACGGTACCACGGCCCTGCGCATCACCGTGCCGCTGGGCGTGCTGATCCCCTCGGGCCTCAACCTCACGGTCGACGGCGTCAGTGTCGGCGAGGTCGGGTTCGTCGCCTGTTTCCCCGATGGCTGCATGACCCAGGTCGGCATGTCCGACGAGGTCCTGGGCCAGCTCAAGGGCGGCAGCCAGGCGACGGTGACGGTGCACGACTTCGACAACCAGCCGATCTCCCTGCCACTGTCGCTGACCGGCTTCACCGCGGCCTTCAACGACCTTTGAGCCCGTGCGCGCTCCCGCCGCGGTGACCGGGGCATGAGCTGCCGCATGACCGTGCCTGCGGGTCGGGGCCTTGCCGTGGCGCTGGCGCAGGGCGCGCGCCTGCGCGTGATCAACACGCCGGGCACCCAGGTCGTCGACACCTGGGCCTTCGCCATGGGCGACCCTTACGAACACCTCTCGATGGAGCATTGCCGCGAGGTGCTCCAGCGCATCGTCTTCGAACCCGGCGACGTGCTGCTCTCCAACCGCTACCGGCCGATGCTGGAGCTCACCGAAGACAGCTCGCCGGGCGGCCACGACACGCTGATCGCGGCCTGCAGCGCAGCGATGTACGCCCGCAGCAGCGCCGGCCACGACCACGCCAACTGCGCCGACAACCTGGCCCACGCCCTGGAGGGCCACGGCCATCTCATCCCGTTCACGCCGGCGCCCTGGAACCTGTTCATGCTCGCCCCGGTGCGCGACGGGCGCACCATCGCCTACGAACGCCCGACCTCCCGGCCCGGCGATGCGGTGACGCTGACCGCGCTGGCCGATTGCCTGATGGTCTTTTCGGCCTGTCCCGACGACGTCTATCCGACCAACGGCGGCGACGGAAAACCGCGCGACGTCGCGCTCGAACTGCTGGACTGAGGCCGGCGGCCGCGGCCCGGATTGACGGTTTCCCGGCCGCCTCCCATACTTATCTCGCACCTGCGAAATGAATGGTTCGAAGACGATGACTGGTTTCCCCGACGATCTGCCGGAGGCCTGGCGCAAGCTTGCCTCCAAGGAACTGCGCGACCAGCCGGTCGAGAGCCTGCTGTGGAAGACGCCCGAGGGCCTCGCCATCAAGCCGCTCTACACCGCGGCTGACCTCGCGGCGCTGCAGGGCATCGACACCCTGCCAGGCGTGGCGCCCTATACCCGCGGCGTGCGCGCCACGATGTATGCCAACCGGCCCTGGACGATCCGGCAGTACGCCGGTTTCTCGACTGCCGAGGAATCCAACGCCTTCTACCGCCAGGCCCTGGAAGCCGGGCAGAAGGGCCTGTCGGTCGCCTTCGACCTTGCCACCCACCGCGGCTACGACAGCGACCACCCCCGCGTCGTGGGCGACGTCGGCAAGGCCGGCGTGGCGATCGATTCGGTCGAGGACATGAAACTCCTGTTCGACGGCATCCCGCTCGACGAGATGTCGGTTTCCATGACCATGAACGGTGCGGTGCTGCCGGTGCTGGCGATGTTCGTCGTCGCCGCCGAGGAGCAGGGGGTGTCCCAGGAGAAACTCTCCGGGACCATCCAGAACGACATCCTCAAGGAGTTCATGGTCCGCAACACCTACATCTATCCCCCCGAACCCTCGATGCGGATCGTCGCCGACATCATCGCCCACACGGCGTCCCAAATGCCGCGCTTCAACTCGATCTCGATCAGCGGCTATCACATGCAGGAAGCCGGGGCGACGGCGGTGCAGGAACTGGCCTTCACCCTGGCCGACGGCGTCGACTACGTGCGCGCCGCGGCCGACCGGGGCCTCGACGTCGACGAGTTCGCACCGCGCCTGTCCTTCTTCTTCGCCATCGGCATGAACTTCTTCATGGAAGTCGCCAAGCTGCGCGCCGCCCGCCTGCTCTGGGCGCGCCTGATGGAACCCTTCGGCCCGAAGAAGCCGCAGTCCTCGATGCTGCGCACCCATTGCCAGACCTCGGGCGTCTCGTTGACCGAGCAGGACCCCTACAACAACGTCGTGCGCACGGCCTACGAGGCGATGGCGGCGGTCCTGGGCGGCACCCAGAGCCTGCACACCAACAGCTTCGACGAGGCGCTGGCCCTGCCCAGCGACTTTGCCGCGCGCATCGCGCGCAACACCCAGCTCATCCTCTCGGAGGAAACCGGCATCACCCATGTCGTCGATCCCCTGGGCGGCAGCTACTACATCGAAGCGCTGACCCACTCGCTCGCCGCCGCGGCCCAGGAGCTGATCGACGAGGTCGAGGGGCTGGGCGGCATGACCAAGGCGATCGAGACCGGCATGCCCAAGCTGCGCATCGAGGAGAGTGCCGCCCGCCGCCAGGCCGCGATCGACCGCGGCGAGGAGGTCGTGGTCGGCGTCAACAAGTACCGTGCGAAGAATCCCGATCAGGTCGACGTGCGCGACATCGACAACACGGCGGTGCGGCAATCCCAGGTCGCCCGCCTGAAGAAGATCCGCGCCAGCCGCGACGAGGCCGCCTGCAAGGCCGCGCTGGACGCCCTGACCGAAGGCGCGAAGGGGGATGGCAACCTTCTCGCGCTCTCGATCGAGGCGGCCCGCGTGCGCGCCACGGTGGGCGAGATCTCGGACGCCATGGAGGCGGTCTTCACCCGCCACCGCGCCGTCACCCGCTCGATCTCGGGCGTCTATGGCGCGGCCTGGGAGGACGATCCCGGCTTCCAGGCGATCCGCAGCCGCATCGATGCCTTCCATGCCGCCCAGGGCCGGCGCCCGCGCATGCTGGTGGTCAAGCTGGGCCAGGACGGCCACGACCGCGGCGCCAAGGTGATCGCCACCGCCTTTGCCGACATCGGCTTCGACGTCGACATCGGCCCGCTCTTCCAGACGCCCGAGGAAGCCGCGCGCCAGGCGATCGAGAACGACGTCCATGTCGTCGGTGTCTCCAGTCAGGCGGCGGGCCACAAGACCCTGGTGCCCCAGCTTCTCGCTGCGCTGCGCGAGCAGGGTGCGGGCGACATCAAGGTCGTGGTCGGCGGCGTCGTGCCGCCCCAGGACTACGCCATGCTGAAGGAGGCCGGCGTCTCGGCCGTCTTCGGGCCGGGCACGAACATTCCCAAGGCGGCGGCGGAAATCCTCGACCTGGTCGAGGGACAGCAGGCGGCGGCGTGACCTCCTGCCGGCAAGCAGGCAGTTGGGCACGGGCTGGCTCTTCCGCCTCCCTTCCTGTCATTGCCGGGCTTGTCCCGGCAACCCATACGCACAGACGATGCGCGAGAACGGCCGTCGGTGCGTATGGGTCCCCGGAACAAGTCCGGGGACGACAGCGGGGGGAAGGGCGGGCGCGGCCATGACCGAGGTCGCCGCCATCCGCGCCGGTGACCGCCGCGCCCTGGCGCGGGCGATCACGCTGATCGAGTCGACGCGGCCCGACGACCAGCCGCGCGCCGAGCAATTGCTTGCCGACCTCGGCCCGGCCGGCGAGGGCAGCTGGCGCATCGGCATCTCCGGCGCGCCGGGTGTCGGCAAGTCGACCTTCGTCGAGGCCTTCGGCATGCATGCCCTGGAGCGGGGCAGGAAGGTCGCCGTGCTGGCGGTCGATCCCTCGTCCAGCCTGACCGGCGGCTCGATCCTGGGCGACAAGACGCGCATGGAACTGCTGTCGCGCGATGCCCGCGCCTTCATCCGGCCCTCGCCCTCGGGCGGCGAACTGGGCGGGGTGGCGCGGCGCACGCGCGAGACCATCGCGCTGGTCGAGGCCGCTGGATTCGATCTGGTGATCGTCGAGACCGTGGGGGTGGGGCAGTCCGAGACCGCGGTCGCCGCCATGACCGACATCTTCCTGCTGCTGCTGGCGCCCGGTGCGGGCGACAGCCTGCAGGGCGTCAAGCGCGGCATCATGGAATTGGCCGACCTGATCCTGGTCAACAAGGCCGACGGGGCGCTGGCCGACGCGGCGCGCCACGTCGTTTCCGACCACCGTGCCGCGCTCTCCCTGATGCGGCCCCACGAGAGCTTCTGGAAACCCCGTGTCGAGGCCTGTTCGGCCCTGACTGGCATGGGCATCGCGCAGGTCTGGGCCGCGATCGGCGACTACATGGCCGCCGCCGGGTCCGAGGGCATCGCCGCCAAGCGCCGCCACCAGGGTGCCGCGGCCCTGCGCGACGAGGTTGCGCGCCTGGCCATCGCGCGGTTGCGCGACGACCCGGCGCGGCGCGACCGGCTGGCCCGCCTGGAGGAAGAGGTCGCCGCCGGCGCCATTCCCCTGCGCCAGGCCGCCCGCGACCTGCTGGACGGCTGAACGTGGCGGCAGCGCCCCGCGAGCGGCTCCGCACCATCTGCCTTGCCCTGCCCCAGGCGAGCGAGCAGGAGACCTGGGGCGACCCCACCTGGCGGGTCGCCGGCAAGATCTTCGCGATGGAAAAACAGGGCGATGGCCGCGTCTCGGTCTGGTGCAAGGCGCCGGCGGGCAGCCAGGAGATCCTGGTCGGCGCCGATTCGGAACGATTCTTCGTGCCGCCCTATGTCGGCTCGAAGGGCTGGGTCGGCATGCGTCTCGACAATGGTCCCGACTGGGACGAGGTGGCGGCCCTTGTGCGCCGCAGCTTTGCGCTGGTTGCCCCGCGGAAGGTCGCGGCCCTGCTCGATGGGCCCGAGCCGGGTTGACCCTGGACCGGGGCGGGCGTATAGACGCGCCCGACCTGCGTGCGGCGCCCCCTGTGGACGGCGCCGCCATTCGTTTATACGAGGAGAACCGCCATGTCGCGACGCTGCGAGCTGACCGGCAAGATCGCCCAGACCGGCAACAACGTGAGCCACGCCAACAACAAGACCAAGCGGCGGTTCCAGCCCAACCTGCAGTCCAGCCGCCTCTTCTCGGAGACGCTGGGCCAGCAGATCTCGGTGCGTCTTTCCAACCATGCCCTGCGCACGGTCGAGAAGAAGGGCGGCCTCGATGCCTTCCTGCTCAACACCCGTGACAGCCGCCTGCCCGAAGAGGCGCTGCGCCTGAAGCGCCGCGTCGAGAAGGCCGGCGCCAAGCAGGCCGAGAGCGCGGCCTGAGCCAGCCCCGGCAGGGCGACGCCATGAACCACGGCATCCGCAGCCTGGTGCTGCCGACGCTGGCCATGGTCGTGGTCGTTGTCGCCTCGAACATCCTGGTGCACTTCCAGATCAACGACTGGTTGACCTGGGGCGCCTTCACCTTCCCGTTCGCCTTCCTGGTGACCGATCTTTCCAACCGCGCCTTCGGCCCCGCCAGGGCCGCGCGCGTGGTGCTGGTCGGCTTCGTCGTCGGCATCGCCATGTCGGCGGTGTTCTCCGACTGGGTGCCCTTCGAGGCGCCCAACATCCTCTCGCAGGTCGCCATCCTGACGGCCGTCGCCTCGGGCAGCGCCTTCCTCTCGGGCCAGCTGCTCGACATCGCGATCTTCCAGCGCCTGCGCCGCAAGGCTTGGTGGATGGCGCCGCTGGTGAGTTCCGCGTTCGCCTCGGCGCTCGATACGCTGGTGTTCTTCTACCTGCTGTTTGCCGTCTTCTTCCCCGAGTGGGGCCTCAACTGGTTCCAGCTGGGCGTCGGCGACTACGGCGTGAAGGCCCTCATGGCGCTCAGCCTGCTGGCACCCTACCGCATGCTCATGGGCTTCTTTGCCCCGCAGCTTCTGGCGCGCCGCTCGGCCTGAAGGCCGTTCACCTCCGGTTTCCCTGCTCGCCTCAGCGCGTCCTGCCGATCATGGTGCGGGCATGCGGCATCAGGCCCAGGGCCGTGAAGGCGCGTTCGGCCTCCTCGTTGAAGGCCCAGACCTCCAGGGCGATCTCGGCGATGCCCTGAACGTCGGCGACCTGGCGGGCGAGGTCGACGAGGGCGCGCGCGATGCCCCTGCGCCGCATGTCGGCGCGGACCACCAGGGACTCGACCCAGAGAATCGGCCGGTCGATCAGGTAGAAATCGCTGGCATCCAGCCGCGTGCTTTCCCAGTGGATCGCCCCGACCGCCTCCTCGTTCAGCCAGGCGAGCACGATCTGCTTGTGCGACTGGGCCAGGGCATCGGCGAAATGGGCGGCGAAGGCCGCATCGTTGACCGCCGGGCGGAACAGGTCGGGCCGGGCCGCGACGTGGAGCGCATGGACCTGCGAGAACAGGGCGAAGTAGGCGTCCCGGTCCTCTGCCGTCGCCGCGCGCAGGTGGAGGATGGCAGCGTCGCTCACGGCTCCAGGCGGAACTGGTAGAGGTAGGTCCTCTGCCCGAAGTTGAAGTTGTCGTCGGAGACCATGTAGAGGAAGGTTTCGCCGCCCGGGCCGGTACGCGCCGAAAGCCCCTCGAAGTTGTCGATGTTGTAGTCCGAGGTGAACTCGGCGATCACCTCGCCGTCGACGATCGCGGTGCCGTCGATCTGTTCGGGGGTGAGCACGCGCAGGCGGTTGCGGATCGCCATGGGCGCGGCAAACCAGCGCTCCAGGACGATGACGCGGCCGTCGGGCAGGGCCGCCGCGCCGGTGACCTTGAAGCCGTCGCGCATCAGGTAACCGACCGAGCGCCACTTGCCGTCGCGCTCCAGGACCCAGAAGTCGAGCACGACGCCGGGACCGATCGGCCCCTCGGCGATGGCGATCAGGCGGCCGTCGGGCATCGCCTCGATCGCCTCGAGGCCCTCGTTGTTCTGCAGTCGCGCGACGTGCTCGGGCGCCTCCAGCTCCAACGGTTCGTTGTCGGTCAGCGGGCTGTCATAGACCCAGATGCGGTGGCGCCGCTCGAAGCTGACAATGACGCGGCCGTCCGGCAGCACGGCCAGACCCTCGGCATCGCGCTCCTGGGGATCGAGGATGGTATCGATCGCATCGGCGTCGATCCCGGTGAGCGCCCGCATGGAGATGGTGCCGACGCCGGTCAGGCGGCCGTCTGCATCGTGCTGGAGCGGTGCGGCGACCCAGTCGCCGTGATCGGTGACGGCGACCAAACGGTCGCCCGCGGGCGAGACCCAGAGGCCTGATAGCCCGCCGAAGAAGCGCGCCCCGTACTCCAGGCGGAAGCCCGCCATGAAGACAACCTTGCCGATGCGGATCTCGCCGGGCTGGGCGGGATCGAAATCGACGGCGGTGATCGTCTGTTCGCCGGTTTCGCTCGTAAGGGTGTTGCAGCCGGCGAGCAGGGCGAGCGCGAGTGCACACGCAGTTGTGAGCCGGGCGGGGTTTTGACCCTTGCGTTGCTTGGCTAACCTTGGTGCCAGGGCTTCGAATCGATCGGACATGGTCATGTTGGCGCGTCGTGAGGTGATGAGACAGTTCGCAGCGGCACCGGTCGCGGTCGACAGCCTGGCTGCGGTCCTGGCCAATCCCGACGCTGCGCGCGCCGCGGCATCCTCCCTCGAAACGGTGACGATTGCCACCGCTTCGGGTCGGGAAGTTTCCGCGGCCTGGGGCGCGCCTGCCGCGGCGCCGGCCCCCTCGGTGGTCCTGATCCACGAATGGTGGGGCCTCAACGACTATATCAAGAGCGTGGCCGCGGACTTCGTGGCGCGCGGTTACGGCGCCCTGGCGATCGGCCTCTACGGCGGCAAGGTGGCGACCACGCCCGACGAGGCCAAGACCTTCATGCAGGCGATGCAGAACGAGGAGGCCAGCGAGACCTGCGGCGCCTGGATCGACTGGCTGCGCGGGCGCGAGGACGGCAGCGGGGCGGTGGGCACCGTGGGCTGGTGTTTCGGCGGCGGCTGGTCGCTCAACGCCTCGCTGGTGCGCCCGGTGCAGGCGACCGTCATCTACTACGGCAACGTCGAGCGTAAGCCTGAGGAACTGGCGCCCCTGGCCGGGACCGTGCAGGGCCATTTCGGCCTGCAGGACGCGCGCATCAACGAGGAGATGGTGTCGGGCTTCGAGCAGGCGCTGGAGGAGGCCGGCAAGGCCCACGAGATCTACTGGTACGACGCCGATCACGCCTTCGCCAACCCGACGGGCGCGCGCTACGACGAAGCCGACGCCGCGCTCGCCTAGGAGCGCACCACAGCGTTCCTGGATGCCCATCTCGCATAGAGCGAATCATCCTTCTGCGGAATCGCCTCGCGATTGCGCAGAAGGATGTGCATTTGCTCTATCTTGTTGATGTAGAGCGTTCAACCCTGCGCCTTGGCGCGTTGCGCAGCGATGCCGCCGAAGCGCTGGAGATAGTCCTGCGCCAGCCGGGTCTGCACGCTGTCGTCTGCATTGAGCGCGCGGGCGATGCTGTCGGGCTGATCGACCTCCAGTTCCACCAGCTAGCCGGCGGGCCGGGCGACGGTGAACCGGTCGATGCCGCGTTGCGCGCACTCCACGGCAAACTGCAGGTCGACCATGTTGCGGTGCTGCCATTCGCGGACATCGAACGCCAGGCGCGCGGTGGAGAACAGCACCGCGTCGGTGCCCAGCACATCGACCCTGCTGGGCCGGGGACGGCCATGGCTGCGCAGGGCGACCTGGCGATCCAGCAGGTACGACTTCAGGGCCGGTTTGAGCACGCTGCCGTGAACGCCGAAGGCAGCCATGCCCTTCGTGGTTTCCAGGTGGCTGCACATACGCGCGACGAAATCCGGGGGATAACGAATGTCGTCGTCGAGCGTCAGGTAGAGGTCGCCAGGATTGTACAGGGTCAGGCCCAGCAGCTTGCCGCCTGCGCCCAGATCCCCGAATGCCTCGGAGCGCAGCGGCACGATCCTGGGGTGGCGCACGACCGCGGCTTCCCCGAAGCCGTCCAGGAACAGGAATAGGCGATCGACCTGGGGCAGGATCGAGCCCAGCGCCTCTTGCAGGGTGGCGTGGCGTGAGGGCATCGTCGCCATGCTGGCAACGATCATGGGCCGTGACTTGCCCGGGGCAGCGCCCAGATGCAGGAAAGGCGGACTGGGCGCAGCGGCGACATGGCGGGAAAAGAAGGCCAGGCGCTTCTGTCGCGGAAGCGCCCGGGGATGATGCTGCGCCGGCAGATCGCTGCGTGTTGCCAGGGCTTGTGCGGTCAGGCGCGCTTCCAGCGGCGCGGCGAACTCCGTGCGGAAGCGTTTGGGCCCCATGGCCGCGGCCTCGTCGGGATAGGCGCTGGTGATCGCGCGCAGCCGGTGCCTGGCGATCCAGCCGTGCAGCACGCGGGTGCCATCGGTCTCGGTGCCCCAGGTGGCGCGGAAGACGTCCAGGGAGCGGCGGGCCAGATCGTGGGACCAGCGGAAGAGGTGGTAGACGAGGTCGTCGCGCTCGAACGGCACGCGGGCATCGTAGGTGACCACGGCGCCGGCCTCGAAGGTCACGCGGGCACCGGCAAGGGCTGCGCGCAGGGCGATGTCGATCTGCTCGCGGGTAATCAGCCGTTCGTCGAGGGGGCCATGCCGGGCGATGAAGGCTGAACGTGCCAGGAAACAGTGGAACTCGACGACTTCGTTGTCCTCGTTCGGGGGCTGGTCCCGCAATGCGGCGAGCGCCTCGTCCTTCATGCGGTGCCGTTCGGTAACATGGGGCCGGTCGGGCGTGCCGTCGATCACCAGGGAGCCTCCGGCATGATGGACCGTGGTCGCACGCGGCGGGCCGATGCAGATCGCCGGGGCGACCATGTCGCTGGTATTGCGCCGGGCGTTCTCCTCCAGGCGGGCAAGCCAGTCGGGCTCGTAGATCATGTCGTTGTCGGCAAAGACGACGAACTCGCTCGTCACCGTCTCGAAGCCGATGTTGCGCGCCTCGTGGGGCGTGACGAAGTGGTCGCGCGCGATCCAGGTGAAGGGGCGCGCGGCCTGCAGGACGGCAAGCGCCGCCCGGACATCCGGTGGCGAACAGCCCTCGACGACGACCGGCGTTTCGCGGGGTACCGTCGCAAACAGCGATTCGAGCGAGGTCAGGATCGAGCGGAACCGCTCGCGCGGCGCAACGATGATGGTGGTGGCGGCAGACATGGGGCGCTCTGGCAGGTCCCCTGGAAGATAACAGCGATCGCCGCAGAAGTATGGCGCCGCCAACCGCCATGCCAAGAGACCTGCCAGAGCGGATTCACATGCTTCTGCGCAATCGCGAAGCGATTCCGCCGGCGGAAGATTTACTCTAGGCCAGGGTGTCGATGACTGTGGCAGCCACCTGGCTGCCGGAGAGATCGGCGCCGCCGACGGTGGCCCACATCTCGGGATGGCAGGCCTCGCCGGCAAAGAAGATGCGCTCGCCGACCGGCTCGCGCAGGACCCGCCGCAGGGGCCAGGCACCGGGGAGGGCCGAGGCGTAGCAGCCGCGGAACAGCGGGTCGGAGGTCCATGCCGTGGCGGTGCCGCCCAGGAAGGTGCGGTCGACCTCGCTGCCCAGCATTCCGCGCAGCCTTTCCATGACGAAGTCGATCGCGGCGTCCTGACCCGCCTGCTCGAGGTCGCGCGCGAAGCTGCCGCCGACATCGCAATAGGCGATGCCCGTGCCGCTGGCGTTGGTCAGGGCGCCGAAGGCTTCCATGCTGTCGTCGACCCGGTGAAACAGGTAGCCGTCCTCGCCCATGGCGAAGATGTCCTGGCTGAAGCGCAGCGCGATGTGGTTGTAGTCGCCCATGGAGATGCCGTGGAAGGCTTCGAGCGTCTCCTGCGGCAGGCCGGGCTGGAAGGCGATGGCGCCGGAGGCCAGGACCCCGGTGGAGACGGTGACGATCACCGCCCTGGCGCGGATCGTGCCGCGGTTGGTCTCGACCGCCACGCCGGGTCCGTCCCAGCGGATCGCGCTCGCCGCGGTGTCGAGGGAGACGGGCAGTCCGGCGCCATGGTCGGCGACCAGGGTTCCGTAACCCGCCGCGCAGTACCAGTCGACGCTGTCGGCCGAGTTCCACCAGTCGACGCAGGAGAAGGCATCCATGTCCTTGCCCATCTCCCAGGGGCCGATGTAGTACCAGGCCGTCCTTGTCCAGGTCCCGCCGTCGGGGGCGACGCTGGCGGGGGAGACGTCCCAGCCGTTGTCGCCGGCCTGCGAAATCGCCTCCTCGACGTTCTCCCAGGTGCGCCAGAGCGCATCGACCTCGCCGGAGGTCGCCTCCGTTCCGTCGGCAAAGATGCGGTAGTCGTCGCGTGCGGGATAGAAGCGGTAGCCGCTCTGTTCGCCCCGCGCGAAGTGGGGGTTGCGCCACTGGTTCTGCACCCAGTGGGCGCCATGGTCGAAGGGCACGCCGAAGGTCACCGATTCGGTCCATGCCCGTCCGCCGATGCGGTTGCCCGCCTCGATCAGGACATGCTCGACGCCCGCGGCGCGCAGCGCATGGGCGGCCGCGATGCCGGCCGCGCCCGCGCCCACGATGACGACGTCGGTGTCGCTCGCCGGGGCCGCGTACGCCAAGGCGGGCGTGACGGCGCCCGCGGCGCCGAGGGAGAGAGCCTGGCGCCGGCTGAACCGGCGGGAGGGGTCGGATCCTGAGGTCATGGGCGTTTCCTCTACAGTGTAGAGTTAGTGTATTTCTGCGGTGTACAGGAAGTCAATGCGGGAGGGCTCCGGTGAGCGGCATGCGCGGGACGTTATCGCGGCAGGGCATCGTGGAGGCCGCCATGGGCCTGCTGGACCGCGAGGGCGAGGCGGGGTTCAGCATGCGCAAGCTGGCGAGGGAACTGGGCGTCGACCCGATGGCGCTCTACCACCGCCACGCCAGCCGGCGCGCCCTGATGCAGGAGGTGATGAAGGCGCTGATGCTGTCCTGCCCCCTGCCTGACCCCTCCGGCGACTGGCGTGCCGACGTGCGCGGGTTGTGCCAGGGCCTGCGCGAGCTGGCGCATCGCCACCCCGGCAGCTTTCGCGCCTATGTCGTGTTCGAGGACTGGGTGCCGGCCGAACACCTGCTGCACGAGGAGCTCTATGCCACACTCCTGGCGGCTGGCTTCCCGGCGCGCGATGCCGTCCGGGCGGTACGCCTGCTGCTCTCCTACACGGAATCCTTCGCGGTCGACGAACTTACCGGCTGGCTCGAACCGCTGGGCCCGCGCGAGCTTCATGCCCTGGAGGCCAGCCTTGCCGGCGGTGCCTTTCCCGCGATCGCGGGGCTGATCGAGACCATCGCCTCGCCCGATGCCGAGGCCGACTTCGCCTTCGGCCTCGATGTCCTGCTGGCGGGTCTGGGCCAGGTGCCGCGGGATGCTGTCCCCGCGACCGGCTACCAGCAGCCGAAGTAGTCGGGCCCGAGCTGCTCGACGCGCTGCCGGTAGGTCGCGGCGCGCTGGTGCACGTAGTCGCCGGCATCGCCGGCGATCCATTCGCGCGGGTTGGGCAGCACGGCCGCGAGCAGGGCGGCCTGCTGGCCGGAGAGATCGGCCGCATCGACGCCGAAATGGGCCTGCGCGGCGGCCTGGGCGCCGTAGATGCCGGGCCCCCATTCGACGACGTTGAGGTAGAGTTCCAGGATGCGGCGCTTGGGCAGCAGGGCCTCGACATAAGGGGTCAGCCAGAACTCCAGTCCCTTGCGCAGCAGGCTGCGGTCCGGCCACAGGAAGAGGTTCTTGGCCAGCTGCATCGAGATCGTGCTCGCCCCGCGCGGCGTGCCGCCGGCCTGGGCGGTCTCGATCTGGCTCTGCAGGGCGGCGCGGTCGAAGCCCATGTGGTGGCAGAACAGGTTGTCCTCGGCCGCGATCACCGAACGGGGCAGGGCCGGCGCGATCTCCTCCAGTCCGCGCCAGACCCTGTCGATCGCCTCGCCTTCGCCGTAGCGGATGACCATCAGCGGCGTGATCGGCGGCGGCACGACGCGATAGACCAGCAGCAGGGCGGCCGGCGTCAGCAGGACGACGAGCAGAAGCCAGAGCGTCCAGCGGCGCAGGCGCTGCCGGAAGGTGCGCTTGGGGGAACTCGTGGTGCTTGCCATGTCCTTTGCGCGGCGCCCGGCGGCGGCCACGTCCGATCGATCAGGCCGCGTTGCGGCCCTTGCCGCGACCGCCGCGGGGTTCCTCGTCGAACAGGGCGGCAAGCTCGTTGAGCACGGCGCCGCCGAGCTGCTCGACATCGACCAGGGTGATGGCGCGCTTGTAGTAGCGCGTCACGTCATGGCCGATGCCGATGGCGATGAGTTCCACGGTCGAGAAGGTCTCGATCCAGGTGATGACGTCGCGCAGGTGGCGCTCCAGGTAGTTCCCGGAGTTGACCGAAAGGGTCGAATCGTCGACCGGGGCGCCGTCGGAGATGACCATCAGGATGCGGCGCTGCTCGGGGCGCAGCACGAGGCGCTCGTGGGCCCAGAGCAGGGCCTCGCCGTCGATGTTCTCCTTCAGCAGGCCTTCGCGCAGCATCAGGCCGAGGTTCTTGCGTGCGCGCCGCCAGGGAGCGTCGGCACCCTTGTAGACGATGTGGCGCAGGTCGTTGAGGCGGCCGGGGTTGGTGTTCTTGCCTTCCGAGAGCCACTTCTCGCGGCTGCGCCCGCCCTTCCAGGTGCGCGTCGTGAAACCCAGGATCTCGGTCTTGACGGCGCAGCGCTCCAGGGTCTGGGCCAGGATGTCGGCGCTCATCGCGGCGATGCCGATGGGGCGGCCGCGCATCGAGCCGGAATTGTCGATCAGCAGCGTCACCACGGTGTCGCGGAACTGGGTCTCGTGCTCGATCTTGAACGAGAGCGGCTGCATGGGATCGGTGACGACGCGCGAGAGCCGCGCGGTGTCGAGCATGCCCTCCTCGAGGTCGAACTCCCAGGCGCGGTTCTGCTGGGCCATCAGCTTGCGCTGCAGGCGGTTGGCGAGCTTGCCGGTGACGCCCTTGAGATGGACGATCTGCTGGTCGAGCTGGGTCCGCAGGCGGGCCAGTTCCTCGGGATCGCACAGGTCGGCGGCATCGACGATCTCGTCGAACTCGGTCGTGTAGGCCTTGTACTGGGGCTCGCGGCGGTTGCCGAACATGTTGTCGGGCCGGCGCATGCGCCCCGAGGGATCGGTGTCGTCGCTGCCCGAGGGCATCATCTGGTCGTCGTCGGATTCCTCCGAATCGGCGGCCATGGAATCGTCGTCGGCGGCCTGCTCGTCGAAGCTGTCGGCCTCGCTCTGGTCGTCGCTGCCGCTTTCGCCCGATTCGCCCTCGGCCTCGCCTTCGGCCTGGTCAGGATCGCTCTGGTCGTCGGCGGCATCGGGATCGGAGGTCTCGCTGGTCTGGTCGGTTTCCTCGTCGGCCAGCTCCAGGTGCGAGATCATCGTCCGCATGACCTTGGAGAAGGCGTCCTGGTTGGCGATGTTGTCGGCCAGCGCCTGCAGGTCCTCGCCGATCTTGTGTTCGAGCCACTTGCGCGACATGTCGACGGCCTTGGTGGCCGAAGGGGGCGGCGCCTGCCCGGTCAGCTTCTCGCGCACCAGCAGGCCCAGGATGTCGGCGAGCGGTGCCTCCTCCTGGCTGGCGATGCGGTGCAGGCCGCGGGCGCGGCAGCGCTCCTCCAGGACGACCGAGAGGTTCTCGGCCAGGCCCTTCATGCGGCGCGCGCCCAGGCTCTCGCAGCGGGCCTGTTCGACGGCCTCGTAGACCGCCCGGCCGATCTCGCCGGCAGGCATGCGCCGGGCATGGGTCTTGGCATTGTGGTGGCGCAGCTTCAGGGCTAGGGAATCGGCCTCGCCGCGGGTCATCGCGACGCTGTGGGCGTCGAGGTCGCGCGGCGGCTGGGTCACCTGGGCGCTGTGGCCCGAGGCGGACGGTTCCTGGACGCCGAAACTGACCTCCAGCTCGGGATCGCGGGCAAGGGCCCGCATCGTGCCGGTGATGGCGCGCTTGAACGGTTCGACGATGTTCTTGTCGTCGCGGGCCATCGGCTTCCCGATCAGCGTCCCGCGACGCCGGCGACGATCGACTCGGGCAGTTCCTTGCCGAAGCTGCGCTGGTAGAACTCCGCGATCTGCGGCCGTTCGGTCTCGTCGCACTTGTTGAGGAAGGTGACGCGGAAGGCAAAACCCAGGTCGCCGAAGATCTCGGCGTTCTCGGCCCAGGTGATGACGGTACGCGGCGACATTACCGTCGAGACATCGCCCGCCATGAAGGCGCTGCGCGTCAGGTCGGCGACCGCGACCATCGCCTTGATCGTCTCCTTGCCCTTCTTGTCGCCATAGGCCGGAACCTTGGAGAGGACGATCTTCTCCTCCTCCTGGTGCTCCAGGTAGTTCAGCGTCGAGACGATCGACCAGCGGTCCATCTGGCCCTGGTTGATCTGCTGCGTGCCGTGATAGAGGCCCGTGGTGTCGCCCAGGCCGACCGTGTTGGCGGTCGAGAACAGGCGGAAGTACGGGTGCGGATGGATCACCTTGTTCTGGTCGAGCAGGGTCATCTTGCCGGCGACCTCCAGCACTCGCTGGATGACGAACATGACGTCCGGGCGGCCGGCATCGTATTCGTCGAAGACCAGCGCCACGGGATGCTGCACGGCCCAGGGCAGGATGCCCTCGCGGTACTCGGTGACCTGCTTGCCGTCGCGCAGCACGATGGCGTCCTTGCCGATCAGATCGATGCGGCTGATGTGGCTGTCGAGGTTGACGCGCACGCAGGGCCAGTTCAGCCGGGCAGCGACCTGCTCGATGTGGGTCGACTTGCCGGTGCCGTGGTAGCCCTGGATCATGACGCGACGGTTGCGCGCGAATCCCGCCATGATCGCGATCGTGGTCTGGGGATCGAAGATGTAGGCCTCATCGACCGCAGGCACATGTTCGGTACGCTTCGAGAAGGCCGGCACCTCCATGTCGGAGTCGATGCCGAACATCTCACGGGCCTTGATCTTCAGGTCCGGGTTGCCCTCGGGCAGCAGGGCGATCTCGCTGGTATCCTTCACCATCTCGGTCGTCACTCGATCGTATGTGGGGCCGGTTCGATAGGATGACCGAACGGCGGGAATCGCTCAGCTGTTGACCGCTCCGGAAACCGGGGGTCGGCGCGAACGCGGGCGTAGATTGGCACGGCGGCCGGGCCGGTTACAACCCGTGCACAGCGATCAAATTGTCACGAGGCAATTGCCCCGACCGGGCGCCGCCGGGCGCCCTTCAGGCCCTGTCGCGCGCCGTCAGGTGGCGGTAGGCCCAGATGACGTCGCGCAGGCGCTCCTCGGCCTCCTTGTCGCCGCCGTTGAGGTCGGGATGGCAGAGTTTGACCTCGGCCTTGAAGCGGCTCTTGATCTCGGCCTGCCCGGCATCGGGCTTCAGTCCGAGCACGGCAAAGGCGCGCCGCCGCTCGCCCGCCTCGGCCTCGTCCAGGCGGCTTTCCTTGCGCCGGGTGCGGCCGCGCCGGGCCTCTTCCTCCTCAGCGGTGAAGCTGAAATGGTCCTTGATGCGCTCGGCGAAGAAGGCGTTGTGGAAGGCCTGGCTCTTGACCTCGCGGTCGCCCATCTTCCAGGTCGGGCGGTGCCAGGAAAGATCCTCGTGCTGGTAGTTCTCGATCTCGTCCTGCTTCCAGCCCTCGAAGTAGTTCCAGGAGCGGTTGAAGTCGCGGATGTGGTCGAGGCAGAAGTACTGGTACTCGCGCAGCTGCTGGCGCGAGAGCGGTGCGCGATGCACGCCCACGGCCTTGCAGCCCGGCCAGGCGCAGACATGCGTCTCGGGTTCGGGCTCGCGCCGGAAAGCGCGCGAAGAGCGTACATTCGCCATGGTGCAAGTATGGGAAGCGCCCCGCGCGCTTGCAAGAACGCGCCCGGGGCCATATGTGCCCATACGTACCAGTGGAGGGATTGCCATGCGTGTCGCCAACGCCATCCGCGAAAAGCTCACCGCCGCGCTGGCGCCCGCGTCCCTCGACGTCATCGACGACAGCCACAAGCATGCCGGCCATGCCGGCGCCCGCCCGCAGGGCGAGAGCCATTTCACCGTGCGTGTGGTCTCCGCGAAGTTCGAGGGTCTCAACCGCGTCGCACGCCAGCGCCTGGTCTATGGCGCGCTGAAGGACGAACTCGAAACCGACATCCACGCGCTGGCGATCGAGGCAAAGACGCCGGCAGAGGCGGCCTGAGTTTCAGTACCCGCCCAGCCTGCCCGGCACGCGCGCGTCGGTCAGGCCCAGCCGCCGGATCGCGGCGAACATCATGGCCTGGTTGCTGGTGACGACGGGGAGGCCGGTTTCGGCCTCCAGCTCCCCGATCACCTCGACCGCGCGCATGTCGGTGCAGGACAGCACGATGGCTTGCGCGCGCTCGTGGTGCGCGCGCCGGCCCAGGGCCAGGATATCGGGCGGTGTCAGGCCGCTCTGGCCGTAGTTGCCGAGATCGCTGCCGACATAGGCGCTGGCGATGACCTGGCAGCCGCAGGCGCCGAGGAAGGCTGCGGCCTCGCGGTTGAGTTCCTCGGTATAGGGCGAGCAGAAGCCGATGGTGCGGGCATCGAGCGCGTCGAGCGCCTCGACCAGGGCGCCCGCCGCCGTCACTGCGGGAACGCCGGCACGGGCCTCGATGCGGGCGCAGAATTCCCGGTCGTAGTCGGGGCCCATCGACAGCGTGGCCGAGGTACAGCCGTAGAGGATGACGTCGGGCCGGGCAGCGCAGAGCGATTCCAGCACGTCGTCGAGGCCGGCGGCGGCGAACTTGCGCATCTGGTCGGAATCGGGCACCGCGTCGAGGTCGTAGCCGCCGGCGCGCGCCGTGTGGATGGAGACGCCATCGGGCCGCAGCATCGCCATGTCGGGTTCGAGGTTGGTGTTGGAGAAGGGCACGATGACGCCGATCCGTGCCCGCCCGCGAGAGGCCGCCATGCCTGGTCCGTCCATCTCAGTCGTCTCCATTTCCGGCCGTGCCGCCGGACGCGGCATCGGCGCCGATGAGACCGTCGCGCCGGTCCCTTGCGTGACGTTCGGGCCGGCGCGCCGCCAGCGGTCCATGGCCGCCGCCGGGGGTGAACACGGTCAGCCGCTCGCCGGGCCTGAGGGTGCAGGAGCCCTTGCCGGAGAAGGGCGTGCCGGCGCTGTGTTCGAAACGGCCGCAGGCGCCGGCCTGGCCGCCTGCACGGCCGCGCGCGGGAAAGTGCACGCGATCGACCGTGCCGTAGACGACCAGCGGCGTGCCGGGCAGGGCCTCGATCTCGATCACCTGGCCCAGGCCGCCGCGGAACTCTCCCGGTCCGCTCGAACCGGGGCGCAGTTCGCGCCGGGTGACCAGGATCGGCGTCGTGCTTTCGGTGATCTCGACCAGGCTGCCCATGACGCCGCTCGGGAAGGCGGTGGCCGAAAGCCCGTCCCTGGACGGCCGCGCGCCGGTGCCGCCGTTGAACACCAGTTCGGCGGCAAAGGGTTGCCCCGTGGCCTCGACGAGGCCCTTCATCGGCAGGTCCCATAGCGTGGCGGCGCCTTCGGCAGGCACGGCATCGGGCACGACCTAGGCCAGGCAGCCCAGCGCGACATCGGGCAGGAGCTGGCCCAGGATGTGGCGCGAGCAGACCGGTGCCGGCTTGGCGGCATTCAGGATCGTGCCGGGCGTTGCAGTGACGCGCATCGGCAGCAGGGAGCCGTGGTTGTTGGGGATGTCGGGGGCGATGACGCACTTGATGCCGAACACCGTGTAGGCCTCGGCATAGTTCAGCGGCACGTTGATGCCGTGGGGCGAGGGCGGCGCCGAGGCGTGGAAGTCGAGATGGAGGTCGTCGCCGGCGATGGTGAGGCGGGCCTCGATGGTGATGGGATCGTCGTAACCATCGACCGTCATCGCGAAGTCGAAGGTGCCTTTGGGCAGCGCGGCGATACGCGCGCGGGTCGCACGTTCGCAGGTCGCCAGGATGCGCTCGGAGAGCGGGCCCAGGTCGTCGATGGCAAAATCGGCCATCATGGCGACCAGGCGTTTCTCGCCGGTCTCGCAGCAGGCGATCAGGGCGTGGACGTCGCCCTCGGCCGCTTCGGGCGAGCGGGAGTTGGCCTTCAGCAGCGTCATGAAGAGTTCGGCCAGGTTGCCGCCATCGACCAGGCGGATCGGCGGCACGTAGAGGCCTTCGTCGAAGACGTCGCTGCCGTCGGGACCCAGGCAGCGCCCGCCGATGTCGACCAGGTGGCTGGTGCAGGAGACGAAGCCGACCAGCCTTTCGCCGAGGAAGCAGGGTTTCACGACGACGAAGTCGTTGAGGTGGCCCGAGCCCATCCAGGGGTCGTTGGTGAGGTAGATGTCGCCCGGCCGCATGGTCTGGCGCGGGAAGGCATCGAAGAACTTCGCGCAGGCCGCGGCCATGGTGTTGACGTGGCCCGGCGTGCCGGTCACCGCCTGCGCGAGCATGCGGCCCTCCAGGTCGAAGACGCCGACCGAGAGGTCGCCCGATTCGCGCACGATCGGGCTGAACGCGGTGCGCATCAGCACCCCGGCCTGTTCGTCGACCACGGCCTGCAGCCGGTTCCACATGACCTGCAGGCGGATGTCGTCGGCTTCGCCGGCGTTGGTCGCCTGGGTGTCGATGCGGTCGAGCACGAGATGGCCGCCGCCGTTGACGCCGGCGCGGAAACTCGCGGGAACCACGGTCGTGGTCTGGCCCTCGACGACCAGCGCCGGGCCGTCGAAGGCCATGCCGGGGACCAGGGTATCGCGCAGGTAGACCGGCGTGTCGTGCATCCTGCCCGATCCGGGATCGAAGACGGCACGCCGTCCGATCGGCCCGGCAGCGGGTCGTGCGGGCACGGCCGCGACGGTCGCCACCGGCGCCCGCCGGGTCGCCACGGTGACGGTCCAGGTCAGGATCTCGATTTCGCCCGCGGTCATGGCGCGGCCGTAGAGTTCGGCGTAGCGGCGGCCGTAGGCCTCGCGCAGCGCCTGCGCCGTTGCGTCCGTCACCTCGCCGTCGGGCAGCGCGATCTCGACCTCGTGGCCCTGGCCCATGTAACGCATCAGCGCGCTGCGCCGGATCGTGCGCGGCTGCTCGGGCGCGGCACGGGCGACCACGGCCTGCGCGGTTGCGGTCAGTCCCGCCAGGACCTCGGCGATCTCGCCGGCGCGGAAGTGCGACAGCAGCATGTAGCGGCTCTGCACGACCTCGTAGGAGACCGGCATGGAGAGGAAGCCCACGGCCGAGCCGACGCCGGGATTGGCCGGCACGACGATGCGGGCGATGCCGAGCTTTTCGGCCAGCCGCCCGGCATGCAGCGGCCCGGCGCCGCCGAAGGCGATCATCGTCGCGGTGCGCAGGTCGCGGGCGTGTTCGACGGCGTGGACCCGGGCGGCATTGGCCATGGCCTCGTCGACTATCTCGCAGATTGCGCGGGAACCGTCCAGACCGCTCAGGCCGAGCGGCGCGGCGATGACGGCCGCGATCGCCCGTTCGGTCGCGCCGGCATCGAGGCGCAGGTGGCCCTCGGCGAATCGTTCGGCATCCAGGCGGCCCAGGGCGAGGTCGGCGTCGGTCACGGTGGGCCAGTCGCCGCCGTTGCCGTAGCAGGCCGGACCCGGCATTGCGCCCGCGCTGTGCGGCCCGACGGCGACACGCTGCAGGCTGTCGACGGCGGCGATCGAGCCGCCGCCGGCGCCGATCTCGATCATCTCGACCACGGGGATGCGCAGGGGGATGCCGCTGCCCTTGGCAAAGCGGGCGGTGCGTGCCGCCTCGAACTCGCGCGCCGTGGCGGCGCGGTAGTCGCCGATCAGGCAGATCTTCGCCGTGGTGCCGCCCATGTCGTAGGAGAGCACGTCGCGGGCGCCGTTCTGCTCGGCGGTGATCTCGGCCAGCACGGCGCCGCCCGAGGGACCCGATTCGACCAGGCGGATGGGAAAGGCCATGGCCGCCTCCAGCGTCGTGATGCCGCCCGCCGAGGTCACCATGAAGAGCGGGCAGGAAAGCCCGGCACCGGCCAGGTCGCGGGCCAGGGCATCGAGGTAACCCGCCATCCTGGGCCGGACATAGGCGTTGGCGACCGTGGTCGAGAGCCGTTCGTACTCGCGGATTTCCGAGCAGACCTCGCTGGACAGGCTGATCGGGATCTCCGGCAGCAGGCCGGCAAGGAGCGCCCCGGCGCGCCGTTCGTGATCGGCATTGGCATAGGCGTGCGGGAAGCCGATGGCCACGGCCTCGACCCCGGCCTCGCGCAGCAGCGGGACGAGCGCTGCAAGACCGGCCTCGTCCAGCGGCTTGAGCACGCGGCCGTCGGCGGCCAGACGCTCCTCGACCGTGAAGCGCAGGTGGCGCGGCACGAGCTGCTCGGGTTTCTCGAGCTGGATGTCGTACTGGTCGAAGCGCGCCTCGTAGCCGATCTCCAGGCTGTCGCGGAAGCCGCGTGTGGTGATCAGCGCCGTGAGGGCGCCCTTGCGCTCGATCAGTGCGTTGGTCGCCAGGGTCGTGCCGTGGATGATCGAGCCGATGGCAGCGGGCGCCGTGCCGGTTTCGCGCAGCAGGCGCAACACGCCGTCCAGGAAGCCGCGCTGGGGGCCCTCGGGCGTGGTTGGAACCTTGGTGCCGTGCAGTGCGCCGTCGCGCTCGAGAACCACGTCGGTGAAGGTGCCGCCGATATCGACGGCCAGGCGGGTCATGCCCATGAAGGAAAACGTCCTGTCAGCGGAGGGGCGGAAACCGCCGGGTCGCGGGACCGGGCGGCAGCCTGCGGCGCGTGCCTACAGGCCCGCGCGGCGTGATCCCACCGACAGTGCAAAGCCGCTGACGCGGCGGCATTCCCAGCGAAACACCTGATCGGTCATGGTCGCCTTGTCCTCACGACAGGCAGCGACGCTAGGACCGAATGGCCGATCTCCGCAATGGCGATCTGCGCTGCGGTCGAAGCCGGGCCTCACGCGTCGGCGGCGTCCCTGGGTCCGGTGTACCAGTCGGGATACTCGCGCTGCGTCACGGAACTGTCGGAGGCCCAGGAGTAGCAGCCGTCGAGCACGAAGGGTTTGGTGCCGGGTTTCTCCTGGATCTCCTCGCCGTTCCTGCGCTTCTCGCCGAACATCGACTGGATCGCCACGGTGGCCATGCGCCCGAGCATCTCGCGCATGTGGGTGCAGCCGCTGGTGCCGCCCAGCAGTTCGCGCACGCGCCGGTTCCAGCCCGCGCCGATCCTCTCGCCGACCAGCTTCTGGTGGGCCGGGGCGATCTGGCTGCAGATCGTGAAGGGCGTGTGGTCCATCGCCGCGGCGACCTCGCACACGACGAAATCGGTGTCGAGCGTCAGGCGCAGCCACATGCCGTGGATCGGTTCGCCGGCCTCGACGCGGGTGCGGTCGCGGCTGTCGAAGCCGTAGGTCTTGACGTCGGTCAGGTGGGCCTCGATGTCCCACAGGCCGTCGTCCCGCTTGAATCCCTGGCAATGGATCTGGCGCGTGTGCATCAGCTTGCGCGATGCGGGCTCGGGCAGGGGCATGCCGGTCTCCGGTTCTTTTGTGCAGCGCAGCATAGAAGCGGGCCGCGCCGGCCCGCAAGGGTTCAGGAGATACCCGCGATCCACCAGGCGACCGGCACCAGGAGCGGCAGCAGGACCAGGATGGCGAGGGTGTTGAGCACGATGAAACTCGCCACCTCGCCGGGATCGCGGTCGAAACGTACGGCCATCAGGTAGTTGAAGACCGCCGCGGGCATGCAACAGGCGATGAAGATGACGCCGGCGGCGATGCCGTCGAGTCCGAGCAGCCAGCTGACGCCGAGTGCGACGCCGACGCCGACCAGCAGGCGCAGCACGACCACGATCAGCGGCCGCGTCACGGCCACGACCTTCATGCGGGCAAGCGAGATGCCGAGCATGATCAGCATCAGTGGGATCGTCATGCCGCCCAGCAGCTGCGTCGTGTTGGAGACCCAGGCCGGCGGGGCCGTGTCGGTCAGGGTGAAGGCCAGCGCGGCGGCGATGGCGTAGATATGGGGCGTCTTCAGCATCGAGACGGGCGAAGCCTTGCCCGACATCAGCCACATGTTGATCGTGAAGAACAGCACCGACTGGGTGGCGAACATGATCAGGGCAAGCTCCAGCCCCGTATCGCCGAAGGCGTAGAGGCTGACCGGCAGGCCGAGGTTGCCGAGGTTGCCGAAGATCGTCGGCGCCAGGTAGATGCGGTGGGGCAGGCCGACGCCGCGCAGCATCAGGTAGCTGGTGCCGATGAAGGTGGTCAGCATCAGGACGCAGGCCAGCGCCATCGTGCCGAGCTCGAGCGGGCTGACGGTCAGCGTCGAGAGCGTCGAGAAGACCAGGCAGGGCGTGCCGACGTTCAGGATCACCTGGGTCAGGTGCGCCGGTTCGGCCGGCGTGCCCTTTTTCGCCCAGACGAAGCCGACCAGGATCGCGATCAGGATCGGCGAGAGGACCGGAACGAGGGAAACCAGCAGGTCGAGGACCATGCGTCAGCCTTCCGGCATTTCTTCGAAGTTCTCGCCCAGGGGCGTGACCCGAAGCTGGGTAATCTGGTTGCGCTGGCGCCCGGTGATCTCGAAGCGGAAATCGTGGAAGACGAAGATCTGGCCGATGTCGGGAATGAGCTGGGCCTCGTGGATGACCAGGCCCGCGATGGTGTTGGCCTCGTCGTCGGGCAGGTTCCAGTCGAACTCGCGGTTGATGTCGCGGATCGTCGCGGCGCCGTCGACCACGACCGAGCCGTCCTCGGAGACGGCGTGGTCGGACGCGGCGATGTCGTGTTCGTCCTCGATGTCGCCGACGATCTCCTCGAGGATGTCCTCCAGCGTGATCAGGCCCATCATCGTGCCGTATTCGTCGACCACCAGCGCGGTGTGGGCATGGCGCTCGCGGAAGGCGGCAAGCTGTTCGGACAGCGTCGTCGTGTCGGGCACGAACCAGGGTTCGCTGGCGATCTTCATAATGTCGATGCCGGGCAGGCGCCCGCCCTTGCGCAGCACCTCGCGCAGCAGGTTCTTGGCGTGCAGCATGCCGACGATGTTGTCGGGGTCGTCCCGCCACAGCGGTATGCGTGTGTAGGGGCTCTTGAGAATCTCGTCGACCAGGGCATCGACCGGCTGGTCGATGTTGACGGTGAACATGTTGCGCCGGTGGGTCATGACCTCGCCGACCTCGACCTCGGAGAGATCGAGGATGCTGTCGAGCATGGCGTGCTCGTCCTTGACTAGGCCGCCCTCGTGTTTGTAGAGCGCCAGCGCACCGCGGATCTCCTCTTCCGAGGGGGTGCCGCTGCCGTCCTGATGGGCACCGATCAGGCGGAAGATCATCATCACCAGCCAGCGGATCGTGCCGGTGATCGGCGAGAGCAGGCGCACGATCCATTTCATGGGTGGGGCGACGAAGAGCGCCACCTTCTCGGCATTGCGGATGGCGTAGGTCTTGGGCATGACCTCGGCGAAGATCAGCACCAGCACGGTCATGATGCCGGTGGCATAGGCCACGCCCGCCTCGCCGAAGGCCTGGGTGAAGGCAAAGGAGGCGACCGAGGCCGCGAAGATGTTGACGACGTTGTTGCCCAGCAGGATGGCGCCGATCAGGTGCTCGCGGTCGCGCATCAGGTGGTTGACGGTGCGCGCACGCTTGTTGCCCTCCATCTCCAGGTGATGGATGCGTGAGCGGTTGGCCGCGGTCAGCGCCGTCTCCGAGCCCGAGAAGAAGGCCGAAAACAGCAGCGACACGAAGATGGCGGCAATGGCTATTTCAAAGACCACGGTCATGGCGCAGGGGTCGCAGTTCTGTTGTGACGGGGCGGGCGATGCCGCGGGGATGGATCAGGCGGCATCGGGAACGTCGTGGAGGAAGCCGTCGAGAAAGGCCTCGACGGTGGCCGGCTCGATATCGCGCGTCAGGAAGGCCTCGCCGACGCCATGGACCAGCACGAAGGTGACACGACCGTCGCGGACCTTCTTGTCCTGGGCCATGTGTGCGACCAGGGCGGCGCCCGAGAGATCGTCGAGGCCGCAGCGCGCCGGATGGGTCGGCAGGCCGATGGCGTCGAGGTGGCGGCGCATCCAGTCGGCCTCCTCGGGCGGGCAGAAACCCAGTTCGGCCGACAGGGCAAAGGCCATGGTCATGCCGATGGCAACCGCCTCGCCGTGCAGCAGGCCGCCGTCGAACCCGGCGGCGACCTCCAGGGCATGGCCGAAGGTGTGGCCCAGGTTGAGCAGGGCGCGTTCGCCGGTCTCGGTCTCGTCGGCGGCGACGATCTCGGCCTTGGCCCGGCAGCAGGTGACGATGGCCTGGCGCCGGGCGCGGCCGTTCTCGTCGATCACCTCGGCGCCCCGCCGGGTCAGCCATTCGAAGAACACGCCGTCGCCCAGCAGACCGTACTTCACGACCTCGGCGTAGCCGGCCAGCAGTTCGCGCCGGGGCAGGGTGTCGAGCACGCCGGTGTCGGCCAGCACCAGGCGGGGCTGGTGGAAGGCGCCGATCAGGTTCTTGCCCTGGCGGGTGTCGATGCCGGTCTTGCCGCCCACCGAGCTGTCGACCTGGGCGAGCAGGGTGGTGGGCACCTGCACGAAATCCATGCCGCGGCGCAGGATCGCCGCGGCAAAACCCGTCATGTCGCCGATCACGCCGCCGCCCAGGGCAAGCAGCGTGTCGCTGCGCTCGGCCCCGGCGTCGAGCAGGGAATCGGTCATCTGCTGGAGATGGGCGAAATCCTTGTTCCACTCGCCCGGCGGCAGGATCGTGGCGTGGCTGGCGATGCCGCCGGCCTGCAGCGCGGCGACCAGGCGTTCGAGATGCAGCCCGGCCACGGTCTCGTCGGTGACGATGAAGACCTTGCGCCGCTTGAGCACGGGGGAAAGGTGCTGTGCGGCGGCGTCGATCAGGCCGTCGCCGACCAGGATGTCGTAGGACTGGCGGCCCAGCTTGACGCTGATGGTTTCGCTCGTCATGCCGCGGATGTCCTCTCTCGCAGGGCGTCGATGATGCGCTCGACGATGGCGTCGTGCGGCCCCTCGTTGCTTTCCACCGTGATGTCGGCCTCGGCGTACACGGGATAACGCTGCGCCATCAGGCGCTCCATGATCTCGCGCGGGTCGCCCTGCTTGAGCAGGGGGCGGTTGTCGCGCCGCGCGACGCGGGCCATGAGCAGTTCGAGATCGGCGCGCAGCCAGACCGAGATGGCGCGTGCCTTGATGCGCTGGCGGGTGTCGGCATCCATGAAGGCGCCGCCGCCGGTGGCCAGGACATTGGGCCGGCCGCGCAGCAGGCGGGCGATGACCCGGCGCTCGCCGGAGCGGAACTCGGCCTCGCCGTGGCGTTCGAAGATTTCGGGGATGGTGCAGCCGGCCGCAGCCTCGATCTCGCTGTCGGCATCGACGAAGGGTATGTCCAGACGCGCGGCCAGGCGGCGGCCCACGGTGGATTTTCCCGCGCCCATGAGGCCCACGAGCGTGATCGTGCGGTCTGGCTTGGGTAGGGAGTCGTCGCTCACAGGGAACCGGATGCGGTGGTCGGGCTGGCAGGCAGCGTTGCGGGCAGGTGCAGTCCTGTCTGCGATTGCCGCACGAACGCCATAGTGCGACGATAGCATAGTCGATCACCCGCTGCCCATGGACGGTCCGTCAAGACCATGCGTTTCATCGCCCGTTTCCTCATGCTCGTCATCGTCGTTGCCATCGCCGGCGGCGGCGCCTTCCTTGCGACGTGGGATATCCCACCCCCTACCACCCATGTCGAGCAGACGATCCCGAATGATCGTTTCCCGCGCTAGGCCGGCGCTCGGGCTGCTTCTCGCCCTTGTGGTGACGGGCAGCGCCGCGAGCGCGCTGGCACAATCGGACGGCAGCGATCCCATGCTGCTGATCCCCTTTGACGACGATGTCGGCAGCGCCGCCACGGACGGCACGGGTGGCAGCACCGGCCAGTTCGGCGTGCCGGGCTCCTCCGACAGCCTGCAGGTCGAGAGCCTGGAGGCGGTCAGTTCCTCGGCCGCGGGCACGCTCGACATCAACGGCGGCGGCTTTTCCATGGACATGTGGGATCGCAGCGATCCCGGCCTGGTCGCGACCCTGCTGCCGGCGATCCCGGCGGGCAACGGTTCGCCCACGGCGACCGAACTGGCACGCCGCCTGCTGCTGACGGCGGCGAGCCCGCCCCAGGGCGAAAGCGCCGACCTGCTTGCCCTGCGCATGGAGCGCCTCAATGCCCTGGGCCTCCACGCCGCGGTGGCCGAACTTGCCGCCAGTGCCGGGCGCAGCGCGCTTTCGGCGGCTGCTCTGGCCGGGCTTGCCGATGCCGGGTTCCTGGCCGGCCAGCCCGACGAGGCCTGCCGCAACGTGCGCGACGGCATGAACCTGGGCGGCGGTGTGGAACTGCAGAAGGCCCTGGTGTTCTGCCAGCGCCTGGCCGGCGAGGAGGCGGCGGCCGACCTGGGGCTGTCCCTGCTCCAGGAGTCGGGAATTGTGCTCGAACCGCAGTACGTCGCCCTGGACGGCGCCCCGGCCAGCGGCACCCGCGGCCGGATCGAGAGCCTGGAGGGCGCAACGCCGCTGATCCTGGCCATGGCGCTTGCCGCCGACGTGCCGCTCTCGGGCGCCCTGATCGCCTCGGCGCCGGCCGGCATCCAGCGCGCCATTGCTGAAAGCGCCGTGCTGGACAACGAGATCCGCCTGGCCGCGGGCGAACAGGCCACGGCAAACGGCGCCATGGCCGGCAGCGAGCTTGCCGCGCTCTACGCGTCGGTGCCCTATGGACCCGCCGAGATCACCAGCGCCCTTTCCCAGGCCGACGGCATGGACGGGCCCTCGGCGCGCGCCCTGCTGTTCCAGGCGGCGCAGACCCAGGTCCTGCCCGCGGCCAAGGCCGAGGCGCTGGCCGCGCTGCTCCATCATGCCGCCGAAACCGGCGGTCCTTCGGGTTATCTCGCCGCGGCCCGGGCAGCGGCGGGCCAGATCGCCGGACTGACCCCGGCCAGCGAACTGGCCTGGTTCTCGGCCGATGCCTCGGCGGCCCTGCTCATGGCCGGTCGGCCGGAATCGGCGGCGCGCTGGTGGCCGCTGCTGCAGGACCGCGCCCAGGGCAGCGCAGACTTCGCCGCCCGCGCCACCGCGCTGTGGCCGCTGTTCCGCCTGGCCTTCGGCGAGCAGCTTCCCGATGGCGGGGCCGGCATGGCCGGCTGGT
>JAQCLG010000146.1 GCA_027592745.1 Pseudomonadota bacterium | reverse complement strand
GACGCCGGTGCCGTTGTCGTACATGAGGCCGAGGTTGTTCTGGGCGATGGCCTCGCCCTGTTCGGCCAAGGGCCGCCACTCCTTCAGCGCCGTCGCGTAGTCGCCCCGCTCGTAGGCATCATAGCCATCGTTGTCGTCCGCCCAGGCAGGCCAGACGACCAGCATCATCAGCACGGCGCAGAGACGTTTCATGGCCGATCTCCTCGTTGATGTCAGAGTGTAGCAACCGTCTGTCGATGAGTGCCACCGGCCCTGCAACCGGCGACCCTTTTGTCGGTTTTGGCAGTTCGATGACCGGGCGCTTTTGCCGTCCAAAAAGCCTGGAAATCAGCCCGCGTGGCTACCTGGTGGCTTCCAGCGCAAAAAAGGGGTTAGGCTGGTTTAACCTAACCCCTTGATTTTGGTGGTGAGCCCGCCGGGACTCGAACCCGGGACCCTCTGATTAAAAGTCAGATGCTCTACCGACTGAGCTACAGGCTCAAGGCGGCGCGACCATAGGAGTCACCCCCTGCCCGGTCAACCTCGCGCTTGCCGGCGTTCCGGGCTTAACATGCGCCTGCCCATGACAAGCCCCTCCCTCCCCGGCGAAAGCCAGCAGCACGGTCAGGAACGGCGACGCGACAACGTGCGCGGCGCCATGTTCATGATTGCGGCCGCGGCGGCCTTCGCCGCCACCGCTGCGCTGGTCAAGGCCCTGGGCGACAGCGGCGTCGACGCCTTCCAGACCGTGTTCGTGCGCGCAGTGGTCGGGCTGCTGGTCGTGTGCCCCATGCTCTGGGCGCGACGCATCGTTCCCTGGCGCAGCCGGCACATGAAGCTGCACCTGTCGCGCTCGGTCAGCGGCGGCCTGGGCGTCACCGTGGGGTTCTATGCCTTCACCGTGATCCCGCTTGCGACCGCCACGGCGATGAACTTCACGACGCCGCTGTTCATCACCCTGCTGGCCGCCGTGGTCCTGCGCGAGCAGGTCGGCTGGGGCCGCTGGTCGGCAACCATCGTGGGTTTCCTCGGGGTCATCGTGATGATCCAGCCCGGCAGCGCCGCGTTTGATCCGCTCGCCCTGATCGTGCTGGTGCAGGCGCTCTGCATCGCCGTCTCGGTCGGGCTGGTGAAGAGCTTCCCCCGGGCGGAAAGCCAGCTCTCGATGCTGTTCTTCACCTTCTGCTCCTCGGGCCTGATCGCGCTCTGGCCGGCCATGGCGGGCTGGCACATGCCCGATCTGCGCGAAGCCCTGCTGCTGCTCGGCGTCGCCTTCTTCGGCATCATCGCCCAGGCCTGCGTACTGCGCGCCTACCGCTTGGGTGAGGCGAGCTACATTGCACCGCTCTCCTACATCCGCCTGATCTTTGCCGGCCTTCTAGGCGTCGTCTTCTTTGCCGAGTATCCCGACATCGCAACCTGGATCGGCGCGGCGGTCATCATCGCGGCGGCCTTCTACACGGCACGCCGCACCGGAGGACCGGTGGGCGGCTGAAGCCCCCGGTCCCGCCGTCAGGTCACAGGATTCAGCCGAAGACCTTCTGCAGCAGTTCGGTCGAACGCTCGACCGGGTTGTTGCGGATCGCGGCCTCCTCCACGGCGACGTAGTGGAAGATGCCGTCCATGGTCTTCTCGAGCGCGTAGTCGGTGATGTCGGCCTTGGCGTCGGGCATGAAGGGGATGTTCTCGTATTCGCCCATCATGGCGTCGTAGGACTGGATCGCACCGACCTCCGAGACACTCGAATCGACGACGGGACGCATCGAATCCTTGAGCTGGCCGCCGGTGGTGCGGCGCAGGTACTGGGTCGCGGCGTCATCGGGGCCGTTGAGGATGCCCTTGGCATCGTCGATCGACATGCTCTCGATGGCGCCCCAGAAGATGTCCGTGGCCTGGCTCGATGCCTCCTCGGCCGCACGGTTGAGCTTCAGTTCGAGTTCGTCTGCCATGCCCGACATGCCGACGGTCTTGAGCGCGCTCTGCACCTTCGAAAGCGAATCGGGCAGCGGGATGTGGATTGCCGGGTCGGCATTGAAGCCGTCGAGCACACCCACGGTGCCGACGGCCTGTTCGGTGCCGATGCCCAGGGCCTCCTTGAGGCCGCCGACGATCTCGCCGGTGTCGAGGCCGGCGCCAAGGCCGCCGCTGCTGCCGCTGTTCCCGGTCAGGCCGCCCAGGGAATTCGTCAGGCTGTCGGTATCGCCCGAGGTCAGGCTGTCGAGCAGGCCGTCGGCAGAGGCCGGTCGCCAGGGTGCAACCAGGGTGGCGGCAAGGCCGGCAAGCACAAGGGTTGCATCGGAGACCCCCTTCGGTATCGTTCAAGAGGTCGGCAGGGTGACGACCACGGCCCCCCGGCTCGTGGCCACCATGGTGTGTTCGTACTGGACCGTGCGGGTACCTGCCGTGCCGAGCAGGGTCCAGCCGTCCGCGGATTCCCGCGCCCATTCGGCGCCGGTCGAAAGAAACGGTTCGATGGTGAAGACCATGCCCTCGCCGATGCGGCGGCGCTCGCGCGGCTCCCACCATGTCGGGATCGTGCCGGGCTCCTCGTGCAGCGCATGGCCGACGCCATGGCTCGCCAGGTTGCGGATCAGCGTGTAGCCGGCCTTGTCGGCGAACCGTTCGATGTTGCGCCCGATGGCGCTGAGCGGCTGACCGCTACGCACCGCCTTGATGCCCTGCCACAGGGCCTTGCGGCCATAGGCCATCAGGCGATCGTCGTGGCGCGTGACCGGCGGCACGGCGAAACTGGCGCCCGTGTCGGCAAAGACACCGTCCTTCTCCGCGGAGACGTCGATGTTGACCAGATCGCCGGCCCGGATGACCCGGCTTCCGGGGATGCCGTGGGCGACTTCCTCGTTGACGCTGATACAGGTGGCGCCGGGAAAGTCGTAGCAGAGCTCCGGCGCGGACCGCGCGTCCTGCGCCTCCAGCAGCCGGCGGCTGATGGCATCGAGTTCCAGCGTCGTCATGCCCGGCTCCAGGGCATGCCCCATGGCCTGCAGCACGTCGGCGACGATGGCGCCGATCCGCTTCAACGCCTCGAGCTGGTCCTCGTGGTCGATGGTCAAGGTCTCGCTCCGGGGTAACGTGGTGTCGTCATGATGCCGCGATGTTATGCCAGTTTGGTGCCATCGCCCAAACCGCCGCCAACCGGAGTGTACGGCACGGGCACACCCGCAGGCCCTCCGGCCGGTCACAGGGGCGGCACGTCACCGCCGCGATAGCGTGCAAGGAACTCCCCGCTCCAGTCCTCCAGGCACCTTTCCCCGATCGCCCCACGCAGCCCGGCCATCAGGTCCTGGTAGAAGGTCACGTTGTGGCCGGTGAGCAGCATCGGACCCAGCATTTCGCCGCAGCGGAACAGGTGATGCAGATAGGCACGGCTGAACCCGGTGCAGGCGCGGCAGGCGCAGGTCTCGTCAAGCGGACGCGGGTCGTCCTGGTGGCGGGCGTTGCGGATGTTGATCGTGCCGCGCCGGGTGAAACCCTGGCCTGTGCGGCCCGAGCGGGTCGGCAGGACGCAATCGAACATGTCGATGCCGCGTGCGACGGCGCCGACGATGTCGTCGGGTCGGCCAACGCCCATGAGATAACGCGGCTTGTCATGCGGCAGGAACGGGACGGTGGCGTCCAGGGTGCGGAACATGTCCTCCTGGCCCTCGCCCACCGCTAGGCCGCCGACGGCGTAGCCGTCGAAGCCGATGACGACCAGGGCCTCGGCGGAGGCGCGCCGCAGATCCTCGTGCGTGCCGCCCTGGGCGATGCCGAACAGGGCATAACCCTCGCGCGGCCGGAAGGCGTCCTTGCAGCGCTGCGCCCAGCGCATCGAACGTTCCATGGAGGCCTGCGCCCGTTCGTGGGTCGCGGGATGTTCGGTGCACTCGTCCAGCACCATGGTGATCGTGGCGTCGAGATCGTGCTGGATCGCCATGGCGTTTTCGGGCGTCAGGTCGTTGTAGCTGCCATCGACATGGCTGCGAAAACGCACGCCGTTCTCGGTGATCTTGCGCAGTTCGGAGAGCGAGAAGACCTGATAACCGCCGCTGTCGGTGAGGATCGGGCCGGGCCAGCCCATGAAACGATGCAGTCCGCCCTGCCCCGCGACCCGCTTCGAACCCGGCCGCAGCATCAGATGATAGGTGTTGGCGAGAACGATGTCGGCGCCGGTGGCCTTCACCTGGTCCGGCAGCATGCCCTTCACCGTCGCGGCCGTGCCGACAGGCATGAAGGCCGGCGTGCGGATCGGGCCATGGGCGGTGGCGAGTGATCCCAGGCGTGCGGCGCCGTCGGTCGCGGCGATATCGAGGGCGAATGCCGTCATGTCCTTGGATGTCCGGGGCTCGGAGTGGGCGCGTGCGGCGACAACAGGCAGGCATCGCCGTAGCTGTAGAAGCGATAGCCCTGGTCGATCGCGGCGGCATAGGCCGCCTTCATGCTGTCGGTGCCCGAAAAGGCGCAGACGAGCATGAACAGCGTGGATTGCGGCAGGTGGAAGTTGGTCACCATGTGGTCGACCGCACGGAAGCGGTAACCCGGCGTGATGAAGATAGCGGTCTCGCCCTCGAAGGCTTCGAGGACGCCGTCCTCGCGCGCGGCGCTTTCGAGCAGGCGCACGCTGGTGGTGCCCACGGCGACGATGCGGCCACCGGAGGCGCGGCAGGCATTGACCGCCGCGGCCGTCTCCGGGGTCACCCGTCCCCACTCGCTGTGCATGTCGTGATCGTCCGTGTCGTCGACCCGCATGGGCTGGAAGGTGCCCAGGCCGACATGCAGCGTGACGGTGGCGCGCCCGATGCCCCCCGCTTCCAGCCGGTCCAGCAGATCCGCGGTGAAGTGCAGTCCCGCCGTGGGTGCGGCGACGGCGCCGGCTTCGCGGGCATAGACCGTCTGGTAATCGTTCCGGTCCTGGGCCTGCGGCCCCTCGCGGCGCTTGATATAGGGCGGCAGCGGCATGGCGCCGTGGCGTTCGAGAAGGTCCGCCAGCCCGGTCCCGCCGGTCTCGAAGGCAAGGGTCACCTCGCCCATCTCGCCCTTGGTCGCGACGGTCGCGGCAAAACCCGGTGCGAAGTCGATCCGGGTTCCCGGTGCCAGCTTGCGCCCGGGCCGGGCGAGCGCCCGCCAGTGGCCGTCTCCGATCGGCTGCCCCAGCGTGACCTCGACCTTGCCCTCACCCTTGTGCCCGATCAGGCGCGCGGGGATGACGCGGGTGTCGTTGACGACCAGCAGGTCGCCGGGCTCCAGCAGGTCGGGCAGGTCGCGGAAGATGCGATGCTGCAGGGCGCCGTCCCCGCCCACCACCAGCAGGCGCGCGGCATCGCGCGGCTCGACCGGGTGTTCGGCGATCAGGTCCTGGGGAAATTCGAAGTCGAAGAGGTCAACGCGCATGGCAGCCGGCCGCGGCCGGAACCGGTCAGCCGGCGCTGGCCTTGCGCGCCTGGCGCTGGGCGACGGCGTCGGCGAGCCGGAGGCCGACCCGGCGGGGCACGAAACTCTCGAAGTTGCCGCCCAGCAGGGCGACCTCCTTGACCAGGCGCGAGGCGATGAAGGTGTGACGTTCGGAGGCCATCAGGAACACGGTCTCGATCTCGTGCTCCATGCGGGCGTTCATGCCGGCCATCTGGAACTCGTAGTCGAAGTCGCTAACGGCGCGCAGGCCGCGCACGATCATGCTGGCGCCGCTGTTCTTGGCAAAGGTCACGAGCAGGCCATCGATCGGGCGGACCTCGATCTCGGCCAGTCCGGGGCCGTCGGGCAGGTCTCCCAGCTCCGTGCGCAGCATGTCCATGCGCTCGTCGAAGGAGAACAGCGGGTCCTTGCCGGTGTTGATCGCGACGCCGACGATCAGCTTGTCCATCAACCGGCGCGACCGGGTGATGATGTCGATATGGCCGGTGGTGATGGGATCGAAGGAACCGGGATAGACGCCAACCCGCTCGTTCATCATGTCGTCTCTCCCCCGTCGCCGCTCTCCGCGGAATCCTGCGCCGTGTCGGCAGACTCGCCGGCGACGTCGGCCGCCAGGCCCTCGTCGGTGACGACGGCGTCGTCGATCTCCTCGACTTCCTCGCCCTCGTCGATGCGTGCGACCGAGACGACACGCTCGTCATCGCCGACACGGAAGATCGTGACGCCGCGCGAGCGCCGGCCGGTGATGCGGATGTCGCCGACGCCGCTGCGGATCAGCTGGCCGCCATCGGAGACCAGCACGAGCTGATCGCTTTCGGCGACCGGGAACGCCGCGACGACCTCGGCGCGCTTGCCCTTCCTGGCCCGCTTCAGGTCGAGGTTCTCGATGCCCTTGCCGCCGCGGCCGGTGACCCGGTAGTCGTAGGCCGAGGTACGCTTGCCCAGGCCATCGGATGCCACGGTCAGCAGGAACTGCTCGCGCGCCTTCATGTCCTCGAACACGGCATCGTCGAGCACGATCTCCTCGGTGCCTTCCTCGTCCTCGTCCATGTCCTCGGCGCGCCGTTCCTGGCTGACGCGCCGGAAAAAGGCGGCCCGCGTCGCACCGTCGATGCCGACGTGGTCGAGCACGGTCATCCCGATGACCTCGTCGCCGTCGGCCAGGCGGATGCCGCGCACGCCCGAGGAGGTGCGACCCGAGAACAGGCGCACGTCGGCGACGCGGAAGCGGATGCAGCGGCCAAGGCGCGTGAAGAGCAGGATGTCCTGGTCCTCGCGGCAGGTCTCGACGCCGATCAGGCGTTCGCCCTCCTCCAGCTTCATGGCGATCAGGCCGTTGGCGCGGATGTTGGCGAAGTCCGAAAGCCTGTTGCGCCGCACCGAGCCGTGGGCCGTGGCAAAGACGATCTGCAGGTCGTCCCAGCTCTCCTCGTCGAGCGGCATCGGCATGACGGTCGAGATGGACTCGCCGTCGGCCAGCGGCAGCAGGTTGACGAAGGCCTTGCCGCGCGCCTGGGGTGTCGCCATCGGCAGGCGATAGGTCTTCAGGCGGTAGGCCTGTCCCGTCGTGGAGAAGAACAGCACCCAGCCATGGGTGTTGACGATGAAGACGCGGCTGACGAAATCCTCGTCGCGCGTCGACATGCCGCTGCGGCCCTTGCCGCCGCGGCGCTGCGAACGGTAGGTCGCCAGCGGCACCCGCTTGACGTAGCCGTTGTGGCTGACGGTGACGACCATGTCCTCGGGCTGGATCAGGTCTTCCTCGTCCTGCTCGGCGACCAGGTCGGTCAGCACCGTGCGGCGCGGATCGGCGAACTTCTCCTTGATCTCCAGCAGGTCGCTGCGGATTACGTCCATCAGGCGCTCGCGCGAACGCAGGATGTCGAGATAGTCGGCGATCCTGACGACCAGTTCGTTGAGCTCCTCGACGACCTTGTTGCGTTCCAGCCCGGTCAGGCGGTGCAGGCGCAGGTCGAGAATGGCGCGGGCCTGTTCCTCGGAAAGGCGGTAGTGGCCCAGTTCGGCGACGACCTGGGCGGCCTCCTCGCCCTCGACCAGTTCGACCAGGGCGACGATGTCGCCGGTCGGCCATTCGCGTGCCATCAGCTTCTCGCGCGCATCGGCGGGATCGCTGGCATGACGGATCAGCGCGACGACCTCGTCGATATTGGCGACGGCCACGGTCAGGCCGAGCAGCAGGTGGGCGCGGTCTCGGGTCTTGTTCAGCAGGAACCGCGTGCGGCGCGTGACGACGCGCTCGCGGAAGGCGATGAAGCGGTCGATGACGTCGCGCAGGGTCATCTGCACGGGGCGCCCGCTGTCCTCGAGCGCCAGCATGTTGACGCCGAAGGAACTCTGCAGCGGCGTGTAGCGGTAGATCTGGTTGAGCACGATCTCGGCCATCGATTCGCGCTTGAGCTCGATGACAATGCGCATGCCGTGGCGGTCGCTCTCGTCGCGGATGTCGGAAATGCCCTCGACGCGCTTGTCGCGCACCAGTTCGGCGATGCGCTCGATCAGGCGGGCCTTGTTCACCTGGTAGGGCAGCTCGGTGACGATCAGGGCCTCGCGGTCCTTGCGCACCTCCTCGACCTCGACCTTGCCGCGCATGATGATCGAGCCGCGGCCGGTGAGATAAGCCTCGCGGATGCCGTGGGTGCCCATGATCAGACCGCCGGTCGGGAAGTCCGGGCCCGGCACATAGCGCATCATGTCCTCGGGCGAGATGCCGGGGTTGTCGATATAGGCGCAGCAGGCGTCGATCACCTCGCCCAGGTTGTGTGGCGGAATGTTGGTCGCCATGCCGACGGCGATGCCGCCGGCGCCGTTGACCAGCAGGTTGGGAAACCGCGCCGGCAGGACGATCGGCTCGCTCTCGCTGCCGTCGTAGTTGTCGCGGAAGTCGACCGTGTCCTTGTCGATGTCGTCGAGCAGGGTCTCGGCGACCTTGGCCAGGCGCGCCTCGGTGTAGCGCATGGCCGCGGGCGGATCGCCGTCGACCGAGCCGAAGTTGCCCTGGCCGTCGATCAGCAGGAGGCGCAGCGAGAACGGCTGGGCCATGCGCACCATGGCGTCATAGATCGCCTGGTCGCCGTGGGGATGGTACTTGCCCATCACGTCGCCGATGATGCGGGCCGACTTGCGGTACGGCTTGTCGGAGGTGTAGCCCTCCTCGTTCATGGCGAACATGATGCGCCGCTGCACCGGCTTGAGCCCGTCGCGCACGTCGGGCAACGCACGCGCAACGATCACACTCATCGCGTAATCGAGGTAGCTCTTCCGCATTTCCTCTTCGATCGTTATCGGGGAAATGTCGGACGAATCGGGCAGCACAGGATCGGTCAAGGGGGTCCGCCGTTGCCTACAAGATGTTGAGGTAATGCGGTTTTTTCACCGCAAGATGCGCGAATGCAACAGGCGCAAGACTAGCACTTTTCGCAATTGCGAACAAACCCGGCAGGCTTCAGATCGCCACACAGTTCTCGCGCAGCCAGAAGGCAAACTCCGCCACCCCCCAATCTCCCGCAGCAAGCAGGAGGCAGGCATTGGCGACTTCCGTTTCGTCCCCCTGGATCGACCATCCGTTCAGCGCCAGAAACGCGCCTGCCGCCAGGAAGCCGCCACGCTTGTTGCCGTCAAGAAAGGGATGGTTTCGCATGATCCCGAACGCGTACTCCGCTGCCAGCCTTAACGAGTCCTCGATGCCCTCATAGGCTTGGCAGTTTCGCGGCCGCGCCAGGGCGCTCTCCAGACCTTCCTCGTTTCTGAGGCCCGGCAGTCCGCCGAATTCGGCCAGGGACTCTTCGTGGAGGAGAATGATGGCCTCGCGGGGAAGCCATACCGGCTCGCCCATCTACTTGGCGAGTTCACGCATGGCATTGGGATATCTCTTCATCAGATCCCGCCCCGCAGCTACCGCGCGGGCGAACGCATCATCGCCCGGCCGCAACTCGATGCCCTGCTCGGTGCGCACGACGTAGAGGGTGTCGCCTTCGGCCACGCCCATCTGCCGGCACTGTTCGGTCAGAGTCACGCCCAGCGAATTGCCGACACGACGCACCTTCACCTGATCCATGACCGCTCTCCAATCAACGTATTACGTATGTAATACGTCGCTGGCGTCATGTCTAGAAGGGGATTTCGTCGTCCATGTCGCTGCCGCCGCGGCCACCCCCGCCACCGGGTCCGTCATCGTAGCCGCCGCCGCCGTAGCCGTCGCTGCCGCCGGCCCAGCCGCCGCC